>DAOUAJ010000242.1:0-13252 GCA_034433615.1 Anaerolineae bacterium | reverse complement strand
GTGCCCATACCTGTTGGACTATCACTACGGTTGGGCAGTGGGACGGCCGAACCTGGTGTGTGGTGGGCTACATGAGCGATGCCTCTGCCCAGACTCGCGCCCAAGACATAGATGGAGATGGCCGATTGGAGTTCGTCAGTGGGCTGATCCCGCGGTTGCCCAAGCCAGAGAAGTAGGCAGAAGAGCTCACTGTTGTCTCCCCAGATACTTGCGCACGTTCTGCAAATGCTCCTGGAAAGTGCGAGCGAAGACGTGAGAGCCGTCGCCGCGCGCCACAAAATAGAGATATTCGCTCTCCTCAGGTTGAAGAACGGCCCGGATCGAGTCCATCCCAGGGTTGCCAATGGGGCCGGGGGGCAATCCGGGATGCAGATAGGTGTTGTAAGGCGAGTTCACAGCCGCGTACTCCTCTAGCGTTACGGGCGTCTTCCACCACTGGCCCGTTGCTGGCTGATACCCCATCGCATATTGCACAGTGGGATCGGCTTCCAGGCGCATACCCTGACGCAGGCGGTTAAGGTACACCCCGGCGATGAGCGGACGCTCCCCTGGCACCACCGCCTCCCGCTCGACGATGGAGGCCAGCGTCAGCACCTGGTGATCATCTAACCCGTCTGGGTGCGGCATGGACGCCAGGAGTGGGGCCACCTTCTGGTCAAAGTTTTCCAACATGCGTTGTAGCAAATCCTCTGGTTTGGGCTGCTCAGGTAGCTCGTAGGTGTCAGGAAACAGATACCCCTCCAGCGAGGCGTCTGCCGGCAGGTCGGCCAGGAAAGCGTAATTGCCCAGGGTGGATGCGACAGCGGCGCCGGCGTCCACCAGACGTAAAAAGGCGTCGCCGTCTATAATGCCCGTGCGCTCCAGCATATCGGCGATCTGGCCTGCTCGCCACCCCTCGGGCACCGTCACCAGCACCCCCGGCGCCTGGCCGCGCTGCAGTCGTTGTGCGATCTCCATCATGGTCATGCTGGGCGACAGCTTAAACTGCCCCGCCTGCACGCCAATGTCCAGCCGGCGGTAGCGCAGATAGCGGCGGAACAGTTCGGCGTCGGTGATGAGGTGCGCTTCCTGCAACCGGCGCGCCACTGACGCCACCGACTCCCCCGGCTCCACAGTGAAGAGCACCGGAGCGCGGTCGGTGCCAGCGGGCTGGGCCAGCTTTTCCTCGTTGACGCGCAGGTAGACGGCCAGCGCCGCGTCTGACAGGCTGGGGCTGGGCAGGGTCTGACAGGCGGCTAACCACGCGCAAACACCCAAAGCGATCATAGCCGCCAGCCGCCAAGCCCACTCCTGAGTGAGAGAGGACACCGAGGACCTGGTCGGCTTCGCTTCTATCCCTGCCATGACCCCCCTTGCTTTTCAGTCGCTCGCCAGCCGCACCAGCTTCTCGCCATCAATCAGCTCCAGGGGCTTGCCCCGCGCCCAACGATGTGCTTGATCAGAGATGCTGGCCGTCGTCACCAGGTAGCCGCGGTCGGCCCGCTCATTCACGATGACGGCGAACAGGTCACGCACGATAGGCTCCCCCACGGTGCCCCGGTAGCGTTTGCACTGGACAATGCCCCGTTCCCCGGCTCGATCCACGATCAAGTCAATGCCGTGGTCGGCTGTGTCCGGCGTGTTAGTCACGCGATAGCCACGGCGGCGGAACAACTCGCCTGTCCACTCCTCGAACTCACTGGGGGTCAATTGGAGGAGTTGAGCTAGCGTGCGCGCCGTCTGTAGCTTTTCCCGAAGCCGACGCCGCCCCCTTTCAGCGCGCCACCACAACCATCCCCATGCACCGCCTACTAACAGTGTGTGGGTGAGGAAGACTGTCCACAGCCAGGAAGACGGCAGGAAACGCAGGATCACATCCAGTGGGCGGTGGCCGGTCACAACCCAGGCCATAAAATAAGGAACGTAGAGGGCAAGCCAGGCGACGGTCGCCACGGCCAGGCGTTGCATCCAGCGATTTCGCTCGCGGTGCAGGCCTACTCGGCGGGCAGAGCGAGCCGCGCGAGGCTCATAATACGGCCCCAGTTCCAGGCGGGCCTGCTCCTCAGGATCAATGGTGTCCGGATCGTAGTCGAATAGAGCCGGTAACGAAGATTCCTGCATTGAACGGTTACGACCTTCGAGGCTTTCTTTCTGTCAGGGCAAGCCGAACGCTTGTGCCAATAGTGGGCGGAGTTCATCCGCCATGACCAGCACGACCTGCCCGCCGCGGGTGCCAGCAAAGAGGAACCCACGGATGCGCAGTCGTCCGATGGCATTGGTTGGCTCCTGATAATACCAATCGGTTGCCTCATCGGCTGGCTCTGGACCCAGCATGTCCACCATCTCGGAATAAGATATCTGGCCGCCCCCCTGGATCACCTGACGCAGAGCCGTGCACTCTTCGTCCGACAGGCTGTTCACGGCTTCGTGGATGAGATCGGCATCGGGCATTTTTTGCGCGATAAGCTGGATCAGTTCTGCCTTGCGGATGGGGTGACGAAAAGACACGCCCATGGTTCGTGCTATGCTCACCAGATTATCTTTAGTGTGCAGAGCCAGCAACGAAGCCAAGTCGGTCGCAATGATAGGGCGCGCCAGGGCCCTCTGGTGGCGGCGTTCCATTTGCTCCTGTAAACGTTGCATCCACCCAGATAGGCTATCCAGAGCATCAAGCGAGGCCCTTATGACAGCAACTGTCTCGTCGCCTTCCGGGAGCAACGCAGCCAGACGATCCAGATGGAGAGAAGCACCTACCCTGTCCCCTTTCCGGGCCAGGGCATATGCCCAAGCTCTCTCCTGGGTGACCCTGAGTTCCTCTGGAAGCCACAATTCCGCTGTCTGCTCCAACGCGGCGATGGCCTCATCCCACTCCTCGCGCCTCAGATGCGCCAGCGCTGTCAGGAGATAAGCCTGCCCGTAGTCAGGCGCGATCTCTATCGTGCGTTGCAGGAGTTGCAGCGCCGCAGCATAATGACCTTGATCCACGTCAACGTGGGCCAACCCCAGGTACGCCTCAGCCATATCAGGGTTCTGAGCCAGAAGCTCCCGATACACCTGTCGCGCTTCGTCGAACCGGCCTGCCTGGCACAGTTCGGATGCCGCCTCAAGCTTTTCCTCGATTTCGGGCGGGTAATACACGGCCAGGTCTGACTCTTCCCAATCGCCCCCAACTGCCGTATCCTGCCAGCGGCCATCAATCCACATGCGCAAGATGCTGCCGGCTGGAATGGCACCCAGCTCGACCAACGCATCGGCTGCCCATAGACGGGCGCTATCAGAGCCTTGTTTACCGGTGGCAAACGCCTCCAGCAACTTTACGGCGCGTGGAGATCCCAGGCTAGCCAAGATATCCACAATCTCTTCACGCGAATCGTCAGGCGTATCCGGATGCCACAGGGACAAGGCGAACGCGTCGGCAATGCCTGGATACCGGTTAGCCCACGCCGAAAGTCGCTCTTCGATTAACTGATCATCCTCTCCTTCCTCGAACTCACCAGATAGCACTTCATACACAGGAATAGGGAGTAATTCATAAGGGGTGAAATATGGGAATCGGTTGTCCGGTGGCCATCCCCACCCTTCCTTCACCGAGTGTACAAACACAGTGGCCAGGCTGGCGGGCTGCTTTTCAGCAAGCGGTTGCCAATGCTTGAGCGCTTCGGTCATACGTCCTAGATTGGCGGCGGCCGTCCCCAGCCACTCTGGATGTCGCCACTCGTCAACCGGAAGGGTGGTCTGCTGCAACAGGCGATAGACTGCTTGATCGTCTCCCGCCGCGGCATAGCCCTCTACCACTCGGTTCAGCACATCAGCATCCTCGAGATCAAAGTGTCGTTCTAACGAATGCAACCGCTCCCGATAGCGAGCTACCTGCTCTGCATCGCCCAATGAGGAATAAATGCGCAAAGCATTGACCGCAGCATCGAGATCATCAGGGGCCACCTCGTGCAATACACGTTCCAGGACAGCTACGGCCTCCTGCCAGCGGTCATCCAGGAACAGGATCATCGTCAGATCGTTGTAGGGCATAGGCCAGTTGGGCATGATGGTAATCGCTTTACGGAGAGACTCCTCGGCCGTTGCCGGCTCGCCCAGGAGGTATCCTTGCACGATGCCATTCTCTCTCCAGTACACCGCGTCCCAGACGGTCTCCAGGGGCACATTCTTTTCCGCAGCCAGATCGGAGACGGCCTCGTTGGCTTCCCGCAGTATGCTTTGGACCTCTTCGCTGATGGTTGGTTCCAGATGGGCTATCATTTGTGCCGCGCGTGAGACAGTACGCGCGGCCAGCACGAGGTGACCCAGACTAGCGTAGAACGCACCTAGAGGGATGTACAACGCGTCATTCTCTGGATCCAGCGCAATGACTGCATTGAACTGTGCCAGCGCGCTCGCGTAATCCTCCAACACGCTGTAAGCCGCCCCCAACAACGTGCGGTATTCAACCGCGTCCGGGTGCTCCGTCACCAATGGCTCCAACAGGGCCACAGCCGCCTCGGCATCACCTGACTCCAGCAACTCGGACGCCACCAATGCTGTTGACATTGCTGGCCGTCGGTCACGATCTTGCCCGCCGAATCGGGCACGCCGCCTGCTTCGCTCTTTGCTCATCGCTTTATCCGTCCTCCCGGGCTGCTGCCTCGCCCCCTGCCTGAATAACCGCAGTAAGCGTTCAGCAGTCAGCAATCAGCTATCAGCTACTGAGCAGGGTGCATTCAAATTCAGTTGGAAGGCCCCATAAAGGGCTTCGGTCAGGAGGCCCAGCCCAACTCATTTTGAATACACCCTGTTGAGCAAGAGGGGGCGACTTCCCATAGCCCAACATTGGCAAACGCTGACAAACTGGACTCCCAAGCGGCACACATAACGTCAGACAGGACACTTTTAAGGAAAAGGCTGAACGCTAACCGCTGATAACTGAACGCTTACTTGTAGGATAAGCGGACTCAGGTTTTCTGTCAAGCCGTGGGGCCTTGGGCGGCCCAGGGAATGCTTCTCTCCTGCTACAGAACCCCACCTCGTCGGACGATCTCCCGCTGAAGCTGCGAGAGCCAACCGGCCGTCGCTGGCGCTCCTTCATCAGGCACCACCTGCAACCAGGTCCACCCTGGCGGCAGCTCGGCCTCCTCTTCGCCTGATAGGCTGCCCGTGCTGAGGGCTATACCCCCGACACGGCATGGCACCGCGAAAGGCACCTGGTACTCTCCGCCGGCCTCGCGCACGGTGTATTCGCGCTCGGCCTCGATGCTCTGCGCTTTCAATTCCGCCCATAGTTGCTCCTGCAAGGGGTTTCCCATCCACAAATCATTGATCTCTTGCGCCTTCAGCAGGCGAGAGAGCGTGGTGGGGATGAAGGTGATGCGGCGGAGGCGTCGGCTGGGGATAGGACGTTCCAGGCGCTGCAGAGGCCCGATCTCGACTTTGTAGTAGCGATCTTTTGCCCGTGGGTGATTGGGCTCATCGGGCAGGAGCTCAACGCGGGTCACGACCCGATAACCTCGTACTGGCGCATAGTGGTGGACGGACCATGCCTCGTCGCCAAAGACGCGGGTCTGGTAGAAAGCCAGGTAATCGGCTGCTACCAGACGAGGCGCTCGCGCCAGCGGGATGCGATACCAGCCGGCGTCCCGGGCCAGGGCGAAGTCACGGAGGTTGTTCATCACCACCACCAGCACACGGGCGTCCTCCTCGCTCTGGGCTGGCCAGACCGTGTACCACTCAGGGGATTCAGTCACCTGCGCCGGGGGCGACTCCAACCACGGGGTCAGTTCAGGGGCATAGCGAGCCAAGTCAGCCTGCAGGCGCAACGCCGCCAGGTCACGCGCCCGCGCCTCCAGCATGACATCAAACGGGCGTCTCCCTTCGGCGGCGTGCAAGAAAGCGATGAACTCGAAGGGATTGACGTAGTCGGCATGTTGCGTCCACAATGGTGGTTGCAATCGTACCCCCGAGTCCGCTTTGACCCGGCGGAGCTCCGTGCGCGGCGAAGAGAAATGGACCTTAGGGTACACATTCTCCGGCCAGGTGTTCAGTGCCAGATCAAGGGCCTCGGTCAGAGGGATGCGCTCAGGGTTGTGGTTCAGGTAGTGGAGGTAATCAAAGACGAGGCGCACACCGGTCCGCTGATGCAAGCGGTAGACGTCGGCCAACGAGAAGAGAGTATCGTCGTTCTCCAGAGCTAGACGGCGACGGACGGCTTCTGGCAAGCTGAAGTAGCGCGTGGCCCAACGCGTCAAGGCCGCCTCTCGATCGTCGTAGGCACCACCCACATGGAGGACGATGACCGTTTCTGGCCCCTGTCCCATCGCATCCAGCATGCGCGCTAGGCCTGTGAGATAGCGCATCGAGCGCGCGGCCGTGGCCTCGTCCACGGCACTGAGGACGACGTAGGCGCTGGGGTGGAAGGAGAGACGCACGCCCAAGGCCGACGCCATTTCCCCCACCAGAGCCAGTTCGGAACCGCACTCCTCGATCTGATGGGCGAACTGGGGCAGCCCTGGGTGGGCCAGGTAGGGTGCCAGGTCCGCTGCCATGCGGTACATACGCAGGCCGGAACGCTCCAGGTAGCCCAAGATGTCACGCAGGTAGGCCAAACTGACGCTGAGATGCGGAGCATTCTGCCAGCGCCGGGTGTCGTGAGACTTCAGGCCAGCCTGGCCCAGCACTTTCACCGAGAAACCCATGCGCACAGGATCAACCTCCCCCAGAAGGATGGTCTTATTGTGTGCGCGCTCACTCACTAGCGGCTTTCAATTTTCCCATCACAACCGCGCCGCACCGCCCAAGCATGCGAATCCCTTCTTTGCTCGAGCGAGTCAATGACGACAGTCTCCGTCCACCACCTCGCCCTGCATGGACCACGGCCCGGCCCACGTGATGCGCACCAGGGCTAGCCGGCCGCGCCAATCGTCGGGGTGGGTGAAGAAGACCAGCTTGTCCGTGCGCGTGCGGCCACGCCACTTCCCCTTATGTAAGCCATCCACCAGCACTTCCACCGTCTGTCCCAGCAGGCGGCTGTTGATCTGGCCGACCACCTCTTCCTGCAATGCCTCCAGCGCGTGCAATCGGCGCTTCTTCTCCTCCAGCGGCACATCGTCGGCCATGCGGCGGGCCGCCACAGTGCCTGGCCGCGGCGAGTACATCGCCAGGTGGGCTTTGTCCAGCCGCAGCTCGGCCAGGATCTCGTACGTGCGCTGGAATTGCTCGGCGGTCTCTCCGGGGAAGCCAACGATGATGTCGGTGTGGATTGCCACGCCAGGGATGCGCTCACGAATGCGGGCGATAAGCGCCCGATAGTCGTCGGCGGTGTATCCCCGCTTCATGTTGGCCAGCACCTCGTCGTCGCCAGCCTGGATGGGCACCTCAATCACCTCGCACACCTTGGGCAGGGTAGCCACGGCGTCCAGGATGCGATCGTTCATGTAGTTGGGATGCGAGGTCAGGAAGCGGATGCGCCACAGCCCTTCGATCTCGTGCACGGCATGGAGCAGATCGGCCAGGTCGGGGCCGCCGTTGTCGTACCCGTAGCGGTCCACGATCTGCCCCAGCAGCGTCACCTCTCGCACCCCCTGGGCCACCAGGCCGCGCACCTCAGCCACGATCTCGTCCAGCGGCCGGCTGCGTTCGACGCCGCGCTTCAGTGGAATCTGACAGAAAGTGCAAGCGTGCGAACAGCCATAGACTGCAGCTACCGGAGCCGAGATTAGCACCCCTTTTTGTGAAGCAGGGAGTGCAATGTCGCCATCCTGGATCAGCGAGCGTTTGGCAAAGGTCGCCTCCTCATGGGCCTTTGCTTCGCGTTGCTGCAAGTAAGTTATCAGGGATGCCCCATCGGTAGAAGGCGGCATGAATACATCCACATATGGGAAATGCTCTTGCAGCACCTGGTTGCCCTTGACCCCCACCAGACATCCCATAACGGCAAGGACCGTATCAGGGCGGCGTTCTTTTACGGACTTCAAGCTCGATAAACGGCCGTATGCCTTATCTTCCGCGCTCTGCCGGACTGTACAGGTTTCCAGAATGATAACATCAGCTTGTTCAGCCTGTTCTGTCATCTGATAACCAACGCGTTCCAGGGCTAGCGCCACCTGTCGCGCATCGGCATAGTTCATTTGACATCCTTCGATCCAGAAATGATAGTATTTAGTCATGGTTATCAATTCTCCTCAATCCCACGCTCAACTACATTCTGCCAGACTGCGTACATATCCCTTCGTCTCTTGCTGTGTTTTAGACGAGGTTCCAGCAGTATACACAAGCGATAGAGCGCCATTTTACGTTTGACAGTCAATGACCAACAGTCTTGCCTCAATCGATATCCATCCGTAGTTGGATAGCCTTTAGGGATTGCTAGACGAGGGGAAGGACATATGATCTCCAGTCGATGGTTCAACACACTATGAGCTTGATGCAGGATTGTCACATCGTACGACTGCAAACGAAAGAGTGCGTTCCCGTCCGCAGGCACACAAAAGCATCCTTCAGCATCTGTGTAACCCGCCAAAAACGCAACAAACATGCTTGAGTCATCAAGTATCCACTTTGGAATGCAGTCTTGCTTAGGCAGCAAGAATTCAAAGCTACGGCTCAAGTGACATCTCACAACATAATTGCCATTTCGACATCCGTTCACAGCAACATGTCCGTAAGAAGTAAACACTGCTTTAAATAAATCTATCTGTTCCAGATGAGTTGTCGTGCACGTAATCGTGATAGAATCACTAATTGGCCCTCCGCTAGTCGGAGCAACCCATAGATCACCTTGACGTAATCCGATCAAATAAGCCTTCTCAAGTAGATCACCGGAGAAATCACGACGTGAATATCGAATTGCGACAGTAGATTTGTCCCGTCGCTCAATTCCATACTCCACAAGATATCTACGAACTGTATCACCAGTTACTCCAAAACGCCGCCCGATTTCTGGTGTATCGAGACCTTCCAAAACGTATAACCTTTCGAGCTCACTGCGATCAAGTCGTAGCTTTCTGGCCCGTAAGTGCAACTTTTTGGCAGCCTCGGATTTACTTCGCCGCGGGATGTTCAATTGTTTCATTCTATAGCGAACAACTTCGTCTGAGACTCCGAAGCGTTTACCGATTTCCCATATAGTTAGCCTCTGATCGTTGTAAAGAGCCATTAGCTCTTCTCGGGATACATGAGCGATAGTTGATTTATGCATCCTAGCCTCTACCACACTTCCTATAAACAACAGGGGGTGATACAGTGGGAACACCTTCTCATCGCTGCCATCAAATAACGCACCCGGTTACAGTATTCATAGCTGAGATTGCTTCAGAACATATTCATGTGCATGATCAAGAAACGCCTTATACACCAGCGATATGGCCTCAGATATGGCTTCTTTCGTCACCCTACCACCGGACTGCCATATCTTGTATCCTGCATCACTCAGGCAACACCAACCTGCACATGCCGGTGCAAAATCGCCATGTACGCCCGGCCCCAGACCTCGCTCCAGCCCGTGCTGATTTCTGCTTGCCTGCGTTCGTTCTCTCCCAGGCCAGCCCACTCCGGCAACACCGGCTTCTCGCGGATGTCGCCCAAGGGGCGGAACTGCTCATCGAAGAAAACAACGACCGGGACGCTGCGGAATTTGCCGTCCTTCAGGTACTGACCCATCAGATCCGGGTTCTCACCCCGTTTGAACACCCGCACGTCCAGGCGGCCGCCGCTCAGTTCACGGCAATGGACCAGCACTGCCAATGCCGGCGGCGCCGTTGGGCACCAGTCCTCGGTGATGACCAGCCCCAGCACTGGGGTGGGCAGGCTTTTGAAAAACGCGCTAACCTCGTCAGACAGCCTCACCTCTGCCAGCCTGCGCAACACGCGATGGCGAACAGAGGAGGTCCGGACATATTCCATCAGGGACATCCCTTGAACCCAACGTGCAGCGTCCATATGATGTACCCAGTAGGGGCAACGCCTCTGTGCCCGCCCAGCGTGTGGGGCGACCACGGAGGGATCGCCCCTACGCCGATTGCGGCGTGCGATGGTCCTCCAGCACGCGCTTCAGGAACTGGCCCGTGTACGATTTCTGCACCTGGGCCACCTGCTCCGGGGTCCCCTCGGCCACGACCCATCCCCCTTTGTCGCCACCCTCTGGCCCCAGATCAATTATCCAGTCAGCATGCTTGATCACGTCCAGGTTGTGTTCGATGATCAGAACGGTGTTGCCCTGATCCACCAGACGGTCGAGGACCGCCAGCAGCCGGGCGATGTCGGCGAAGTGCAAGCCGGTGGTCGGCTCGTCCAGGATGTAGAGGGTGCGGCCGGTGGCCCGTCGGCTCAGCTCCTTGCTCAGCTTAACGCGCTGCGCCTCGCCGCCGGAGAGGGTGGTGGCCGGCTGACCCAGCTTGATGTATCCCAGGCCCACATCGTACAACGTCTCCAGCTTGGTGCGAATGCGTGGGATGTTCTTGAAGAACTCCAGCGCCTCCTCCACGGTCATATCCAGCACATCGGCGATGGACTTGCCGCGGTACCTGATCTCCAGCGCCTCCCGATTGTACCGCCGGCCGTGGCACACTTCGCAGGGGACGTACACGTCAGGCAGGAACTGCATCTCGATCTTGATGATGCCGTCCCCCTGGCAGGCCTCGCAGCGCCCTCCTTTGACGTTGAAGGAAAAGCGCCCGGCCGCATACCCGCGCGCTCTCGCCTCCGGCAGGCTGGCGAACAGTTCCCGAATGTAGGTGAACACGTTCGTGTAAGTGGCCGGGTTGGAGCGTGGTGTGCGCCCAATAGGGGACTGGTCAATGTCAACCACCTTGTCCAGATGCTCCAGGCCCAGGATGGTGTCGTGGCGGCCCGGCTTGTCCTTAGCCCGGTAGAGCATCTGCGCCAGCCGTTTGTACAGCACTTCGATGATCAGGCTGGACTTACCGGATCCCGATACGCCGGTCACTGCCACCAGCTTGCCCAAGGGGATGCGCACGTCAATGTGCTTCAGGTTGTTCTCGCTGGCCCCCTTGACGATCAAATACTCGCCGTTGCCCGGCCGTCGTGCCGGTGGTACGGGAATCTGTTTGTCGCCGCGCAGGTATGCGGCCGTCAGCGATTCGCGGCACTGGAGAAACTCGTCCCGCGGCGCGGAACAGACGACACGGCCCCCGTGCTCACCCGCGCCCGGTCCCAGGTCCACGATCCAGTCGGCGGCCCGCATCATCTCCTCGTCGTGCTCCACCACCAGCACCGTGTTGCCCAGGTCGCGCATCCCCTCCAGCGTGCGAATCAGGCGGGCGTTGTCACGCTGGTGCAGGCCAATGGACGGTTCGTCCAGGATGTAGAGCACGCCCATCAGTTGAGAGCCGATCTGGGTGGCCAGCCGGATACGCTGAGCCTCGCCGCCGCTCAAGGTGTTGGCGGCCCGATCCAGCGTCAGGTAATCCAGACCGACGTCCATCATGAACCCTAGCCGGGCGTGGATTTCCTTGAGAATCTGGCGGGCGATGGTGTACTCCCGCTGCGTCAGAGGCGAGTCGGCCGGCACCCGCATCGGGTCGTTTTCATCGGGTGTGCCCTGCAGCCACTCGATGAACCGGAGCGCGTCCACCACGGACATGCGCGTGACCTCATCTATGTTCTTGCCGACAACCGTGACGGCCAGGGCCTCCGGTCGCAGCCGCTTCCCGCCACAGGCCGGGCAGGGGCGGCCTGACATAAAACGCTCGTACTCGAACCGCATGTAGTCGGACGCCGTCTCCCTGTACCGCCGCTGCAGTTGTGGGATCACCCCCTCGAAAGTGGTATCGTAGCTGCGGATCTGCCCCTGCGCGTTGCGGTAGCGGACGGTGATCTTATCGGTGCGACGTCCGCCGTACATGATGATCTCTTTTTGCCTGGCGCTGAGCTCCTGGTAAGGCACGTCCATCGGGATGCCGTAGTGCTCGCAGGCGGCGCGCAACACCTGCCCGTGGTAGGTCTCGTCCTGATTCTGGCGCGGCGACCAGCCGGGTGCCTGGATCGCCCCATCAGCCAGAGAGAGCGATGGGTCTGGCACGATCAGCTCTGGATCGAACTCCATCTGGCTGCCCAGGCCCGTGCAGGTGGGGCAGGCACCATGCGGGCTGTTGAACGAGAAGGTGCGCGGCTCAATTTCCGGCAGGCTGATGCCGCAGTAGGCACAGGCGTAGTGCTCAGAGAAGAGGCGATCGTGGGGCGTCTCGCCAGTGACGTCGCTGACGATCATCACTCCGTCGCCCAGCCGCAGCGCCGTCTCCACCGAGTCGGCTAAGCGGGAGCGATCCAGTCCGGCCGGCTCGCTGCCGTTGCCGCCTGTCCCCGTTAGAGGAGAGGTGTCGGCTTTCCCTCTAGCGAGGACGGGACGCACGATCAGGCGGTCCACCACGGCCTCGATGGTGTGCATCTTGTAACGGTCGAGTTCGATCTCCTCGTCTACCTCGTGCACCTCCCCGTTGACGCGTACCCGCACGAAGCCGGCCTTGCGGATGTCCTCAAAGACGTTCTTATGCTCGCCCTTGCGGCCCTTGATCAGCGGAGCCAGGATGAGGAGGCGGCTGCCCTCGGGATAGTCCGTAATGGCGTCCACCATCTGCTCTACCGTCTGCGCAGCGATCTCGCGGCCGCACTGAGGACAGTGCGGGATGCCGATGCGAGCGAAGAGCAGGCGTAGATAGTCGTATACCTCGGTCACTGTGCCCACGGTGGAACGCGGGTTGTGGGATGCGCCCTTCTGGTCAATGGAGATGGCGGGGCTGAGCCCTTCGATCTGATCCACGTCCGGCTTTTCCATCAGCCCCAGGAACTGGCGGGCGTAGGCAGAGAGGGATTCCACGTAGCGCCGTTGCCCTTCGGCGTAGATGGTGTCGAAGGCCAGGCTGGATTTGCCGGAGCCGGACAGCCCTGTGATGACGATGAGCCTGTCCCGGGGAATTTCCAGGTCAATGTTCTTGAGGTTATGCTCGCGTGCGCCGCGAATGATCAACTTGTCCTGCGCCATGACCTTCCCTCACCTCCCGCAAATATGTACGCATCATCGGATAGAACATGCGTGCTGATCATAACACCCTTGGTCAATCCTGTCAACCAACCCTGGCAGGGGGCCAGGGCCTTTTCATGTTGCTGGATAAATGCACCGCACCTTTAAATTAGCATCCCATTGTAACATGTTTGCCCAGAGAAGGCCAAAACCCGCCCTCTATGGTATAATACTTCAGGGGCGGACAACCCCCTCTCATGGCGCTATTCAGAGACTTCCGTCACACCCAGCAGGGGAAGTCCGGCGGGG
>DAOUAJ010000241.1:0-8901 GCA_034433615.1 Anaerolineae bacterium | reverse complement strand
TCGGCGATGGCCTGGTCCACCTGGCCGGCGCGCTCGTAGAGCTCGGCCAGGCCGAGATGGGCCAGGACGTTGTCCTCTAACCGAAGCGAGGCCTGGTACTCGGCGATCGCTTCGTCAATCTGCCCCTGTCGCTTCAGCAAGGCCGCCAGGAAGGAGTGAACGTCGGCATCGTCCTTGAGCGCCAGCGCCTGGCGGTAGGCGGCGATGGCCTCAGCCATCTGCTCCAGTTGCTCGTAGGTGTCGCCCAGGCGGACGGCGCTAGCCACGTGGCTGGGGTCGGCGGCCAGCGCGGCCTGGTACTCCGCCAGGGCCTTTTCGTACTCCCCGGCCTCGTAGTAGGCGTTGCCCAGGGCGTAATGGTTGTCGGCACTGGGCTGCAGGGCCACGGCCCGTTCCAGCGTGGAGATCGCTTTGGAGGTCTCGCCCAATAACAGGTACATCAGGCCCAGCATAGAGGTCGCGGCCGCGTCGCGTGGGTTGTGCTCCAGATAGCTCTGAGCGGTGGTAACGGCTTTCTCGTAGGCTGCTTGCGCCTTGTCGGCCTCTCCACGCTCCTCCAGGATCTGGCCAATGGTATGCCAGGCGGTGAAGTCGTCGGGGTCGTATTGTACGGCGGCGCGATACTCCTGTAGCGCCTCGTCAGTCCTGCCCAGTTCCCGGTAGAGGTCGGCCAGCAGGTCATGAGTGTTGGCGTCGCAGGGGAGGAGGGCCAGAGCCTGCTGGTAGGCCGCCACAGCCTGGTCGGGCTGGTCCAGGTGCCGATAGGCTATGCCCAGGGAGGCGTGATCGGCGGAGAGGCCAGGGGAGAGCGCGACGGCGCGATTGTAGGCGTTCACGGCCTCGGCCCAGCGTTCCAGGTCCAGGTAGGTCTGGCCCAGCGAGCGGTAGAGCCAGGCCAGGCGGTCGGGGCGCAGGGGCGGACGGCCGTCCGCCCCTATCTTGATGGCGCGCTGGTATTCGGCGGCTGCCTCTTCCAACTTGCCCTGGCTCCACAAGGTGTCGGCGTGCGCGGCCATGGCCTGGGGGTCGTCAGCCTTCTCCTTCAGTTCCCCCTCGGCCAGACTCATGGCCTTCTGGTGCTCGGCCACGGCTTCGTCAGCGCGGCCCAGCTTCTCGTAGGCCTGGCCCAGAGCGGCGTGGATGGCCGCGTCGTCCGGCGAGAGCTCCGCCGCCTTGCCGAGGGCCGCCGCCGCCTCTTCCCAGCGGCTTTTACCCATCAGCACCACGCCGCGGAAGTAGTAAGCATCGCCGCTATCGGGCTTCAGGCGCAGAGCTTCCTCATTTTCCCGCAACGCCGCGGCATAGTCGCAGTTGAGGCTGTAGGCGATGGCCAGATTGTGGCGGGCCGCATAGAGCTCCGGGTCGAGGCGGACGGCCTCCTGCAGGGCCGTCAGGGCCTGAGGGACCTGATGCAGGTAAAAGTGGACGGAACCCTTGTAGAAGTAGATGGCCTCTCTGCCTTTCAGTTGTGTATCGGCCGGGAGAGACCCCAAAGCCTGATTGAAAAAGGTGAGAGCCCTGTCATTCTGCCCATCCGCATAATAGGCCAGGCCGATGGCCGACAGGGCGATATAGGTCATTTCTCTAAATTCCCTGTTCAGCCAGGTCTCCAACTGATTCATAGCGGCCAATTTCAGATTCCCCTGCTTGAGAGCGGGCAGGTATTCTTGAGGAGCCCTCACCAGCTCAAAACGGGGGCGGACAGTACGATCATCATACTGCCCGTAGATGACGATGGTGGCCTTGCGGGCAGCGGCACGGGAACGGGCATCCTTTTCCGTGTAGACTTCATAAGCGCGCTCCACGTAAATGCCCTCTACATTCAGTTTTTCCAAAGCCTCAACAAGGCCATCTTCGATCTCCTGAGCGTAATTTACGACCTGTGCGCCGGGCTCCCGTTGGAAATCGGCGATGAGGACGATAAGGCCCTTGGGCGGGCGCTTCATGTCGTAGAGGGTCCAACCACCCCATCCCGCCGCGGCCAGCACGGTCAGGATCAGCCCGACGGCAGCCAGCCGGCGCTGCCAGCGCTTGTAGAGCTGGGGTCGGGCGATGACGTAACCAGCGCTGATCACCATGGCGCCGACGGCTACCCCAACCACGATGAGCCCGACCAGAGGGTTACGCAGGACGTCCACCGCCTTCAGGAACCGCTCGATGAGGGTCAACGCAGCGGTGAAGAGGGCCATCAGGCCGACCAGGAAGTTGCGGATCCCCTCCTTGCCCCCCTTCTCCGCCTTCGCTGCGACCTGCACCGGAGCTTTCGGCGCCTCTTCCTCCTCTTCCAAAAGGGACGAGAGGATGGGGATCGCGGGCCGGGCCTTGGGTTTGCCAGGGGGAGTGCCGGCTGCGGGGGCCTCCGCTCCGACTGGCTGGGCTGCGGCTGCGGCCCCGGTCACGGCTTGCTCCAGCGCGGCGGCCAGCTCTCCGGCCGTCTGGTAGCGGTCGGCCGGCGCTTTGCTCAACGCCTTGAGGATGACTTGCTCCACCGCAAGGGGCAGGGCGGGGTTGGCCCGCGTGGGCGGGGACGGCGGCTCGGTCAGGTGGCGCATCAGCACGCCGGTGGTGGTGTCGGCGGTGAAGGGCAGGGTGTTGGTGCACAGCTCGTAGAGCAGCACTCCCAGCGAGTAGATATCAGCGCGGGCGTCTACGGGATCGCCCCTGACCTGCTCGGGAGCCATGTAGGCTGGGGTGCCGGCCGGGTCGGCGGGCAGGGCCTGCAGGGCTGCGCTGGCAGCCCGGGCGACGCCGAAGTCGGCCAGCACGGGCTCACCCGCGGCGGTGAACAGGACGTTGGCCGGCTTCAGCCCGCCGTGGACGACCCCGCGGCTGTGGGCGTAGTCCAGCGCGCTGGCGATAGCCCGCACGAGAGCTACCACATCCGCAAGGGGCATGGTCTGTCCGCTGGCCTTCAAGGCCGCCAGCCGGTCTTTCAGAGTCGCGCCCTCGGCGAACTCGCTGACCACATACAACAGCGGCTGGCCGGCCACCGTGGCCACGTCGCAGTCGTAGATCTGCGCGATGTGGGGATGGCGCAGGGCTGCGACCCGGCGGGCCTCCCCGCGCAGTCGCTCAACCAGGGCCGGGTCTCCGGCCAGATGGGGCCGGTAGGCCTTGAGGGCTACCTCGCGGCCCAGGGATGGGTTATAGGCCCGGTACACCTCGGCCAGGGTGCTACTAGCCAGACGGGCGGTGATCTCGTACTTGCCCAGTTTTTCTCCGACTAAATCTGGCATATGCTGCGCTCCGTGGCCCCCACCCTGGCCCTCCCCCGCGGCGCCCCCTGCGGGGGAGGGCCAGGGGAGGGAACTCCCTTCCTCTGCCGCCCATCTTTGGCGGCGGGGGAACCTCTTTCGCTATGCTCCAGGGGGCTTCGCACAGGCCGGGGATGGAGGCCTTCTCCCTACCTGGCCCGTTGCAACGCGATGTTCAGCTCATAGGGCGACTCCACATCCTCCCCGATGCTGACCCCGTCTTCCAAAACCGGCCTGTAGCCCCTGGCACTGACGATCCAGCTATAGACTTCCCCTCGCTGCAGCCGCGCCGAGAGCTCGAAGTAGCCGCGGCGGTCCGTCTCGGCCCAGGCGTAGACCTCATCTTTGCTCCAGCGAAAGGCGTCCACGGTGATCCCCGGCTGCAACACCAGGAAGGTTGCCCCGCGGATGCCCTGGCCGGTATCGGCATCGGTGATGCGGCCGTGAACTTCCACATCCCCCTGCGGCGTAGGAGTGGGAGCCGGCCGTGTCCCCCCGCCGATCTGACACGTGCCTGATTGAACCAATTCCCGTTCGACGAACAGGTCCAGCCGGTACTCGCCGTCCGGCAACACATCGTCGCTGTAGACACGGATCCATATGTTCCTCCCGCTCTCTCCGCCTTCCCAGGTACGGGACTGAGGCGGCAGCGCTTCGCCATCAATGGACCACTGCCAGCCCCACTCCCAGCCGTCCACCATCCCCGTATAGTCGAAGAACGCGTAGAGCTCCTGGATCCCGCTCTGGAAAGCCGTGCCCGGCCTGACCGGGTTGCCCTTGCGGTCCACCCCCTCAGCGAAGGTGATCGGGCTGAAGGGGGCCTGAGCACCGCCGCTGAGGACGAAATCGGCCGTCGCGGCCAGCCTGTCTTCCAGGTGTAGTTCCAGGCGATAGCTCCCGGCGCTGAACCCCGGGCTGCGGCGCAGGAGGATGGCGCCTTTACCCGAGCCCTCTGGCAGGGGCTCACCGTCTTTGTGCTCCTCTTCTTTCCCTTCACGGTAGAAGCGGTAGGACCAGGGGGTGTCGGGGCCCAGGTTGGCGTAGTCGAAGGAAGCCCGGATCTCGCTGCCCCCGGCGGGCAGCAGGTAGCCCTCTTCTTCGCCCGTCGCAAAGGCGATGTTGCTGAAGGCTGGCCCCTCGGCCGGCGAGCCGCCGACCTCGACCGTCGCCGAACCCAGGGTCTCTTTACCGTACACGATCCTAAACTCGTAGCTTCCGTCGGGCAAGGCCGCATCGGACAGCCCTACCCACCACATGCCCCGCGGGCCACCGTTCCAGGGCGAGAGAGGCCATGTGTTGGTCAGCACCTCTCCATTCCGCACCAGGATCGGCTGCCAGGAGATACCATTGCGAAAGCCGCGATAGTCGAAGAAGAGGTAGAGGTCAGTGGTGCCGCTTGGGAACGAATCCACGACGGTCACCGGCTGGTCGGCCTGGTTGACCGCCGGCGCGAAGATGAGCCGGCTCACGCTGGGTTCCTCCGCAGGCCCTGCGCGTTCAGGCCCCGGCGACGGGGTCGGCGGGCGGCCCACGCCGCGCTGGGCCGCCTCGATCAGCGGCCTGGCCAGGTTCACCGGGCGCAGGGCATTGATGAAGCCGCCCATGGGGATGCACGAATCGTTTTCGTCAATGGTGCCGTCGCCGTTGGTGTCGGCCACATAGCGACAGTCTACGATCTCCTCGCCGCTTCCGGAGCCACCCTGGGTGGGCACGCCGACCAGTTCCCCCTGCTCGTTGACCGCCGTGCCACCGCTGTTGCCGCCTGCGACCGTGGCATCGGTCTTGATCCACGCCCGCCCCTCGACCCCTTCCTCGCGCGAGAAGCCGCTCACGTCGCCACTGGTGAAGGTGATCGTCTCGCCACCGATGGTTGGGTAGCCGAAGATGTAAAGGGGATCGCCGAGCTCGAGGGTGTCCGAATCCCCCAAGGCCAACGCCGGCAGGTTCAGTTTCGCCGAGTCCACGGGGCTGCCATCCAGCATCCCAGTCACCCGGACCACGGCCAGGTCCAGGTCTGGGTCGTACTGCACCACCTCGGCCAGGTACGTCGGCTGAGCGGGCTCGTCGGAGCGGATGGTCAGAGCAACGATCAGCAGGTCATAATCCCACTCGGGGTCGTCCCACATCGCCCGTGGGAATGCGACATGGTTGTTGGTCAGGATCAGGCCGTCAGCGGAGATGATGGTTCCGGAACCGCCCCATTTGGGGATAAGCCGGCCGGACCGTCCCTCGCGTACAGCGATCAACTGTACCACCGACTTCATCACCCGCTGGGTGGTGCCGCGGTCAAGGGCCTGAGACGGCTGCGCCGCAACCAGGAAAATCAACGCCAGGGTCAGGCTCACGGCGAGAATGATTCGCTTCACCTTACTATCTCCTGCGATGAACTGTCCATTGTGTGCCGAGCACGTGATCCTCCCAAACCATCGTATCCTCATCCACCATGGTGTAGAACATAGTCCAAGAGCCTATTCGGAAATCCTTGTAGGACAGCCTTTCCAGGCTGTCCCGACAGGCCAGAAGGCCTGTCCTACACATTTTTCGGACAGGTTCTAACTCGTCGGCCGTGACATCCGTTGCCCGGTGACGGTCATTTTTCATCTGTCTGTCATCTCCTACCTGGCCCTCCTCAACTCGACATTGACCTCAACGGGGGATTCGACATCCTCGCTTACATATACGTCGTCTTCAGCGATTGGCCGATAACCCTCGGCGGCAACGATGATGCTGTAGGTCTCCCCGCGCACCAGCGGGTCAGGCAGCTTGAAGTTCCCCTTGCGGTCGGTTTGGGCTATGCTGTAGATGTCGGCCTCATCTCCCTCGAAATCCGCCACGGTGATCCCCGGCTGCAATACAACAAAGTACGCGCCGGCGATGCCGCGGCCGGTCTCCGCATCGGTGATGCGGCCATAGACCTCCACACCGTCCTCCGGCGGCTTGGGAGTGGGTGTGGGCCGCGGCCCTCTGCCGGCAATGGTGCAGGTGCCGCTTTGCACCATCTCTCCCTCTACGAACAGGTCCAACTGGTATTCACCTTCAGGGAGGGCATCGTCACTGCGGAGCCTGATCCACTCATTCTGGCCACTCTCGCCATCCTGCCAGGTGCGGTTCTGGAGCTTTAACGGCTCACCGTCAATAGACCACTGCCAGCCCCATTCCCAGCCATCCTGCATTCCCTGGTAATCGAAGAAGGCGTAAAGCTCCTTGATCCCGCTCTTGAAAGTGGTGCCCGGCCGTACCGGGTTCCCTCTGCGGTCTATGCCCTCGGCAAAGGTGATCGGGCCGAAGAGTTCCTTGGCTCCCTTCTCACCCACCAGGCAGTCGGCGGTGGCGGCCAGCCGATCCTCAATGTAGAGCTCCAGGCGATAGACCCCCGGCTCGAAGCCCGTTTCACTGCTCAAGGGAAGAGAAGCGGTGCCGGAAGCCCGCGTGAAGGGCTTCCCTTCGCCTCTGGCGATCTCCTCGCCCTGGTAGTAGCCGATGTAGGACCAGGCCGTGTTGCGGGTCATGTTGGCGTACTCGAAGGTAACCTCAATCTCCTTGATCCCTCCAGGCAGTAAGTATCCCTCTTCCCCGCCACCGGAGAAGACGATGTGGCTGAAGGCGGGATACTCCTCCTCGGGCCCTCCCACCTCGATGGTGGCCGACTCCAGCTCCTCCCCCTCGTAGGTGATGACGAACTCGTAGGTGCCATCATCCAGTTCCGGGTCGCCGGTGATGCCCACCCACCAGGTCCCCTGCGAACCGCCTTCCCACTGGCCAGCGGACCACACATCCTCCTGGGTCTCGCCATCGAATATCAACAGTGGCTGCCACGACGCACCGTCCTCGAAGCCCTCGTAGTCGAAGAAGAGATAGAGCGCCTCAGCGCCGGAGGGGAGCGCCTCCACCACCGTCACCGGCTGCTCATACTCGTCAATGTCCGGCGCGAAGATCAGCCGGCTGACGCTGGCCTCGACGGCTGGCGGTTTGCGGGTCGGTTGCGGTTGGGGCACGGGAGTAGGCTCGGGGCCTACCGCGCTCGTAGCAGCCTTGATCAGGGGCAGGGCCAGGTTGATGGGCCGCAAAGTGCCGATGGCTCCGCCGGTGGCGCTGCAGGTGTCATTCTGGTCTACCACACCATCCCCATTGGTATCCTCATCGTAGCGACACTGCACCACCTCGTCAGCGCTGGTGGCCGCCCCTGCCGCAACAACCCCCATGAGCTTCCCATCCTGGCCAACCGCCGGGCCGCCGCTGTACCCTCCCTCGACCTTCGCATCCGTCCGGATCCACGCTCGGCCCTTAATTCCCCGGCCACTGGAGAAG
Organism: Anaerolineae bacterium; assembly: GCA_034433615.1. GTDB lineage: Bacteria > Chloroflexota > Anaerolineae > DUEN01 > DUEN01 > DAOUAJ01. The sequence continues at coordinate 1,339 of DAOUAJ010000241.1, read as the reverse complement.
CCGGCGACACTACCGACCGCCGAGCCGACCGGCTCCCCAGCCGGCCCGGCATAGCCGAAGATCTCCAGCTCGTCGCCGGTGGCCAACGTGTCGGAATCGCCCAGAGAGACGGCGGGCAGCTTCAACCTCTTTGTGTTCACCGGACTGCCATCGAGGGTCTGGACGATCCGGAGCACAGCCAGGTCCAGGCTCGCGTCGTACTGGGCCACCTCGGCTAGATAGGTGGGCTCGGGCGGTTCATCCGGGCTGGCCGCCAGCGCCACGATCAGCAAATCGTAATCGAACATGGGGTCGTCCCAGATGAGCCTGGGCATGGCCACGTGGGAGTTGGTCAGGATCAGGCCGTCGGGGGAGATGATAGTCCCCGTGCCGCTCCACTTCGGCAACAACTTGCCCCCCCGGCCCTCATCCACAGCGATGATCTGCACGACCGACTGCTCCATCTGTGCTGGGCCCTTGGGCTGTTGAGCCAACCCACGGCCGCTGCCGTAGGCATCAGGCTGAGCCATGGATAGGGCCGGGAACAGGAGCAATCCCAAAAGCAAGACAGTCACAAGAAGATATCCTCTTGTTCTCATTTCGTCCTCCTGGTAAGCCTGGCGACTGGAAGTCGCGGCTACAGGCTGTAAAGTCCGCGAAACGACTGACAAGGAGACAAGGGGACAAGGGGACAAGGGGACAAGGAGAGATTCTCCCTCTCTCCCCTTCACCGTGTCTCCCCCTCTCCTTACCGCGGCAGCGAGCGCACCACGCTCTGCAGGGCCTTTTGCACCCGGCTATAGTAGGCCTCGGGAGCCGTCAGGGTAACCACGTACACGTCATTGCCGACCTGGATCAGATAGTCCTCGCCATACATCACGACGGGCATGGTTTCCAGGTATGGGTTGGGATTGGTCTCCACGTAGGCAAAAGCGACTCGTGTTGCTGCGCGCCCCGCCACCGTGGCGGCCTCGTCGGTCTCCAGGGTACGATAGGCCGTCCAGGTTCGCGCCCTCTCCATGGTCAAGGTCTGCTGGGCGGCGCGCAGGGGGTTCTGCACGGCCGGCAGGGGACGGCGCTGCACGGTGATCGCGCTGCGGGCGGGGCCCAGCCACTCCTCGGCCCGCAGCAGGACGGGTGGCTCAACGCTGACCCTGACCCAGCCCGCGGGGTAGCGAAGCTGCAGGCCCTCGGCCTCGACCGCTGCCGTACGCCCTTCCGCCGCGGCCTTGACGCCCCACCCCGCCAGGAGCGCCACCACGACCAGGGCAACCACGATCCAGCTAACCAGCCGGTCATGTCGCTGTGCTCGAGCTTGTATCTCGGCGACCATGTTCTTGTCTCCTTTCATCTTCCGCCT
>DAOUAJ010000240.1:0-5423 GCA_034433615.1 Anaerolineae bacterium | reverse complement strand
CTGGCATAGCAGCCGGTTCTGAATACCTCCGCCTACAATGTGCAGCACCCGCAGCGGCCGGCCGCGCAACCGGATGAGGGTCTCAATCGTGTACCGGCACTTGAGCGCCATCCCCTCCAGCGCGCAGCGCAATATCGCCCCACGATTCTCTGGCACCGGCTGACCGGTCGCCTGGCAATAGACACGAATGGCCTGCGGCATGTCCGCCGGATGGAGGAAAGCTGGGTCGTCAGGGTCCACCAGCGAGCGGAACGGGGCCGCTCCCGCTGCCATGCGGGTCAGGTCATCCCAACTGGTGGCCTGACCATCCTCTCGCGTCCAGATCCGACGGCATTCCTGTACCAGCCACAGCCCTGTCATGTTCTTCAAGAAGCGATAGGTGCCGTCCACCCCGCCCTCATTAGTGAAGTTAGCCGCCAAAGCCTCAGGGGTCATGATCGGCGTACGCACCTCGACGCCCATCAATGCCCAGGTGCCCAGGCTGAGGTACGCCCAATCCTCACCTTGAGCTGGCACAGCCGCCACCGCCGAGCCGGTGTCGTGGGAGGCAGGTGCGATCACGTCCACGGCCCCCACGCCCGTCTCCTCGGAGATATGCCGAAGCAGGCCACCCACTCGCGTGCCGGGTGGCACCACCGGCGAGAAGATACGGCGCGGCAGGCCTAACCGCTCGATCAAGGTCCAGGCCCAATCGCCTGTGCGCGGATTGTAGCATTGCGTCGTCGTGGCATCGGTGAACTCCACTACTCGCTCGCCTGTGAGGAAGTAGTGGAAAAGGTCAGGCATCATCAGGAGCTGGTCGGCCATCTCCAACTGAGGGGCGTTGACCCGAGCCAACGCGACGAGCTGGTAGAGGGTGTTGATAGGCATGAACTGCAACCCCGTCTGCTCAAAGATGAACCCTCGTCCCAATTCGGCCACCACCGAGTCCATCACCCCTTCTGTGAATGGGTCTCGATAGGCGATGGGGTTACCCAACAGGGAACCATCCCGCCCGATAAGGCCGAAATCCACGCCCCACGTGTCCACCCCGACGCTGCTCAGTTGGCCTTCGCCACGAGCGGCCCAGGCGCGCAGGGCCTGCATCAGCTCGCGGAACAGCCCCAACACATCCCAGTGCCGATAACGGGGTAACCGGATCATAGGGTTATCAAAGCGGTGGATTACGTCCAGGCTGAGCCGCTCACTGTCAAAGCGGCCAGCGACTGCGCGCCCGTTGGAAGCGCCCAGGTCAAAGGCCATGTAGTTCTTACTCGCCATGATCAGATGCTCCTTTACGTGCGTGGTAGACTTCGTCCTGAGGCTTCGCCCCTTCGCTCTGCTCAGGGCAAGCTCTGAGGGACTCAGCCCGAAGAGACTCAGTCCGAAAGATTTCAGGACGCTGATAGCTAATAGCTGATAGCTGAGAAAGTGGCCACAGCGTCGGTTACGGTTCCGGTCAACAAAATTATACCACGCCTGCGCGGAGATGTGCGAGATCAACCTGCCCGTTCACTGGAAGGCGACCATGGAGGGGTCGCCTCTACGTGATGAGGATGATGGAATGTTGAGGCGTTGTAGTATTAAGCCGGGGGAAACGATTAAAGAAACTTGACATGAAAACAGATGTAAAGTATACTGTTGTTGTATTTGTATAACTAATTACTTGGAGTATAACTATGGCCAGCACAGTAGGATCAAAAGGGCAAATCGTCATCGAGAAGGCGATTCGAGATGCTCTGGGGTTGCAGCCCGGTTATATTGCCGTGCAGAAACTGGTAGAGGATCACGTGGAAGTTTACTTCTACCCACCAGAGCATCAAGAATCACTGCGCGGAGTTCTGGCCGATAAGGCAGAGAAAATGATTCCGCCTGAAAAATGGTCAGAAGCGCGTGAAGAGGCCTGGTCGAAGGCTGTCGCTAGCGAATGGATCGTTAGTGAGGCGGGCGAATGAGTGAAGCAAAACCGCCCGCTTTTCTAGACACCAGTTTCGTTGTCCGGTATTTAACTAACGACCCGCCAGCGATGGCTGCAATGGCTGCCAAGATCATTGATAGTGATCAGCCATTGATCCTGAGCGAAGTGATCTTAGCAGAAACCGCCTACGTACTAACTTCTGTCTACAGTATTCCCCGAGCTTCCGTAGTTGATGCTTTGATGTCGTTCATTCAACGACGCAATATCCGCCTTCTAAACCTCTCGAAGCCTCTGGCATTGGAAGCTTTGCGTCTATGCTGTGACTCGAAACGCCACTCCTTTGCCGACGCGTTGCTCTGGACCGAGGCCCTTCATGCCGGTATCCCACGGGTCTACACGTTTGATGAGGACTTCCCTGCCAACGGCCTGAAATTATTCGGCATAGATTAAGTTGTTGTCGCGACGGGTGTCCACTCCACCTTCGGATCCAGCGGATAGATAGGGCGTGTCACGTGGCGATAGGGGAGGCTGGTGATGTTCAGGTTAGTGAAGCCAGGGCTGAGGGCCATGATGGCGCGCGGGGCTACGTCCCGTAGCTCGGAGAAGAGGTAGCCGAGTTTGGTCACCACAATCTTATGGGCCAGCGCGTCCACGCCCGCCTGACGAAAATCGTCCAGACAAGCGAAGACACGACGCTCCCGCGTCAGGATCACTTGTACACCGTCCACCTGCACGGTCGCGATGCCGGCGTCTCCGGGAGCCAGATGTACCACGCGCCCGGTGATGGCCAGCGGCCGCCCATTGACAGTGTCCAGACGCCCTCCCACGGTCAGAGTGACCGTAGCTCTCAGCCCTGCCTGATAGCAGCGGCGCGTGGCCTCGGCGTCAGCGATGGCAGCGCAGATGGCGTCCGGCACGCGATGGGCCAGCAGCCGCTCCAGGACGAAGGGCACGTCGCCGGCCGCGCCCGCCGTGACGTTGTCACCCGAGTCGCTGATGAAGACCGTCGGCTCCGGTGCTGCCAGCGCAGTCTCGATCGTCTGATCCACGGGCAACGTCTCTACGTCAAAGGCGAATTGCATCCGCCGCGCCCACATCTCCCCTGCCAGCCGACGAGCTTGCGTCTCTGCTGCTCCCCGATGAGCCGCGTCCTCCACCACTACCAGCACGGTCGAGCTGGAATGAGGTACGTCGGCCCAGGCCATGCCGACCATGATGGAGGAAGAGGCGATGCCCGGCTGGGCGTCTATCTCTGGCAGCATCGCCATCAACGAGGCCATCGGCTCGGCATCGGTGACGGCTTGCTCGCCGGGGAGGAGCAACGGCAGCCGCACTATGACCGTGCACGGCCGACGGCCGGCTCGAATCGCCTCAGCCAGCAGCGTTAACGCCCGATCTCGCGTCTCAAGCATGTCGCGATGGGGCGCGGTGCGGTAGGCCACCAGCACGTTCGCCATCTCCACAAACTCAGATGTCAGGTTGCCATGCAGGTCCAGCCGGGCCGCGATGGGCGTATCCTTTCCCACCTGAGCGCGGATGGCCCGCAGCAGGTCAGTCTCTCCGCTTCCCACGCCGTCCACAACCATTGCGCCGTGCAGGATGAGAAAGATGCCATCGAGAGGGCCGGCCGCAGCCAGCCCGTTCAGGATCTCCGCTTTAAACGCCTGGTAGTCGGCGGTATCCACCGGGCCGGAGGGCAGCGCGCCGGCGTAGAGGATGGGTACCGGCTCCACCTGCAAGTGGTCAATCAGTTCCTGAAACCCCGGCTCAGCCAGGATCTCGGCGCCGCGCCGCACCGTGAAGTCAGCGCGGCGGGTCGGTACGGCCGAAAAGGTGTTAGATTCATGGGAAATGCCAGCAATTGCGATGCGCATGGTGATTGCTCCTCCTATGAATGTGAATGTTTGACCGCCCACAGAAATGCTTGGGCCCCACGCACCCTCCCTTGTCCGGCTTCTACCAACGGACGTAGATGGGCAGTGAACTGCTCGGCTTCGCAAGGGGTGAGTGCCTGGGCAATTGCTTCCTCCAGCGTGGGAATCTTCGGGTTGCCGGCTCTCTTCGAGAGATCGTCCCAGTTAACACTAGAGGCAGGGCTGATGGTTACCGTTAATTCCAGGCGAACTTCTTGGAAACCCACCTCCTCGGCAAAGCGAAGCAGGTCGCGCTCATCAAAGTCAAGCATGGGGTCGGTTTCCGGCTGGAGGCGTTGGTACACCGCGCGAACTTTCCGCGCAAGATGCTGAACCGGAGTTACGTCGTACCCCCAGAACAGATGCGGTGCCTCCGGCAGGCCAAACCGGTTAATCGGCTCAAAGATTGACAGCCGTCCCTTGGGCTTGAGAACCCGATAGAACTCCTGGAGGGCCCTCTGTTTGGCGGAAACGTAGATCAGAACCGAACGCACCGTGACCACATCCACGGAAGCATCCGCCAGAGCAGACAAATCATCGGCGGAGGCCTGCAGGAACTGGCACTGCGCGAGCACACCCCGTCGTTCGGCCATCGCTCGACAGAAACGGAGCAGGTACGGCGAGATGTCACTAAAGATGACCCGGCCGTGTGGCCCCACCTGCTGAAGAGCACCAAAGGCAATCAGCCCATCACCGGTGCCAACGTCGAGCACGACGTCGCCTTCGGCAATCTTGGCCCTTTGGAGCACCTGGTCGCGCACTGGATGCAGGTCTTCCACTGCCGCTTCGTACTTCTCTGGATCGCCGCCGTGGCGGCGGCTGAGCAGCCACTCCGCCCACTGATCCCGCACCAGCTCTGACATGAACGTCGCTCCCTCGCCTGTACCCCTTTTCATCTCATAATCAACAACGTCAACCCCACCAACCGCTTCGGCTTATGCAGCCACATCGGGCGGATTTGGACAGGACTCTACCAGATACGCTCCACCGACGACAACCGTCTGATACTCAACCGAACGTGTCTTGACTGGCATACAATCCACCTCCTAGATGGATTGTATGTCAATCTGGCTTCAGGCACAAATCCCTAAACAGGGGTTGCGGAAAATGGATCCTTACTATCGGGGAGGACCTCCTGCCGCCGGGTGAGGAACTGCGCCGGATGCTGGTTGGGGCTGGCTTCATGGAGGTGGAGGTGGAGGACACCCTGGAGCAGTATCGGGGGATCGGACGGCGAACCCTGCCCGCTTAGCCGGGGAGAACCCTGGATGGGTTGGCGTAATGCCCCGGGCACCCTGAGACCGGCGGGTGACGGTCACTCTTGGAAGTGACCGTCATCTGCCCTATGTGCTATATGCCTATTGACAAACAGCACATAGTATGGTATAATGCTATCGGAAGCGTTCAGATACTACGAAAAGGAGCGAACGTGCGAGCGCGGCATCGCAGAGGGAGAGGGTGGGCCCGACGGTGGACGGGGATGCTGGAGTCGGCCTTGCTCTTGCTCCTCCATCGGCAGCCGGCCCACGGCTACACGTTGCTGGAGCAACTGATGGAATTCGGCCTGGGGGAGGTGGACCCCAGCATCGTCTATCGGGCGTTGCGGGATATGG
>DAOUAJ010000239.1:0-18638 GCA_034433615.1 Anaerolineae bacterium | reverse complement strand
GTAGCATCGAAGCGGGTCACCGGCCCGACGCCGGAACGCCCGGCCACGAAAGCCTCCCAACTTTCCGGAGCAGTCAGGCCCACGGGGGTGATGGCCCCCATGCCTGTGACGACCACACGCGGCCGCGCTGGGCGCTCACTGGCCGCCAGTTCGGCCAATGCCTCCTGAATCGTCTCACTACTTATCTGCCCAGACGTTTGTGCACCATTGATGGTCTGCAGTTCACGGAGCAGGAGCATCCGGGCAGCCGGCGACAATTGGCGGAGATGCTCGCGCAACTCATCCATTGACCACATCGTCAAACCCTCTCCCTGATTGATGGCATCTGAACGACACGTTGAATTTCCTCTCGTATGGTAGGAACCAATCCCTGCTCTACAGCGACTTTGGCCTGGCGGATCATGTGGCGGATAGCGTATGCATCGGAGCGTCCATGACCGATGATAACAACCCCATCCACACCCAAAAGTGGTGCACCACCGACCTCCCGCCAATCTAACTGGCGACGTGTGCGCCGCAGAGTGGGAGACATAACCAGCAGACCAGGTAGCGCCAATACCAGGCCAGGCATCATTAGCAATAACCCCAGACGGTCACGCCATGTACTCGTCACCTGGCGGGCGATCATTCGGGCCAGGAAGCTGACGACCCCCTCTGTCAGTTTGATGATGACGTTACCGGTAAAGCCATCCGTGACCACGACGTCGGCCACATGCCGATGGATGTCCTTCCCTTCCACATTCCCCACGAAGGTTAACCCGCTGGCTGCCAGCAAGGGGAACGCCTCTCGCACGAGAATAGAACCCTTGTCCGGCTCTTCACCGTTGGAGACGATCCCCACCCGCGGCTGCAAGATGCCGTGCACCTTCTCCGCGTAAGCGGCTCCCATAATGGCGAACTGTAACAGGTGTTCTGGCTTGCAGTCGGCATTGGCACCGATGTCCAACAGGATGCAAAAATGGGGAGGCATCGGGTAAATAGTGACCAGGGCTGGTCGAACCACGCCGGGAATCCGCCCCAAGCCGAACAGAGCGGCTGCCATCACCGCGCCGGAATTGCCAGCGGAAGCAAAAGCATCAGCCTGCCCTTCGCGCACCAGGCGCATGGCGACGACCATAGACGCGTCCTGTTTCTGTTTGACGGCCATAGTGTGCTCGTCCATCTCCACAACTTGCGAAGCGTGTACGATGGGCAGGCGGAGGCCACGCGTGTCGTGCCTGCGCAACTCGGCCTGAAGGCGCGAAGTATCACCGACCAAAATCACTTCCAGATCGTAAGCTCGTGCGGCCTGCACAGCTCCCGCCACTGCGGCCGCAGGAGCGTGGTCACCCCCCATGGCGTCCAGTGCAATCTTCATGCAGGTTCCTTCCTGGCCGACTGACATATAGCCTGAACCCCAGTCAGAGATTCCACGAAAGAAATGACAACGAGAAGGGGGGGCCGTTCAAAGTTGTCAGTCAGCCATGAGCATAGTAAACCAGGTTTGTTCCTCCTGAGTCAAAGGAAACAGGAACGGTTCAGGGGGAATTCTACGATAGGCGAGCGCGATTGACAAGCGGATGAATCGTGTTATAATGGCGTTTGTATGAGCCCCCGTGGTGGAATTGGCATACACGGCAGGTTGAGGGCCTGTGCCCGCTTAGGGCGTGCCCGTTCGAGTCGGGCCGGGGGCACCTCCTCAGGCTTTCACAGACCCTCTCAGGGAGTGGGGAGAAAGCGAATTTTATAACGACATTTCTCTAAGCGGAAGAGGGGTGACCGCCGGCGCCTTATCTTCCGTATTTTTTTGGTTGACCCTTTGACGTGACTATCGTGTGTCGTGCCCTGGTAGCTGCACGACATGAATCAAAATACGTGCCTCAGGGATAAAGATAGCGGAGGTTGCTATGCACTATTTGATCACCGGTGGAGCGGGATTCATTGGATCGCACCTGACAGAGGCGTTGTTGGCCGATGGACACCAGGTGACGATTATTGATGATCTCTCCACCGGCCGTTTTGAAAACATTGCTCACTTGCAGGGCCGGCCCGGTTTCCGCTTCGCCATTGATACCATCATGAACGAGATTGTGCTGGACCGGCTGGCCAGTGAGTGCAACGCCATCTGTCATCTGGCAGCGGCGGTAGGTGTGGACCTGGTGGTGCGCCGCCCTGTTCATACGATTGAGGATAATATCATGGGGACCGAGGCCGTCTTACGGGCGGCCGCGCGGTATCGAGTGCCTGTGCTGATCGCTTCCACCTCTGAGGTGTACGGGAAGGGGGTACGGGTCCCCTTCCAGGAGGACGATGATGTCGTCTTGGGGCCGACCTCACGTAGCCGATGGGCATATGCCGCCTCCAAGATGGTGGACGAGTTCCTGGGATTGGCTTATCAGCGAGAGATCGGCCTGCCGGTGGTGATTGCGCGCCTCTTTAATACTGTGGGACCACGACAGACGGGCCGCTATGGTATGGTGGTGCCACGGTTCGTGAAGCAGGCATTGCAAGGTGAGCCGATCACGGTGTACGGCGACGGCCAGCAAAGCCGCTGTTTTTGTGATGTGGCGGATGTGGTGCGGGCCATATCAGGATTGATGACCCATCCGGGGGCGGCCGGGCATGTCTTCAACATCGGCAGCACCGAAGAGGTGACGATCGAGGCGCTGGCCCGACGGGTGAAGGCAGTGACAGAGAGCAATTCACCGATCGTCTACGTGCCGTATGATGAGGCGTATGCGCCCGGCTTCGAGGACATGCGCCGACGAGTGCCCAATATTAGCCGGATCAACGCTCTCCTGGGGTGGGCTCCCCGAATCTCGCTGGATGAGACGTTGGCCCGCATCCGGGATGAGATGCGTCGTCAGCACTTGACCCTAGCCAGCGAGCCAGCAAGCGCCAAAAGGACCTGGCCGATATCGCCCGGCTGATCGAACGTTATCCCCATCTGCGCAGCCAGGTACCAGAGGAGATCCTTGCACGGCTGATATGAGAGGAGATGAAATGGCGTATCCTGTCCAGTCTGTGAGTCAAGAGGGGCGATCGGTGGATGCTCCAGCAGCGCGTTTGATCGAGCGGATCCAGATGCGCCAGGTGACCGTGGCGGTGATCGGCCTGGGCTATGTCGGTCTGCCGTTGGCTGTTGCCTTCGCCGAGGCTGGCTTCCGTGTGACTGGCATTGACGTGAACCCTTGTAAGGTGGAGGCTGTCAACCGCGGACAATCTTATGTTCAGGATGTCCCCTCCGCGCGACTGGCTCCACTCGTCGCAGGCCGCGCAGCGACCGATCGTCGGCCGCCGACGATTGACGATGGCAGTCAGCGGTCAGCCATCCATGGCTCTCTCTCCGCCACCGCCGACTATAATGTGCTCGCCCGTTGCGATGCCGCCATTATCTGCGTGCCGACGCCGTTGAACAAGACACGGGACCCGGACATCCGCTACGTGCTGGCCGCAGGGGAAGGGATCGCCGCGCACGTCCATCCGGGCATGCTGGTAGTGCTCGAATCCACGACCTATCCAGGGACGACAGAGGAGCTGCTGCGACCCATGCTGGAACGCAGTGGCTTGCAGGTCGGCCGCGATCTCTTCCTGGCCTTCTCGCCGGAACGGATTGACCCCGGGCGCAAGGACTACACCGTGGAGAACACGCCCAAGGTGGTGGGCGGAGTGACACCAGCTTGCCTGGAGGTGGCCCTGGCCTTGTACAGCGCGGTGGTGAGCCGGGTTGTGCCCGTCTCATCCCCGGCCGCGGCCGAGATGGTCAAGCTGCTGGAGAACACTTTCCGGGCAGTGAACATCGCGCTGGTGAACGAAGTGGCGCTGATGTGCGACAAGCTAGGGCTGGATGTGTGGGAGGTGATCGAGGCGGCAGCCACCAAACCGTATGGCTTCATGAAGTTCACCCCTGGCCCGGGTATTGGTGGCCACTGCATCCCCTTGGACCCTCATTACCTGGCCTGGAAGCTGAGGACGTTGAACTACAACGCCCGCTTTATCCAGTTAGCTGGAGAGATCAACAGCGAGATGCCCCGATACTGGGTGGACAAGGTGCAGGATGCTCTGAACGAGGCAGGGAAGCCGTTGAAGGGTAGTCGGGTGCTGGTGCTGGGGGTAGCATACAAGCGGGACATTGATGACGTCCGCGAATCGCCGGCGCTGGACATTATCGAACTGCTGCGAGCTAAAGGCGCCGATGTGCGTTACCACGATCCCTATGTGCCATCCTTCTCGCACAACGATCGTGGCTTGACTTCTGAGTCCGATCTGAAGCGGGCGCTGGAGGAGGCGGACTGCGTGATGATCGTGACGGATCATAGCTGGTATGATTGGAACGAGGTCGCGCAACGGGCAGCGCTGATCGTAGATACGCGGCACGTGATCAACCGGCCAGCTTCAATGCGTTGAGCTATAACTGATACACCCACGGCCACCCCTTCGGCCAAGCTCAGGGCAAGCATCACCCCCACCCGACGCGTGCCCCCTACTGCCACGCCCACCCCTTCGGTCAAGCCTTCGGGCCGAGGGCTCAGAGCAAGCCCTACGCCTGACCGATCCAGCATCACCATCACCGTCACGGTGTCAGGTCCGCTCGCCGTAGGGCTCTCCGCGCTGGCCGGTGCCATCGTCCTGGGGCTCACGGCCTTACGCGCCTTCCGCCGCCGCTAACCTCCCACAGAACACGCACCACGTACCGCGAAATACACACCACGGATCACGTGCCACGCAGCCGCACGTAAATCGGATTGCTGAAGATCCAGGCCCGCCACCGGCCCCAGACGCGACGATACACCTCCACGCGATAGACCCCCGGCCGCGCGCTGGTGAAGCGTAACTCGTCACTGTAAACCTGCGTAACCACTCTCCCATCACGGAGCAGGCGGATGCGTCCAACGCGGGGAAGCTGGACTTCGAAGAAAGTGCGCGGATTGGCCAGCAACGTGTCGCCCATGATGGCCATATGATGAGATTGGTGTGCTTGAAAACGAAAACCGACCGTGGAGGCGGGCAAATCGTAACCGATCCAGCAATGCCCCTGGCCGAGCGCATCCAGGACCAGTGCCCGATCGTGGTTCAAGTCTCCTGAAAAGGGTTCAGGGGTCAAGATGTGGGTGTTGACAGCCTGGAAGCATCTCTTGTAAGGGAAAATAGTGAGAGGCCAAGGGCCTAAGGAATAGGAAAAAGCGTGAGCATCGGAGCTGCCCAGACCCACCACCGGTCGCCCTTGAGCCAGCGCGTCCCATCGAGCCACCGTTTCCGGCAGAGGGCCGGTCGTGAACCAATGGGGGGCCTTGGCGATCAGGAGCCCTACGAACCAGTTCAGCGCGTAGGCCCGAAACTCCGACATGTAGTTCCATAACTCGATGCCCGTGTAGCCGGTCACCTCCCAGCTTCTCCAGGAGTAGGTCTCCGGCATCATCTGGGTGCCTCGCTCGTAGGGATGTGCCAGGAAAGCCAGGCCACCTTGCGCCTGCACCGCATGGATTAGTGCCTGTGGATCCTTCGCCAGTGCAGTGACGTCCTCACGCACGCCCAGGCATAACAGATGATCGCCCTCGGGGTTGCGGTCAGGGTCATGCACCTCCTGCCCCACCAGCATAAGCACGGAGCCACGCCACCCTTCTTCGGACAAGGGTAGCACGTTATGATCCGTGACGATAAGAAAGTCCAACCCCACCGATTGGGCAGCCTGCGCCAACTGGGCGTGAGTGCCCGTGCCATCGCTGGCCGTGGTGTGCACGTGAATGCTGCCGCTGTACTCGTACCAACGCGTCACCAATTGTCCTCGCCCACTTCGCTCATCCTATCGGGTACAGGCTCTTCGTCTTCCCCTTCTCTCTCAACCATCGCTTGCTGCGCTGCCATTTTCGCCAGATGGGTCTTGCGTATGGCGGGCTTCCAGGTGAGTGATTCGTCGTCCAGCGCCACCTTGCGAGCGAAGATCAGATAAGCGGTGTGGGCGACCATGCGGTCGGCAGGGCGCAGCCGGCTGGCCACCGGCTTGTACGGCCGCAGCAACAGCTCTTCTACCTCCACCTCGATGAACCCACCGTGGGCTTCCATGCTGGCCAGCAGTTCCGTCACCTGGTTGGTTGTCGGCACCAGGCTGCCGAAGAAGCCGCCTTGCTTGAGCGCGGCGTAAGCCTGAGCCAGGTAATCGCCAGGTGTGCGCACGTCCAGGAAGCAAGCGTCGGCGTCCGACTCATCGAATCCCTCGATGATGTCGCGCAGCTTGAGCGTCACGTAAGGGAGCAGCCCCAGGCGTTCCAGGTTGCGTCGAGCCAGCTCCTGCATCTCTGGCCGCGCCTCGTAGGAGTAGACATGGCCCTCCGGCATCACCGCCCGTGCCAGGGCCAGTGTGAGCCCGCCGCTGCCCGTCCCCGCCTCCACCACGCGCCGGCCGGAGAAGAGGTTGAGGCGCAAGACGATGTGAGCGGCATCCTTGGGGTAGATGATCTGTGTGGTACGCCTCAATTGCTGGATCAGGTCGTGGGTGGAGGGCTCCAGCACTAGGTAAGGATAGCCGATTTGAGTATGGACCGTGCGCCCCAACGGCTGCCCGATCAGGTCGTCGTGCTGGATCAGGCCGTGATGGCCGTGCCACTTATCGCCTGCCTGCAGGCGGATCAGATAGCGGCGGCGATCACGGCCAACTAGCAGGATCAGGTCGTTCTCCTGAGCAACATGCATGTCTGTCCCTCTCTGGCGCAACATCGTTCGCAATCGCTATTTTAGCCGACAAGGGCCGGAACGGCAATCCCGCACAAGCGCCAATGGGCCTTACCAAACCAGGTCACGAGAACCACCGGGCGAGAGTGTATCACTACCACCCCCTGCTGCGCGATTTCCTCATCCGTCGCCTGCGAACGGAGGCCGGGGGGACAGGGAGACGCGGGGAGGGGTGACGCGGAGACGCGGTGATTCCCTGCGTTATCCCTTCGGCAATGCAAGTTGCCATGTGACGATGAGGCTGGCTGTCTTTGACGCCGCGTCCAGCACTCGAAATCCACCTGTTAAAGCGCATTCATGATGAACAGCAATAGCCGGTCGGCACGACGGCGGATCAGTATATCGCTGATTTGCATCGGGCTGTTTCTCAACCGAACGTCCAGGTCTGGACCTATCGGTATTTCGGGCAACCGTTTGCCGGCTTCCTGTCGCCGTCGCACGTTCAAGGTGCGGTGAAACCTGAGGCATATATCTTTGTCGCCTACAGTCCGCTGCACGGCACGATTACCACGGGCTATCAGGCCAGTGATGTTAGTAAGATCTTCACCAGACCCTTGGCGAATTGTACCGTGCCGGCCGGCTCACGCCGGACCAGACGGCGAGGCTGGCCGAGCTGGACCGGGCATTGCTGGAGGAAGCAGCGAACGTGGAGGTGGCCTATGGGCCATCGTTGCAGGATTTGATGAAAAGGCTGCTGGACTGGGGCACCCCGTTGACCGAGGAGGAGGGCACCGTCCGGCTGGAGGTCCCGCTGCGGGCTCTGCCGGCCCTGGCCCAGGTGCTGACCGCGGAACCTTGATCCCCCTTTCAGGCAATCCAGAGGTGGCGCGCGACTCGCCTGTTGCCGTCCTGAAAGGGATGAATGATTGTAATGTCATAGTGGGCCTGAGCGGCCAGTTCAGAGTTCAGTTGCCGGTGGACATCGTGGCCTTTTCCACGCAAAACGGGGTGTTCTGGCAAGGTCCCAACACCGCCAACCTCAACATTGCCCAGGGGGACCCCTTCATCAACATCGAGGCAGCCGGGGGGAGCAGTGACTTCACGGATGGAGGTCGCCCTGACAACCGCGAGTGGCATAAGTTTGGCCATCACGTCATGGCCGACACCCTGAGCAACCTGATGCCGTTTAGCCCTGGTGACGCGAACCACGGCGGCGTCTGGAACAACGGCTACGTGAACCCCTTGACCACGGACTCGCGGGCCGAGGGCTTCGCCGAGTTCTTCTCCTCGATGGTCGCGCGCAACATCGCCGGGGAGGACCGTCCAGAGCTGTACAAGCTCTCGGAAGCTGCGAACCCGAGCCTGGAGAGCAACTTCGCGACCTGGACCAGCGAGGAGTTCGCCGTGGCGGGCTTGTTGTGGGATTTGATGGATCCCGTCAACGCCGACGACGCTTCCGTCATGACCGGCACAAACGGCATCGCCACCACCTACGCCGACTGCGTTGAGATGGACTTCGGGCCGCTCTGGCACCTGGTGCAGGCTGACTGGGGCGATGCCGTGCCCAAATCGTCAACAGCCCCTGCCGGTTACGGCTACATCTTCGACGTCAAGCACCTTTACGACGTCTTGAAGCAACAAGGTGTCGGTTCACGTCACTCGCGCGGCCGGGAGCTGAGCGACCTGGATGAGCTGTTCGTCGCACATGGTTTCTTTGCCGACATCAACCCGTTCAACCAGGCCCTTGATCCGGGCGAGGAGGTGGGGCGGGCAGCCTACCCGGCCCGTCCTGATCGCCGCCGGCCACCTCCGATCCCCGGCTCATACATCGCCTTCGATGCCCGCGATGCGGAAAGCGGCGCCCCCTTCGACGTCCAGAACTTCATCGTCGAAGTGCGCTTCGCCCCGCCATTCGAGCATTACAGCTATAGCTTCCTCGTCCGGAAAAACCCGGCCGCGAACCCCGGGCGCCTCTACTTCTACAGCCCCGACCCGCAGTACCAGGCCACGACATACATCACGGCCCGGGGCGACCGCCAGATTTCCACCGCGCCGCTGGCCGTGACCAACGCCTTCTACTGGCAGCAGATGGCCACCAAGCCGACCGATTTCTTCTTGCAACACACCTTTCCTATGAAAAAGGCGACAATCCGTTACCTGCCGCTGGCAATGGGGGGATCAGGTGGGCGTTTGGCCGTCGCAGGCGACCGGCCCCAGGCTCCAGCCCGCATAGGCCGGGCCTGCTCACCCGAGGAAGTGACCCCGACACCCACGCCAACACCTACCCCCACTGCCACGCCACGCCCGCCCATCGTGGAGAGCATTGATCCGGCCTCGGCGGCGCAGGGCGTGGAGGTACGGGTCACCATCTATGGCTACTTCTTCCTGCCCGGGGCCAGCCCATACATCGGTTCCACCTTGCTGCGCGATGTGGAGTACCTGGGGCCGGAGCCGTCGCCGCCCAACCACTGGCGACTGCGCGCCACCCTGCCGGCCGGCCTGGCCCCCGGCACCTACGACGTGACGGTGGTTAACCCCGATGAGAAGGCCGGCGTGCTGCCCAACGGCTTTACCGTAACCCAGGGCGCCACCCCGACGCCCACTCCCACAGCCACGCCTACTCCGTCGTCCACGGCTACACCTACCTCAACGCCTACAGCCACACCGACGCCCACAGCGACGTCAACCGCTGCGGGCATCAACGGCCGGGTCACGCTCAACGGTGCGCCCGCAGCCGGCCTCCGCCTGGAACTGCGCTTCTGGGACGGCGTCGCCTGGTCTACCCGCACCACCGTCACCACCGGTGCCGATGGCCGCTACAGCTTCACCGGCGCGCCGGGCCTGGGCGTCAACCAGCTCTACACCGTACGCTACCTCAACACCCCGAACAGCCCCAACCCCGGCCCCGGCTATCTCTGGAGCTGGTTGGGCAACCTTATCGCAAGTTACACAGCGGGCACAGCCCTCGCCGGCGGTGACTTTGACGTGGCCGACATCCCCCTTGTCTCGCCGACGAACGGCGCCAGCGTCACGCTGCCCGCCACTTTCTGCTGGACCCCTCGTGGCGTGCCCGGTGACAACTACCGCCTGCTGCTCTATTACCCCGATGCGGACCAGACGGCAGCCACCGACTATCTGGGCTACGTCTCCTGCGTCACCATCACCGGGCTGCCGTCGGGCTGGCCCTCTGGTGCAACTTACGTGTGGTGGGTGCGAGCGTATCAGGGGGACGATCCCGACTCCACGCCCTACAACTTCGGGGACTCTTATGGCGACCGGGAGGTGATCATCAGCTTCACAGGTGCCGGCAGCGAATCGAAGGACGGCTCCCTGCGCCTCCTGGCTCCTGGTGGCAAGTGATCAGAACTGGAAGCAATCTCCCCTCCACCTCTGCCCCCCGGCACCCCCGCTCAATTGTTACCGGTTGTCACTGCCGAGGTTATATGTTATAATAAGAATGACATTAGTGGTTTTTTCCCATCCCTCGTCCATTCTGGCAACCCCCGGCAGCCGGGCCCTTTATTCGGAAGGGAGAGGCGGACCAAAATCCGCTCGCCTCTCCCCAGGCTCGACAGGAGAGAGCGGAATGAAAGCTGTGGTGCTCTGGCTGCATTTGATCGGCGTCACTTTCTGGGTTGGGGGTATCTTCGTCAATCTCCTGGTGCTGATGCCCAGCCTGCAGGCCATCAGCCCGCTGGAACGAGGGAAGCTGCTGGGAGCTTTCCTCAAACGGTTCGCCCCCCTGGCCTGGGGGGCCATCGCCCTGGTGGTAGTCACCGGGCTCATCTCCACCAATGACGTCATCGGCTTTCCCACCCTGTTCAGCTTCAACACCCTCTACGGTAACCTCCTGCTGGTCAAGATCGTCCTGGTGGTGGTGATGATCCTCAATGGAGCCTATCTGGGGTTTGTCCTGGGACCGAGAATTGCCTCTTTTGCTCCGCCGCCGGGGGCTCCCCCACTGCCCGGCTCTGGCGAGGGGGGACGGCCGCCTGGCCCACCACCCGAACTTCTTAAACTTCAGAAGCGGATGAACACCCTGAGTTGGGTGCAAGTGGGCCTGGCGGTGGCCGTCCTCCTCGTGGTGGGGCTGCTGTAGATCGAAATCACGGGAGAAGGGAGGTACAGGCAATGCTGTTGTAGAAGCCTTGAAGGAATGAGGTAGATGGGAGAAAGTGAACAAAGCCGATTTCAACCGGCTGTTCCAGGCCCTGGTCGGCGCCAGGTAAAGCGCACAACGCGTTTGGTCCGTCTCCCCCAAAACATTGTGAGCAGGAGGTAGTGCTATGAAAAAGAGATTGCTGACAGGTGGGGTTGGCCTCGGCTTGCTGCTCCTCCTCGTGACCATGGTGGGCTGTGCCACTCAGCAGCAGATAGCCAACCTGGAGGCGGAGAAGGCGGCCTTGCAGCAGCAAGTAGCCAGCCTGGAGGTAGAGAAAGCCACTCTGCAGCAACAGGTGACCGGCCTGGAGGCGGAGAAAACGGCTGCGCAGCAGCAAGCGGCCAGCCTGGAGGCGGACAAGGCGGCCGCGCAGCAGCAGGTAACTGACCTGGAGACGACGAAGGCGGCCCTGGAACAGCAGAACCGGACCCTCAAGGACATCGCCGGGCCTTTGCCTGAGTCCCTGGACAACTACTTCCCGCCCAAGGCCCCGGCCCCGGTGTACCTCCTGGAGATGTTTGCCCTCTCCGGGGCGCTGGAGGGCATCGTCGTGGACCTGCAAGGACAGGATATGCCGGGGGTCCAGGTCAACTATGAAGCCTTCAAGGCCCAGTATGGCAAAATGGCTGGGATGGTGCCAGAGTGGACCGACCGCTTCCCCATGCAGCCAGTGGAGGCGTTGGGTCAGGCACTGGCCAGCGGTAACCCGGCTCAGGTGGGCCCAGCCCTGGGGCAGGTGGGGCAGGTCTGCGGCTCCTGTCACCTGCTTTTCCAGACCAAGGCCCACCAGAAATATCATTGGCCCGATTTTGAGACCATCAAGCTCACCGACCCGGTCACCAATGAGCCAGTGCCCTGGGTGGAATACATGACCCGCATGGCGGGAGCCTACAGCGGCATCGGCAACGACCTCCAGCAAGGGCAGTTGGACAACGCCCGCCAGAACTTCCAGGCCTTCAGCGCCCGGTTCAAGGCCCTGCCTACCGAAGGCTGCACCAAATGCCACGACACCCCCAGGACCTACTTCGTTGATGAGAGCGTGCAGGCCATGGTGGACCAGTTGGGTCAGGCCCTGGCAGCGGACGCTCCCGACGCCCAGGTCATCGGCCAATTGAGCGGTGGCATCGGCAATGAAAGCTGCCTCAAATGCCACCTGGTTCACTTCCCTGCCGCCCATACCAAGGCCCGCTGGGAGGCGTTCGCCGATCTGTTCAAGTGATGTAGCCGTTCAGGTGACCAGCACTTTTTGGCAAGTGCTGGTCACCTTGCCGGGCGCAGCGCCACGGCCCATGAAAAGCGGTCAGCCGTCAGCTATCAGCCATCAACCCAACGATGACAGGTGATAGGCGGTCTTCCCTGGATTGCCCAGGGCGGGCTGAACTCTAGCCTGCACGATGTCCAGGGCAGGCGGCGAAGGCCACAAGCTGCTAATAGCTGATCGCTGATCGCTAACCGCTATTTTCAGGCCAGGCGCAGTGTTTATGCTCCGGGATGTAAAAGGAGGCAATTGTTCAAATGGAAACCCTGCTCTCGATCCTCAAAGTCATTCACATCATCAATGCCATCCTGATGGCATGGCCGTTCTACGCGCTGGTGGGGGTCAATCAGCGCGCCCGCCTCGGCCCGCCCGTGGGCGACCGCGTGGACACCTACCTGGAGAATATCATCAAGAACCGCACGATCCCCTGCTTTATCTTCCAGGCCACGGCGCTGGTCACCGGCCTGCTTCTGATCTTGCTGCGCGGGCTGGGGCTGGGCACCCTGGTGACGAACCCGGTGCTGGGGTTGAAGTTCTTGCTGTTGATCTTTATTGCCGGGCTCCTCTCTTACGTGAATTTCAGCCTGCAGCCGCGCATTGACACCCTCTTTGCCCAGGGCGGCAATCCTGTCCCGAAAGAGATGGTGCCCCAGATCCATGCGCTCCGCATGCGCCGCAAGCGCCTGGCCTCGATTTGTTTATTCTGCGTGCTAACGGCCGCGATGCTGGGGGTGCAGAGCTGGGTGGCCTTCCCGCTGTGGCTGACGGTCGTGCTCGTTGTCCTCATCGCCGCCTTCACTTGGCGGGCGTACAGCAGCGTGATCGCGTACGGGTGGGTTTAGACACCTTTCTTACCCAGAGCCCCATCTGCTTCGATACTAAGGGTTTTCCTGGCCTTTCATCACCTGCGGCAGGTAGAGATTACGTCAGGAAGCCCACTCATCGGCACCCAGAGCGTAACCGCTGCCCTGCGGACGGGCCTCGCCGTCTATGTCAGCCGTCACGCTGGCATCCACGCCGCGGTCCATCGCCGCTGAACTCTGGCCGATGTGGTAGTTGCCTGCCGCCGGGTTCACAAATGCAGGATCGCCGGTCACATCCTGCCTGCTCACGATTGCGCCGGCCTCGCCTGTGGTATTTATGCCGTTGCCGTACCACAGGGTGTACTCCAGAATGAGGGGTTAGTCCTGGCTGGCGATCCCCAATGCCGCTGCCGAACCCCTGGCCGACCTAGCTGGCCGCGCTGCCCTGAACAGTGTTGCTGGCGATGAGCACCCCGCCGCCGTTGCCCTCGCCAGCCGTGCTGGCCCGATTGCCCAGGGCTGTTACCGGTCACGTTGACCGCGCCGTTGGCACATACCCCGCCTCCCCTGCCGCCGCTGGCCGTGCTGCCGGGGTTGTCCTGCACGATATTACCAGTGAAGGTGACAAACACCCGGGCGCCAATATGGTATGGAGCCCCCGCCATAATAGCCCGCCTGGGCTATGCTGCCGATGTTCCCGGCGAACGTATTGCCACTCGTGGACGTGTTGGTGATAGCCGTGGTCGCGAGGTTGCCTCGCACCACGTTGTCCGTGAGGGTTGCCAGAGTGCGGGTGTAGATCACGCCGCCGATGCTGCTGCCGCCGCCGACGCCCCAGTCGGCGGTGCTGGCGATGTTGTTTTCGACCGTGTTGTTGTGCAGGGTCACGTTTCTTTTACCAGAGGAGTACCGGCTTTTGTCAATATCTGCCCTATGACCCGATAACGATCTCTTGGCGCAAGTAGGCTGGAGATTTGTACCGTCTGTATGGTATAATTTCCCTGGAGGGAATATGTTTGCGGAGGTGGTGGTTAACACCGTTGTCAGGCAGCAGCAAGGGGATCCTCAAACTGGCGTTTTCACCTACGCTGTGCCTGAGGCCTTGCAAGCTCAGCTACAGCCGGGACACCTGGTATGGGTGCCCTTTGGTCATCGCCGCCTGCAAGGGGTCGTGGTCGCGCTCACCGATCATCCGCCCCCTGTTCCTGCCCTCGAGATCGAGGCACTGGCCCGTCCTCAACCGGTGATCACACCTCAGCAACTGGCTCTGGCCCGCTGGCTTAGTCAATATTACCTGGCCCCCTTTCTGAGCTGCATCCGCCTGATGCTCCCCTCCGGCGTAGCCCGTCGGGTAGATACGCTGATCGAGCTGACCAGCGAGCCCCCTTTCCCCTCCGAGCTGGCACCCGAACAGCGGGAACTGCTGGAGCTGTTGCGGCATAGACCCCTCACCCGGCGCCAGTTGCGTCGTCAGGCACCTCATCTGGCTCGCAACACTGTGGTTGCCCCACTCTCGCGCCGCGGCCTGATCACCATTGGCCAGGCTGCTGTGGAGCCTGCCGCCCGGCCGCGCATCGCCCGCCGCGCCCGCCTCGTGGCCGACGTTGCTGCCATCGAGCGTCTCCCTTGCGGCAGTCCACAGGGCAGGTCGCCTATCCTGGGCCATCCCTCCCGTCAGGCCGACGTGCTGGCCTGGTTGGCAGCTTCATCCGACCCTCTGCCGTCTTTACCCGATGTGTGTGCTGCTGTAGGATGCAGCGAGAACGTGATTCAGAATCTGGCAGCGCGTGGCTGGGTCAAGATTATTCCCTCCCGCCGTATGCTGCTAATCCCCGATCCAGCCGCCGCCCGCGCCGCCTTAGAGGCTGCGCTGTCCCGTTCACCGGCTCAAGCCGTTGCATTGGCGGCCTTGTTGGAGACGTCGTTGCCCACGGATGAGACGACCTTCTGCCAGACCCACAACGTGAACCCACGTACCCTGCGCGCCCTGGCGGACCGCGGGCTTATCCGCCGGCAGAGGGAACCGTCAGCCGTCCTCCTGACATTGAGCCCTGCTCAGGTGACGGAGGCCATCGTTGAGCTGCGCGGTTTAGACCGATACCGTCGCGTGCTGGACGCGTTGCAGGCTGTAGGGGGTGAATCGTGGGTCGGTTATCTGTACGCAGCGACCGACTGCGATCTGACAACGTTACGCGAGCTGGAAGCTGCGGGACTGGTGGCTCTGGAGGAGGCCGAAATCGTACGCGATCCGCTGGCCGGACGGGTGTTCTCGCCCGACCAGCCTCTCGTGCTGACGCCGGACCAACAAACGGCGTGGGAATCGATACGCACCGGCCTCCTGGCTACATGGGAGAAGGCAAACGATAGCCCAGGGAGCATAAGCGTATCATCCCCTCCTGTCTATCTGCTGCACGGCGTCACCGGTTCCGGCAAGACCGAGCTTTACCTGCGGGCCATCGAAGAGGCGCTGACCCACGGCTATCAGACCATCGTTCTGGTGCCAGAGATCGCACTGACCCCGCAGGCTGTGCAACGGTTCTCGGCCCGCTTCCCTGGCCGGGTCACGATCTGGCACAGCGACCTCTCCCGAGGAGAGCGGTTCGATCTATGGCGTCGCATCCGCCAGGGTGATGTGGACGTCGTAGTGGGCTCCCGCTCGGCGCTATTCGTGCCGTTACCGCGATTGGGACTGATCGTGGTAGATGAAGAGCATGAGCCGACTTACAAGCAGGAGCACACGCCGCGTTATCACGCCCGGGAGACGGCGCTGGCGTTGGGGCGCATTGCTGGTGCGCCGGTGATTCTAGGCAGCGCCACCCCTTCGCTGGAAGCTTACTACGCCGCGCGGCAGGGTCAGGTGCGATTGATCACGCTGCCACGGCGCGTGCTGGCACACCAAGCAGCCATCGCTGACCGGCAATTTGCCCCCCTGAGAGAGGGCCAACCGGGCATGGCAGACGCGCCCCTTCAGCCTCAAGCGATGGACGTTCATTATGCCAGGTTGCCGCCTGTCGAAGTGGTGGACCTGCGCCAGGAGTTACGCGCGGGCAACCGCTCTATCTTTAGCCGGGTGCTGCAAGATGCTATGGCACAAACATTGACGCAGGGGCAGCAGGTCATTCTCTTTCTGAACCGGCGAGGGGCTGCGACTTTTGTCATGTGCCGGGATTGTGGGCTGGTGCTCCGCTGCTCGCGCTGTGATGTGCCGTTGACTTATCACGAGCCAACGACGGACGCCGGTGGACTGGACGAGGCTGGCCTGCTGGTCTGTCATCATTGTAACCGTCAGAGGCCTGTGCCTCACACCTGCCCTCAATGCGGTAGTCCACGCATCCGCTACTTCGGGGCAGGCACCCAGAAAGTAGTAGACGAGGTCACCCGGTTGTTCCCGAAGGCGCGCGTCGTGCGCTGGGATCGGGACGTGACAACCCGTCGCGACGCCCATGAGCGCATTCTGACGCAGTTTGCTGAGCACCAGGCCGATGTGCTCGTTGGGACACAGATGGTCGCTAAGGGGCTGGATCTGCCACTGGTGACGTTAGTGGGTGTCGTGTCGGCTGATGTAGGACTGTATCTGCCAGATTTTCGCGCTGCCGAGCGCACTTTTCAATTGCTGGCCCAGGTGGCCGGACGCGCCGGGCGCAGCCCACTGGGCGGCCGCGTGATCGTCCAGACTTACACGCCCGACCATTACGCGATCCAGGCCGCCAGCCGCCACGATTTCGAAGGGTTCTACGAGCAGGAGATGCGCTTCCGCCGTGAGCAGGGATACCCCCCCTTCGCCCGGCTGGTACGTCTGATCTATACAGATAGCAGCGCGGATCGCGTCCAGGCTGAGACTACACGAGTGGCCCAGGTCCTGCAGCAACAGGTTGAGTCTCGAGATGATGCTAGCTTGATCGGACCAGCGCCCTGCTTCTTCCCTCGCCGGCGTAGCCGCCATCGCTGGCAGATCATCGTGCGAGGGGCCGATCCGGCCCTGCTCGTGCGCGGACTCTCTCTCTCGCCCGCCTGGTCTGTTGACGTGGATCCCATAGACCTGCTATGAGTATCGAGAGCTCTTTGACATAGCAAGCATTCTCACACACGGGTCTCTTGCAAGCCTATAATTGTAGGTTGAAGGGAGTTACACGGGATTGCAGTGTCTAGTGGCCTGTTTGAGCCAGTTCTGATATAATTGCTTTGCCAATAGGTCACAAAAAGTTCCTTTCACTTTTGCTGACAACCGCTGGCGGTTGAAAACCGCGTCTACGCTTGCCAGGCATGCCCTGAGGAAGTCGAAGGGTCGTCCCTTTGCCAGGGCTTCCGCTGAGCGTCAGCCGAAGCGCTCAGGGCAGGCTCTGTGGCGACTCAAGCCTACCCTGGACGTCGTGCAGCCTGTCCTGTGGCCAGGCACAGGGGCCAGGGTTAGCCTGCACGGGCGGGCTTTGCATGCTGTAGCCGCGACTTCAGCTTTCTTGTGAATAGTTTTGGAGGCTATCGTGGGTTCTGGATGGACTAAAAACGGGTTTGTCTATCTGCTAATTCTGGTGGCAGCAGCAGCGCTTTTCTTCAGCCTCTTCCCGCAGGGAGAACAGACTCAAGCTATTGAGATTACCACTGTAGCCGACTGGATCAAGCGAGGAGAAGTCGAGGCCATTCGGGTCAGGGGCGATGAACTGCTCGTCAAACGCAGGGACAGTATGCAGACGGTCAGCTCGCGCAAGGAGCCAGGTAGCAGCCTGGTCAAGACGCTGCTGGCGCTTGGCGTGTCGCAGGAACAGTTAGGCGCTCTCGACTACCAGGTGGAGCCGATCGGCCAGTTGGGCAACTGGCTGGCGTTGTTGGGTAGTTTGTTGCCTTTGATCTTTGTCGGCGCGCTTTTCTTTTTCTTGCTGCGGCAGGCCCAGGGTAGTAACAGCCAGGCGATGGCTTTCGGTAAGAGTCGGGCGCGCATGTTCACGGGGGACAAGCCGACGGTGACCTTTGACGACGTGGCGGGGGCCGATGAGGCCAAGCAGGAGTTGCAAGAGGTGGTGGAGTTCCTCAAGGAGCCCCAGAAGTTTGCCTCCCTGGGGGCGCGTATCCCCAAGGGGGTGCTCCTGGTCGGTCCCCCCGGCACCGGCAAGACCTTGATGGCCAAGGCGGTCTCCGGGGAAGCGGGGGTGCCTTTCTTCTCCATCTCCGGCTCGGAGTTTGTGGAGATGTTTGTGGGGGTAGGGGCCAGCCGGGTGCGGGATCTGTTTGACCAGGCCAAGCGCAACTCGCCGTGCATTGTGTTTGTGGACGAGATAGATGCGGTGGGGCGCCATCGGGGGGCGGGGTTGGGGGGATCGCACGACGAGCGGGAGCAGACGCTGAACCAGATTTTGGTGGAGATGGACGGTTTTGACACCGACACCAATGTGATTGTGATGGCGGCGACGAACCGGCCGGACATTCTGGACCCGGCGTTGTTGCGGCCGGGGCGGTTTGACCGGCAGGTGGTGATGGATCGGCCGGACATGAAGGGGCGGGAGGCGATCCTCAAGGTGCACGTGCGGGGGAAGCCGCTGGGGCCGGATGTGGATCTGGGGGTGTTGGCGCGGCAGACGCCGGGGTTTGTGGGGGCGGATTTGGAGAATGTGGTGAACGAGGCGGCGATCCTGGCGGCGCGGCGGAACAAGCGGGCGATTGGGATGGCGGAGTTTGAGGAGGCGATCGAGCGGGTGGTGGCGGGGCCGGAGCGGCGGAGCCGCCTGATCTCCGAGGAGGAGAAACGGATCATCGCTTATCACGAGGCCGGCCA
>DAOUAJ010000238.1:0-1885 GCA_034433615.1 Anaerolineae bacterium | reverse complement strand
GCTTTCATCACGGGAACCCCCTTCCTGCTGTGACGCAGGTGAATGTTGGCGATCCCATCCGTGGTACAAGGGGGCTGAGTCCACTGCTCGATCAAATCACACCACGAGTTCAAAATGCGTCTTCCTGGCCGGTTTGTCAAAGGTGATCACGAAGTAGTCGAAGAAGCCCTCACGGCCCAGGAGAAAAGGCACGTCTGCCCTGGCAAAGCACATCGGGATGGCGAAGCGCCGGCCGACTTCAGCGACCAGAATCTCGACGTCGTGGACCCGTCCCTCAATGGTGCACACCTTGCGCCGGGAGATACCTCGCAAGATGCGTGGTTGACCGTCTCCCCAGCGCTTACCGAGTAAGCGGAACAGGCCGTAAGGAGCCATGGACACGTCTGCACCGCTGTCCACCAGAAAACGGTGCGTCTCCCAACCCGTGGTGACCGCCACGCCAATATCGAGAGTAGGCCGCCAGACGCTGCCTCCCAGGGGTCTGACAAACTCTGTCCACTCTTTGGTAAACCTCATCAGTAGATGACCACCACGTCTGGTTCTTCGATGTACTCGATCAGGCAGCGGCCTCTTAGTTCCAGAGACTCAAGCTGACGATATAGCTCTTCCAGCGATTCGCTGGCCGCCACAATCTGCTTCTTTCGGGTGGCGATGTATTTTCCACCATACCTGGCCAGTTCTTCCACCGGCAGGGCATTGCGCCAAGCTTGATGTTCTTCACCAATCAGTTCTAACAACTCGGGGTCAATAGATTCTACTTGCACCGGTGGCTTCACCATTTTCGATCCCTCCCTGGGTATGTCCTGATCCCATGATATCACAACAACAATCACCTCATCTGCCTCGAAGTCGAGCTTGAAGCGCCACCTTTGCATTGTCACTACGCCCGGCACGGAGTGTTGGTGGCCAGCCAACCGCTCTTGTTACTCCAGTTAGCACCGTTCGTGCTGTTGTAGAGCGCCACCAGAGCCTGGCACTCCGTCTGTGGGATCTCGCTGACGGCGCTGCAATCGAAGGCAGCCAGCGCGGCGGGAGCCGCCGGCCCCGCCTACGCTGGCGCCGTCGCGGGCTGCGCCTCGCCTGGTGCCAGCGGGGCCTGCAAGGCGATAATCTGGCCTGCCGTCCAGGCTTCGCCCCGAAGGGGCTCTGCCCGAGGGGGCAGGCTGCAACGGCTGGAGGCTATGCAAACTCCAGCGCGGCCTGCCAGCTCGCCTCATCTACGCTCCCATCCCGCAGGATGACCACCTTCCTCTCATGAGCCAGGGTCTCCACATCACCTGGCCACTCCTGTCCCGCGGCCACAGGCAGCCCCTTCACCCCCGCTTTGTGCAGGATCCTGGCCCTCTCCTCCGCTCGTTCCACATCATGAGGCTCCACCCGCCAGGACGCTTCCATCACCAGAACCACTGACTCGCCGCTCTCCACCAACCTTCCACCCCACAGCAGATCGGCCGCGAGAGCAGCGTCGTACTCCCTGGCCGAAATGCGGCCTTCCTGGAGGAGGGGCCGCAGTTGATCGGCCACTTCGCTGGTGGCGTCATGACCCTGGAGCAGCCGACGGCTGAAGATGCCGGTGGCGCGACTGCGGTAGTATTGCTCTCGGGCGTCCCCTTTCAGATCCCGCACATCTCTCTGCAACTCGCTGATGTCTCTTCTCAGGCGCTGGCGGTCGGCGGCCGCCTCGGCGAAGCCCCGCTCCATGGCCTCCCAAACCTCGGCGAAGCCCTGCTCCATGCGTTCATTGGTCTCGCGGATGGCCTCCCAGATGCGTTGGCGGTCGGCGGCCGCCTCGGCGAAGCCCCGCTCCATGCGTTCGTTGGTCTCGCGGATGGCTTCCCAGATGCGCTGGCGGTCGGCGGCCGCCTCGGCGAAGCCCCGCTCCATG
>DAOUAJ010000237.1:0-8925 GCA_034433615.1 Anaerolineae bacterium | reverse complement strand
CCCAGCGCTGTCGAGCAGGCTGGGATTTTGCTAGCGGCGTAGAGGTAGGGGTTCTCATAGTGCACCGTATTTCTCGTCTGTTCTTTGACCCTTCACAATGGATGATCCTGGTGACGATTGTACTCCTGGTTTTGTTGAGCGTGGGCTATATCGAGCGCTTAACCGTCCAGGTGGCGATGCGGGCCGAGCTGGAGCAGTGGGAGCGTCGAGTTGAGGAAGCCAGGCTACATCAGGCCCTTCTGGAAGAGCAGTTCAAATATGTTCAGACTGATGCTTATGTTGATCAACAAGCTCGTACAGTGTTCAGGTGGGTCAGGCCGGGAGATGTACCGGTAGTCATTATCCCAGAAAGCTCGTCGCAGGCGACACGAGACCAGGAAGAACAACGCGACCGGGTGGTGCCGCCTTGGCAGAAGTGGTGGGATCTATTCTTTGGGCCGGAGGTGCCTGGGCGGATTGATGCGAATTTGACAACTCATTAGTCGTTGAGTTATAATTTTTATGCACTGCGGGGTGGAGCAGAGGCAGCTCGTTGGGCTCATAACCCAAAGGCCGCAGGTTCGAATCCTGCCCCCGCTACCTTAGGGCTGATGGCAAAAGAGGTTAACGCCATCAGCCTTTCTCTAGGCGACGTAGCTCAGTTGGCAGAGCAAGCGGCTCATAATCGCTGGGTCACTGGTTCGAGTCCAGTCGTCGCCATTGCGCCTCGTAGTCGGTTTGTGACTGCGAGGTGTTTTTTTGTTGCGTGCCGGAGCAACACGATGCTAAGGCTGTGATTATCAGGGCCAGCTAGGCGCATCTTCCTCTGGCTGGATGTCGGACATCTCATCTGACCGCCAGAGATGAGATATCTTTCTCAACTCGCGCAGCCAGCGCGGCACCTGGTCGCGCAAACGCTGGCGGTGTACTACCGCTAACCCGGCCAATGTGGCCGCCAACACCCAACCCGTTTCCGGCGCGCGCGTCAATGCCACCATGCCACAGGTGACGTCTACGGGCCGCATGAAAAGGATCATCACCGCCTTACGCTGCACAAGGGCGACGATGAGGCTGGCCAGCAATGTGTACACGGCCGTCAACCACACCGGTAGAAAGCCACTCAGTGTGACGTAGATCAAGGCGCTCCAAGTGAGAGTTACATCAAATAAGAAATCATAGCGGCCCAGCAGAGTGGGCCGCCGAGAGCGACGTGCCAGTGGGCCATCTAGTGAATCGCCCAGCCAGGCAACCAGAGTGATCCAGATGGCTTGAGGCAAGGCCGAGGCGCCTTGAGTCAATCCGAGCCACACCAGCCAGACTGACACAGCAGCCCGTAGGAAGGTCAGAAAGTCTGCAAGCCATCCCCACATCATTATTGCTTGCCCCTCATAGTTCCAATCCGCAGCCATCATACACGAGACAAGAGACCTCGCGCTGATCTTACGTCTCCCTACCTTCGCCAACCAACGTCAGTCAGGCGACAGGTTGTTCTTCCGTTCGGGTGTCAGTGGCAACAAAGCCCGCACTCGATCCACGATCTCCCCGATCCGTACCGGACGTACCATCAGCGCGGCCAGGTGATCGCTCAGCCCGGCATAAGATGCGCGCTCGAACGCCCCCACGACCAGCATGACTGGCACGCCGGGCAACGCTTGCACCAGTTCATTGACGCGTTCGGGACTCCCAAAATCGTCTTGGGCCATGTCCACGAGCGTCAATCGTGGCGCGACCTGTGAACGCAGCACTATCCTCAAGCCATCGTACAGCCCAGGCACTGCCATCACGTCGTACCCAAGTTCCTGCAGCTCGGCCAGAGTTAATGTCCGGCTGTGCCAGTCGGCCGCAATCAGCAGGATGTCCCGCGATAACGGTTGCTCATCCATGGCGGTTCGTCCAGATGTATCATGGCTGACTACTCCAGCCCGAGCGAGCGGCGTTGCTCCATGATTTGGTTCAACTCTTTGCGACCAAACACCTTGGGCTTTTCTTCCGCGGGTGTCTCGCTTGTTTCGGTTGTCGCTGCATCGCCAGAACTGCAATGAACGGCTACACGAGAGATCAACCGCTGCGTGGAAGTCGCCCCACAAGCTGGGCAAGCAGGCATCGGGTTGTTCGTCGCAGCGCTGAAGGTCGGAAACCAATGGTCAAATCGGCGACCACACACGTCACATTGGTATTCGTATATAGGCATAAATCACCTCACTTAGGTAGAGAAGAGCCCAACAAAAAGCCGGAGGACATCTTTGTCCCCCGGCTTATCCAGGAGAAGGGGCAAACTGTAGCCGGGCGATGTCCCATCTCCACACGACGAGGCTTCGCTTCTCAGGATGACAAAACCTCGTTGTCGCGCTAAGCGATCTGCGCTTCTGAAACGTGCTCGTTCGTCGGCGTGCTCTTAACCGCATATAACGGCTGCGGACGCAGTGCGACTTCCAGCACTTGATCGACGCGCTCCACCGGGACAAAGGTTAGCTCTTTGCGTACGTCTTCCGGCAACTCATCCAGGTCCATCTCATTGCGTTGGGGCAGGATGATCGTCTTTAGACCAGCGCGATGGGCTGCCAATACTTTCTGCTTGACGCCACCGATGGGCAGCACCTGCCCGCGCAACGTGATCTCGCCGGTCATTCCCACGTCGGCCCGCACTGGCCGACCGGTCAGGAGACTGGTCAAGGCAGTCGCCATTGTCACGCCTGCACTAGGGCCATCCTTAGGTATAGCCCCCTCAGGCACGTGGATGTGGAAGTCGCTGTTCTCAAAGATATCCTGATCAATGCCCAGATCGGGGACATTAGCACGCACCCAGCTATAAGCGATGCGCACCGACTCCTCCATCACATCCCCCAACTGGCCAGTGATGACCAGGTTGCCTTTACCTTTCATGCGGGTGGCCTCGACGAACAGAACATCGCCACCGACAGGGGTCCAGGCCAGGCCGGTAGCCACACCCGGCACTTCTGTACGCAGTGCTGCCTCGAAGAAGACTCTGGGCTTACCCAGGTACTCACGCACCAGCTCCGGCGTAACTTCGACCCGTTCAGTCTCGTTGCCTGCGATCTTCACCGCCGTCTTGCGACACACCCGGCCGATTTCACGTTCCAGGTTACGCACGCCTGCCTCTCGCGTGTAGTCGCGGATGATTTGACGCAAAGCAACCTCTGTGAAGGTAATCTCACCGTCGCGCAGGCCGTTGGCTCGCCGCTGGCGCGGGACCAGGTACCCTTCGGCGATACGGATCTTTTCATGTTCGGTATACCCCTCTAGCTCGATGATTTCCATTCGGTCGCGCAGCGGTGCCGGAATTGGTTCGAGTTGGTTAGCTGTAGTGATGAAGATGACATCGCTCAGGTCAAAGTCCACATCCAGGTAGTGATCGCGGAAGGCGTGATTCTGCTGAGGGTCTAACACCTCCAACAGCGCGCTGGAAGGGTCACCCCGCCAATCCATGCCGATCTTGTCCACCTCGTCTAGCATGAAGACGGGATTGCGTGTGCCAGTGCGTTTGATCGCCTGGATGATGCGGCCGGGCATAGCGCCGATGTAAGTGCGGCGGTGGCCGCGAATCTCTGCCTCGTCCCGCATACCGCCCAGGCTCATGCGCGTGAACTGACGGCCTAACGCGCGGGCGATGGATTTGCCCAAGCTCGTCTTGCCCACGCCGGGTGGTCCCACGAAGCAGAGGATGGCACCCATAGCCTCTTGCGCCTCGCCCTCGTGTCCCCTGGCCGTCAGGCCAGGATGGGCTTCATCGGCCTCAAGCCCGCGCTCCTTCACCAGCTTACGCACAGCCAGGTACTCCAGGATGCGATCCTTGACCTTTTGCAAGTCATAGTGGTCTTCGTCCAGCACCTGGCGAGCGTGTTCGATGTCCAGGTTGTCTTCGCTCAGTTTATTCCATGGCAGGGCAACCAGCCAGTCCAGGTACGTTTTGATCACAGAGTACTCGGCCGCCTGAGGCGGCATCTTCTCCATGCGCTTCAACTCACGCATGGCCTCCTTGTACGCCTCCTCCGGCAAACCGGCCTGCTCAATCTTCTGCCGATACTCCTCTACTTCGACAGTTTGCTCATCCGTCTCCCCTAGCTCACGTCGGATAGCTTCCAGTTGCTGACGTAAGAAGTACTCGCGCTGCTGCTTGCTCATCTCTTCCTGAGCTTCCTCAGTGATCTTCTGACCAAGCGAGAGCACCTCCTTCTCGCGCGTCAGATGAGAAATGAGCGTCCGTATCTTCTCTTTCAGCTCATCCATTTCGAGCAACGCTTGCTCTTGCTCAACCTCTAAGCGAGCATTGGCTGCAATCATGTAAACCAGTTGACGCGGGTTCTCCACCTGTTCCAGGAAGGCAACCACCCCTTCGGGCACGTTGGGCATGAGCGCGGCTACTTCCTTAGCGATTTGGAGTAAGCTGCGATGGAGCGCCTCGGTCTCCAGATCATCTTCCACTCGATCCGGTATGAGCTTGATACGGGCTTTTAGATACGGTTCAGTGGCCGTCCACGCGTCAATCTTGAACCGCTCCAGGCCCTGGATTACTACCTGCAGCGTGCCATCTGACGTGCGAATGACCCGATGGATCAGTGCTACAGTGCCGACTTCGTAGATCTGGCCGGGCATGGGCTCCTCAATCGAGGGGTCTTTCATCGCCAACAGACCGATAAGACGGTGGCCTGCCAGCGCTTCTTCTACTAATTTCACCGAACGCGGGATGCCAACTGCCAGTGGCATGACGGCAAACGGCAAAGCCACCGTATTCCGCAAAGGCAGAATGGGTAATTGCTCCGGGATCCGCTCCAGGATCTGTAGATACTCTCTTTCCACAACATCTCCGCTCTTAAACATGGCCATCAGATTCCTCCACACAACGCGAAAGCCCCAGCTCTCTGTCAGGGGCACCCTATAGACGTCATCCTCTTCCGAAGCGGGCACACCATTTGTAGCACAGTAGCATGACGTTCAATACAACTTCCATTAAACCGAAAGTGCATAAAGATTGTATCAGAAACATATTAGCGTTTCATTAGAGATGGCGGGAAAGTAGCGCCCTATGGTGAGACAATCAGCGACTTTGCGAAAGCTCTGGATTACGAGGTTGTCTCCTGAATCAACCTGGGTTAGAATCAGTAGCGATAGCTGATTGCCAGGAGGGAGAGATGCAAACCTTCGTGTTCTCAACCAAACAGGAAATGGCTCAAGCTGCTGCAGCAAAGGCGGCCGAGCTGCTTAAGGATGCCATCGCTTGCAAGGGACACGCCACATTTGTGGCCGCCACCGGCGCTTCGCAATTTGAGTTCCTGGCTGCACTGACAGCCATCCCTGGTATCAACTGGTCACGGACGACAATGTTCCACCTGGACGAGTATATCGGTCTGCCTGAGGGTCACCCGGCTAGCTTCCGACGGTACCTGAAAGAGCGCCTGATCGAACGAGTGCACCCAGGTACAGTGCATCTGATTCAGGGAGACGCGGCTGATCCCGAAGCGGAATGCCGGCGACTCAATCGGCTCATCGCTGGCTACCAAATAGACGTAGCGTTCGTGGGCATTGGCGAAAACGGACACCTGGCGTTCAACGACCCACCGGCTGATTTCGTTGTGGAGGACCCTTACATCATTGTGGAGCTGGACGAAGCGTGTCGGCGCCAGCAACTGGGCGAGGGATGGTTTGCCACCCTGGATGAGGTACCCCGCCGCGCCATCTCCATGTCCATTCGGCAGATCATGAAGTCTCATGACATCGTTTGCACTGTGCCTGATCGTCGTAAGGCCCAGGCGGTGCGCGACTGTCTTACTGGTGAGGTAACCCCTCTACATCCGGCCTCTATCCTACGCCAACATGCTCACACATATCTCTTTCTGGACGCTGACGCCGCTTCGCTGTTATGCTTGGAGCCCGGTAGCTAAGAGTCACAGCCACGCCCGGCGCAGGCTACTTGGCTTTCGGCAGCAGCACCACGCCGAACGCTCCCGGCCCGGCGTGGACAGCAAAGGCCGGCCCTGCTTCACCCGTCAGGATGCTCTCTCGCATCACGTGGAACTGCTCTGCCAGGCGAGAGGCTGCTTCCTCCACCAGTTCCGGTAGTCGCACGTGGGCCACGGCGATCTGCTCCATCGGTCCCCAGGCGGATGCTTCGCTCCTGATGCGTTGCAATGCACCCTTGAGAGAGCGTGCAGCGCCCATCAGCTTGAGTTCCCCATCCACTATGCCAATGATCGGTTTAATGTTCAGGGCCTGGCACATGCGGTCGATCACTGGCATCAATCGAGCCAACCGCCCACCTCGCCGCACGTATTCCAACGTGTCTAGTGCTAATCGCAGTTGGATGCGTCTGCGCAGGTCCTCAACCAAGGCGACGACTTCTTCGGCGCTGCGTCCGGCCTGTGCAGCGATGGCTGCGGCTAACACCTGTAACCCCATGCCCAACGAGAGTGACCGGCTATCCACTACCCGCACGCGGCCAGCGAACTCCTGCGCGACTGCCCAGGCAGTATTGAAAGTGCCACTGTGCTTGCTGGTCAGGGTGATACATACCACGTCGTTGCCTGCACTGACCAGCCGCTCGAACACTTGCTTAAAAAGCCCTGGCGGTGGCCCAGACGTGGTAGCGTGCTCGTTCGGCAGACGACGCCAAAGGATCCCCAGGTCGAACTGCCCGTGGTAATACACATCGTCTCCGATCTGGACCATCAAGGGTATTATGGATATATCATATCGTTCCAGCATTGGCTGCGGTAGATCACAGCCGGAGTCAGCAACAATTTTTACCGGCGACATTGGCGGCCTCCTTTCTGAATGTCCTGAGAAGGGGGATCTGGCGGCCTGGGGAGCACAGTTTATTTCGTTGTTATTATACCACGCCTGACCAGGTGGAGCAGAATCAAGCTTTCGCCGTGGTTGAATCGCCACTGGCTGTAGCCGGGCAATTCACATTATAGGCCCAATGTACCACGCTGTTGGAATCGTGATAAACAAACGCAGAGGGACAAAGCAGGTTATAATTAAGTAGCGGTGCAGGTGTGATGAACATTGTCTTTGTCCGTTCCCTATCTTTCATCCACTACTGAGGATAGGTTTTGTCATCTTTTAGCGCTTTGCGAGATTTCAGGTTGAGGAGATCACATGGTGGCTTCTCGTTGGTTCCATATCACGGGCGGTGCTATCCTGGTCATCATACCTCTATTCGCGCTCTCTTTGATGGAAAAAGCTGTGGGCAAGGCTTTGTTGATAGCCGTAGCGACAGGTGTTCTGCGCACCGAATCCATCCTGGATGTCCCCCGCTACGCGTTCGCTGGAAGTGTGGCTATCGAGCTCGTTGGCTTGTGCATCGGGATCTTATTGCTGAGCCGGGCTATCTTGCGTCGCTGAGAACTGTACCGATGGCTGGCAGGTATTCTGGTGCTGGCGCCAGATCGTCCTCGTAGCGTGGTAGCAAACGATACCCCCCCTCATACGGCTTTTCCAGAGCGTACTGACTGACCACGCCTATTGCCGACCACCATTCACCTCGCTCTACCCACGGTCGCTGCCAACTCAGGCTTTCACGCACATATATACGTACTTCACCCTGACCATCACTCAGGCGCAGGTCGCGAGGGCCAAACCCAACTACCTGACCGACTACGATCACCAACATCCCCTCGTACAATTCCCCAAGCTGAGTGTCTCGCAGGAGGACGGGCTCTGGCGGCTGTCCGGCCCCTAACATACGCAAATCGCCAGGGCGCCATATCCTCAGTTCTCGTTCACCGTGGAAATCGGCCAGACGACCGTTTACTTCTACCCAATCTCCTTCTCGCACGACGGGCCATTCGGCACGGCTCATGTAAACTTGAATGCCACCGCTGGGGTCCTGGATGTAAATGCTCTGGCCAAACACCCCTGGCGGCACGGTGACCTGGCCGCGCACGCGCACCTCTTCACCGTCCGCCTGGCGACGGGCCTGAGCGATAGCGATTACCGCTAACGGCTGCGAGGTAGGTGTGGACGTACGCGTGACGTGAATTCCTGCTCGCGTCGCGGGTGTACGGGTGACCCATTGCCGAGGGAACGGCGTGGGTTGATCGGATTCCCTGCGCGGACGCGGCGTTGGCCGTGGCGGGTTAGGCTCACCAGGAGAAGGGGCCAGGCCGGTTCCCCACTCTCCGTTGCCATCCGGCTGGCGCCCAAAGGAGCGGTCATAGCCCGGACTGCGTGCCCACGCAAAGCGATCCGCCTCTTGGCCGTCCGGGAATAGCAGACGTACCTGATCACCGTCGTTGTTCAGAGCCACCCCTGACTCGCGACGGAACACGAGCCGACGGCTGCCAGGAAGTACGAGCGAGCCCGTCGGGAAAACATAGGGCCGGCTGCCGCCGTCGGGCGTGTCGTCTAACCTCCAGCCGCCCAGATCAACCGCGATCCCTCCCAGGTTGACCAGCTCGACCCATTCATCTTCGCTGGTAGCGACCCCGTCGCCGTCCCAATCCCGATCCCGCGGCGCGGGCAACACTTCGTTCAAAAACACTGTTCTGGGCACTGGCGTTAGTGTGGGTGTAGGTGTAGGCGGTTGGTTAGGCTGTCCGGGGGAGGGTGGGTACTGGTCGGTCCAGCCGCCGATACCGTCGGTGGTGCGGGCGAAGGGGGTGTCGGGGCGGGTGTAGAGGTAGGCGAAGCGGTCACGCAGGGAGCCGTCGGGGGCCAGCAGGCGGACCTCGTCGGCATCGTTGTTGAGGGCGATCTTGGTGTCGCGTCGGAAGAGGAGCAGGAATCCGCCGGCGGGCAGGATTGTGCCGTTGGGGATCGTGTAGGGGGAGCTGCCGCCGTCGGGCGTGTCGTCTAACCTCCAGCCGCCCAGGTCGAGCGGTTCGGTCCCCAGGTTGTATAGTTCGACCCACTCATCCTCGGCGGAGGGTGTGCCGTCGCCGTCCCAGTCCACCTGGCGGGGGGCGGGGAGCAGCTCGTTGAGACGCA
>DAOUAJ010000236.1:0-3204 GCA_034433615.1 Anaerolineae bacterium | reverse complement strand
GTGTGGATGATGGCCTGGCTCTCGCTCAGGCGATAGATGGCCGCGTCATCCGCCGCGCTCAGGCCCACCAGCAGCTCCGGATAGGCCGCGGCGGGGAACATCTCTTGGAGTGGGCGCAACACGTGCGCCAGGGCCTCGGGGGCCGTTTTGGATGCTCAGCCAGCGCAGGCGGCCAGGCTGGTCAGGCGAATCTCCTCACGAGTGGCCATTGGGTCTCCTTAAAACGTGGTGCGTGATGCGTGATGACCTTGCGGCTCCTCACGCATCACGTTTTACGCACTACGTGCTTACACTTCAAAGTGCTTGAACTGAGGCAGATGATCCCGGTTTTGCTGGAACATCTCGTTGACCATTTGCTTGATCTCGGCCAGCGAGAGGACGGCCGAAGTTAACGGATCGTAGGCGATAGCCTGGAAGGCCAGCCGGGGGTTGCCGGTGAGCGCAGCCTCGACCGCCATTTCCTCGATCTGGGAGCTCAGATTGGTCAATGCAGCGCATTGAGGCGGCAGTGCGCCTACGTGTACTGGCTCGAGGCCTTTGCGGCTGACCCAGACCGGCACCTCCACGCAAGCATTGGGCGGCAGATTAGTCACCAGACCTGTGTTCGCCACGTTACCGTTGAACTGGAATGGCTCCCCGCCTTTCAAGGCGTTGATAATGTAAGCAGCATACTCATGCCCTCGCTCCAGCGAAATGGGCGTCTCTGCCGCGAACCACTTCTTCGCTTCTTCCTGCCAGGTGTGCTCCCGCTTTCGATATTCCTTTAGCACGTACGCGTACTCGCCCGGGTTCCAGCCCGTGCCGTGGGTGCAGTACTTCTCGATCAGGTCTGGCCGTTTACGGAACCACGGGTTATACTCGGAGTTGTGGCCGCTGGACTCAGTCACGTAGTAGTCGAGATGCAGGAACATCTCGTTGCGCACGATCTCTTCGTTGTAAATCGCCGGGTTTTCGAGGATGGCCTTGCGGATAAGAGGGTACGCGTCCTTTCCATTCCACTCAAACGTCAGATACCAGGCCATGTGGTTGATGCCGGCGCACGTATAGGTGATCTCCTCGTAGGGCGCGCCGATCCAACGAGCCAGCATCATGGCTGTGCCCTGGACACTGTGGCACAGCCCGGTCAGGCGGATACTGGTCTCCCGCTGCATAGCCCGGCAGAGCATTGCCATCGGATTGGTGTAGTTAAGCATGGTGGCTTCCGGGCAGTAGCGCTCCATGTCATGGGCGATGTCTAACATGACGGGGATGGTACGCAACGCCCGAAAGATACCTGAGGGGCCGCGGGTATCACCGATGTTGATGTTCACGCCATATTTCTTGGGGATTTCGATGTCGTAGCGCCACACATCCGTGTCGCCGACCAGGATGGTGACCAGCACCACGTCAGTCCCCTTCAGTGCCTCGGCTCGATCCATGGTAGCGACCACCTTAGCCGGGTAGTGGCCCATCTCGATAATGCGCTGGACGGACTTCCGGGCGAAGTCCAGGCGCTCAGCGTCAATGTCCATTAACGCCAGGGTCGCATCCTGGAGCAACGGGAACGTCAGGATATCTCTGACCAGCCCGCGGGTGAACCCCAGGCTGCCTGCACCGATAAAAGCGATCTTTGTCATC
The DNA here is from genome assembly GCA_034433615.1 of Anaerolineae bacterium. GTDB lineage: Bacteria > Chloroflexota > Anaerolineae > DUEN01 > DUEN01 > DAOUAJ01. The sequence goes on along the minus strand of DAOUAJ010000236.1, from coordinate 1,587 downwards.
AAAGGCTCCTTGCGTGCAAAGGTGGTGGGAAATCCGAAAGGTCAACAACCACCCACATTCTACATCCCGCGCGCCCCGACTGTCAACCGACAGCCCTACAAACACATCGGGCGACGGTTTTGTGACCGTCGCCCGAGTGAGAAGGAGGAGAGACACGCCGCAGCCCGCTGCCCCGGTATTATCGTTTGTGAGAAGCTACCAACCCCTGAATACCTGCCAGAGTACCCAAGACAAGGAGAGTGATAATCCACATTGGCACTTCATCAAGAACCCCATTCCCGCCGGAATCTGCCCAGACCGGCGTGTTCCAGATCGCCATCAGGAGGAGCACCGTCACCAAAGTGAACACGATGGCCCACCAGGGAATGCCTGCCAGCCGTCTGGCATCTGGCCGGGCAACCTCCGTCGTGTATGTGGTCCGCTCGTGTATGGTCATTCTTCCTCCCGTTTCTTTCGATCCTCGCCTTAACTATCGCGTCTGGTCACCATTGTGGCAATAGGACAAGTGGGGGAAATACATGGCTAGTTAGCAACGATGACGGCTGGAACAAATACCTGATGGCTGCGAGCGACATTTTCCGTCGGCAGAACAGGTGCGAACCCGAAGTTCAGGTCATTCGCCTGCTGGCCAGCTTCCAGCGTAACCGTTAATTCCGGTTGGCTGGTCAGAACGAGGCCCTCAGGCCCTACACTACGCACGAAGTAAGTATCAGCAGGCAGCCCTTCTACGACCCAGAAGCCGGCATCGTTGCTGATGGTCACAGCAATCAGCCCATCCTTTTCGCTCAAGACATTGATGGAAGCCTGGCTGATGCGGCCGGATTCGCCCTCATCCCATGTTCCATTGTGGTTGTCGTCACGCCAGACGATTCCAGCCAGCCGCACGGTCGCCGTCTGAGTAGGGCTATTGGTTGGCACATCGGTGGGTGTCGCAGTCGGTGTCGGCGTGTCCGTTGGCACGTCGGTAGGTGTCATCGTCGGTGTGGGGGTATCGGTCGGCAGCGGTGTATCGGTTGGCGTGGGCGCAGCCATGGGTGTGTCAGTCGGCGTCGGTGTGGCCGTTGGTGTGTTGGTGGGCGTCGGTGTGGCCGTGGGCACGTCGGTGGGCGTTGCCGTCGGCGTACTGGTAGGTGTAGGGGCTTGCCCGGTCGCTCCGGCCCGCAAAGCAGCCAGGGCGTTGATGCGACCATAGCCGTAGATGGGATCCCACCCCGGCTCACCCAAATCATCCGCCGTCGTCGTGAGCAGCCGCTCCAACTCGGCTGCCGTCCGACTCGCATCCTGGCTCAGCAGCAGCCCCGCCAACCCCGCCACGTGGGGCGAGGCCATGCTGGTGCCACTCATGAAGGTGTACCCCCCGTAGGTGTTGTTGAGATCGTGATAGGTGCTGTAGATGGAGCGGCCAGGCGCTGCCACGTCAATGTAAGCCCCGTAGTTGCTCAGATTCCACTTGGTGTCATCCTGCTGGGTGGCACTCACCGCCAATACCCCCGCATAGGCCGCCGGGTAGAAGGGGCGGTCCGTGCGACCGTTGCCTGCCGCCGCCACGATCAGCACCCCCTTGCTCTGCGCATACTGGATCGCCAG
>DAOUAJ010000235.1:0-5221 GCA_034433615.1 Anaerolineae bacterium | reverse complement strand
GACAATGGAGTGAGACGCACCATAGGGATCGGCCAGATGCGCATCATCAAAGACGGATTCTCTTATCCCGTGTGGGATTTTGATAACGTGGACGTGAGCGCCGCCCGCGATCCCCGCTCTCGTTGGACGTTCTGGGTGGAAGTGGACGGCCACATGACTTATTCAAACGTGTGGATGCATGGCGTAGATGCCCGTACTTACTTCCCGGCGGTTGACCAGCCGATCGTGGGGTGCCGACCGTAGCTCATTTGCAGGAGTGAAATCTGTGAACGAGTCACAAAGAAGCGTAGAAATTAAGACTAATCGCAACTTGATCATCGCCGTCGTAGTGGGGTTCATCGCCCTTTGCTGTTGCTGTCTGGCGCTCCTGGCCACCGGCAGCCTGGTGTGGCTCACCGTGCGTGAATCCGGCGTAGAGCCGATGCCTCAGCCCGGCCAGCCTGGGCCGGCCGAGCCTCAGTTTCGCCCCACGCAGCCGGCCCTGCCCTCCCGTGAACGGGTGACGCCTCAGGCCACAGCTACACCGGTACCCACGTACGCCCTCAGCGAGACGGAACGCCAATTGCTGGCCGTGGTCATACCCACGCGCGACTTACGAGACCTGGCCCAACGGCTACGCCCTGGGGTGGGTGAGATCCCCCTGGTTGTGAACCCCACCCCGCCGTCCTACAAAGTAGGCGACCGGAAGACCTTTTGGGCCAGCAACACCGACACCGATGAGCATTTCCAGATTGAGGCCGAGCTACGCTACATCACCCCCCATGTGTACATGTGGGTGGAGGTAGGCGTTGACGTGGATGAAGATGACCTGAAGCGCTCGGCTGATTACTTTGAGAAGAAGATCTACCCGACCAACCGTGAGTTCTTCGGGACGGAATGGATTCCCGGTATAGATAACGATCCCCACCTGACCATCCTCCACGCTCGCGGCCTGGGTAATCACATCGCCGGCTATTACTCGGCTGCGGACGAGGTCTCCCATCTGGCTCAGCCCTACTCCAACGAACGGGAGATGTTCTACATCAACATTGACAATACTTCCCCTGGCACCGAGTTTTACGATAGCGTGCTGGCGCACGAGTTTCAGCACATGATCCACTGGTACAACGACCGCAATGAGGAAACGTGGGTCAACGAAGGGTTTTCCGAGCTGGCAGCCGTCTTGAACGGCTTTGAGGAAGGTCGGGCTGATCCCTTCTTTACCAGTTTGCCAGATACCCAACTGAACACCTGGACGGACGAGCCCGAAGGTAACGGGCCCCACTACGGCGCGTCTTTCTTGTTCATGGCTTATTTCCTGGAACGATTCGGCGAGGACTTGACCAAGGCCGTGATTGCATCTCCGGCCAACGGCATCGCCGGCTTCGACGAAGCGCTGGCATCGGCCGGTCGCACCGAGCGTTTTGAGGGTATCTTCGCCGACTGGCTGATCGCCAACTACCTGAACAATCGCGACATTGCCAACGGGCAATACGGCTACGAGCTTTACCGGCCGGACACCGTAGAGATGGATAAAGTCCATCGCTCCTTCCCGGTGCATCGCGAGAGTGAGGTGCACCAGTACGGAGCCGATTACGTGCTGATACAGGGTAAGGGGGATGTGGTCATTCACTTTCAGGGTGCGACGACGGTACGACTGGCCGATACCCAGGCTCATAGCGGCACCCTCGCTTGGTGGGCCAACCGTGCGGACGACAGCGACACCCGGCTGACTCGTGAGTTCGACCTGGCCGGGGTCAGCACAGCCACGTTACAAATGTGGATGTGGTACGACCTGGAGGACAAATACGACTTCGCTTACGTGGAGGTGTCTACCGATGAGGGCGAGACGTGGACGATCCTGCCTGGCCAGTACACCACCGATGAGAACCCCACCGGCAACTCCTTTGGACACGGCTACACGGGCAAGAGCGGTGGTGGTGATACGGCCGAGTGGGTGCTGGAGAAGATTGATCTCAGCCCCTACGCCGGGCAGAAGGTGCTGGTACGCCTGGAGTACATCACCGACGACGCCGTGAACTATCCCGGCCTCTTCCTGGACGACGTGGCTATTCCGGAGATCGGCTACCAGGCCGATTTTGAGGCGGACGATGGCGGCTGGACTGCCGAGGGATGGATCCGTACTGACAACGTGATCAATCAGCGCTGGCTGGTGCAGGTGATCGAGGGGAGCCGGTATGGTGTTGAGGTGCGCCATGTGGATGTCGGCCCAGACGGGACGGGCACGATTGCCGTAGATGGCCTGGGACGCAGCAACAAAGCCGCCGTATTGGTCATCAGCGCGCTGGCGCCGGTTACCACCGAAACAGCCCCTTACGAGTACACCATCGAGCCACGGTAAGACCTTCTGAGACGAAGATGGGGTGACGCAGTGACACGGTGACGCGGTGACTCTCCCTGTCTCCGCGTCACCGCGTCTCCCCTGCCCCTGTGAGGAGGGCGACCGGCAACGTGAAGGTGAATGTGGCCCCCCGTCCCACCTCGCTCTCGGCCCACACGCGCCCGCCGTGGGCTTCCACCAACTGTTTGACAATGGCAAGACCCAACCCCGCGCCACCTGTGGCCCGCGCCCGGGACTTATCAGCCCGATAGAAGCGCTCGAAGACGTAAGGCAGGTGCTCGGAAGCGATGCCGATCCCCGTGTCCCGCACGCTCACCTCGACCCATGTCCTGAGCCCTTCGACGGAGCCTTCGGGCCGAGGCTCCTCAGGCCGAGGGCTCAGGACAGGCGTAGCCGAAGTATCTGAGCCCACTGCCCTGGCCGCCACGACGATCTCTCCACCCGGCGGCGTGTAGGTGACGGCATTGCTCAGCAGGTTCCGCAGCACCTGTCCAACTCGATCGGGATCAGCATCCACCAGCGGCAGGTCTGTCGGCAACTCAGCCCTCACCGTGAGCCCTTTGGCGGTCGTCTGGGGCTGAAAAACGCTCACCACCCGCTCCACGATCTCGGCCAGAGCTACCGGCTGGCGCACCAGCTTAAGTTGGCCTGCCTCGGCCAGGGCCAGTTCCTGCAAGTCTTCTACCAGACGGTTCAATAGCATCGCCTCTTCGTACAGAGAGTCAATGAGTGCCGGAGTGGGCCTGGCCACCCCGTCTCGCAGGGCCTCCAGGTAGCCCCGGATATTGGACAGCGGTGTGCGCAGTTCATGGGCCACGTCGTTCACCATGTTGCGACGCAATTGCTCAATGCGGGCCAGGCCACTGGCCATGGCGTTGAAGGCTCGGGCTAACTCGCCGACCTCGTCTCTGGACTGCACCACCACCCGCTGGCTGAGGTCACCCTTCTCCATCCTGCGCGCGGCAGCCGTGAGGGCTTCGATAGGACCCAGGATACGACGGGAAAGAGCGGAAGTTAAGAGCACCGCCGTCAGGCTGGCGGCCACCACTGCCAGCAAGAGTGAACGGTTCACCGAGCTGATGAAACCCTCCTCGCCAGTGCTGCTCCCCGGCTCGTCCGGCGGGCTGACGTAGACAGCGCCGATCGGTATGCCTCGGAAGGTGATGAGTGCGGCAGGCTTGACCCAGTCCCGGCTCACCGTCTGTCCCAACAGCTTCCGGCCCGAGTCAGCGACGACCCGCCCCTCCCCGTCGGCCAGGAGAATCCGTTCGCCGGCGATCTGGCCCATTTGCTCGACTAACGGTTGCACGCCGTCCCAGCTTTGGCTCCGAGTATAGTACATCGCCAGCACGGCCTCAAAGCGCCGGTGACGCAATATTCCACCGCGCTCTACGTAGCGTTGAAACTCGGTGGTGGTGGTCCGGCTGGCGAACAGGGTAATGGTCCCCACGGCGATCATGATCACAACAATCATCATCAGGAGCAGGCGGAAGCGCAGGCTATGAAGCATCTTGCTCCTCGGTGAACTTATAACCGATCCCGTAGACCGTCTGGATGTAGGTTGGCCGCCCGGGGTCTGGCTCAATCTTCTTACGCAGGTTCATGACGTGAGCATCCACAGTGCGCTCCAGGCCCTCGTAGTCAAAGCCGAAGACACGATCCAATAGTTCCAGCCGGCTGAAGGCCCGTCCTGGCTCCTTAATCAGGACTTCCAGCAGCTTAAATTCCCTGGGGGTGAGGTGCACCGGTTCTCCTCGCACTCTGACCTCGTGGCGCACGAAGTCCACAACCAGGTCGCCGAAGCGGACTTGCGGCGGACCCTTGTATTCCTCCTCGCCCACCCGCCGCAGCACAGCCCGCACCCGGGCCAGTAACTCCCGAGGGCTGAAAGGCTTGGTGACGTAGTCGTCAGCTCCCAGCTCCAGGCCCAGCAGCTTATCCTCTTCAGTGGTACGAGCGGTGAGCATGATGATCGGAATTTTGGATTCGGCCCGCAGGGCCTGGCAGACGTCCAGGCCGTCCACTTCCGGCAGCATCAGGTCCAGCACAATGAGGTCTGGCTGCTTCTGACGGGCCAGCTCCAGGGCCTGCCGGCCGTCGTAAGCAGCCAGCACCCGGTAGCCATCCTTCTCCAGGTAGAGCTTAACCAGGCCTACCGTCTTTTTGTCATCATCCACCACCAGGACCTTGCGGTTGATCATCTTCCCACCACCAGGCTCAGTACAATTGACGTCGCACATGAAAGTCCATCTCAAGACGGATATTATCCTCAACGCTCAACACCACGGGAACCCGCGGCTGCGTAAGATCGAACGCCGCGAACGGGAAGCTCGTCTTCGCCTGACCGAATGCCTCGTCACCCTCAATCCTGGCCGTCACTTCCCAGACGACCTGTCGGGTCACGTCGCGGATCGTCAGGTCCCCAACCAGTTGGAATTGGACCTCGCCGGATTCCGGCAGTGGCAAAGGAAGCCCTCGGGCTTCAGTGGGGACAAACTCCGCAAAAGGGAAGCGGTCGGTTTGCAGCGTGTTGCGCCGGAGGAAGTTGTCGCGTCGGGCCTCATTGCTCTTGAGGGTGCGCAGGTCAACACGAAACCTGGATTCGGCGGACACGATCGTGCCGTCCGGTTTACCAACGATTGTTCCCGTCACCACCCTGGTGGCTCCCACCGCGTCGCCTGGCAATGATACCCCGACCAATTGCTCGCGCACCCGGTAGCGCGCCTCGCTTTCCTCTGGCACCAGGACGATGCGGACGATCTCGCTTGCGGACGACGCGCTTGCCACAGACGGGCTCTCTGGCGTGGGGGTTGCAGCCTCGGATCCTGCCGTGGGTGTGGCGGGGGGCTTTGGTGTCTCGGTGGGAGTTGCCGCGGTCAT
>DAOUAJ010000234.1:0-7072 GCA_034433615.1 Anaerolineae bacterium | reverse complement strand
CCAAAAGAAACTGTTCCAATTGCCAATGAAAGCGAAGATGCCGAGCACAGCCAGCCCTGGTTTCATCAATGGCAGGATGATTATGCGGAAGATGCCGAACTCGCTGGCACCGTCCATGCGTGCCGCCTCGATCAGTTCCGTGGGCAATGTGCGGGCGAACTGACGCATCAGGAACATCGCCCAGACGCCTCCCGTGATGCCAGGCACGGTGAGGGCCAGATAGGTATCAAGCCAGCCAAACGCCCTGACAACCTGGTAGAGGGGGATGATCAAGATGAACCCCGGAATCATTAAGGTACTCATCAGCGCCCAGAAGATCGCTTCTCGCCCAAAGAATTGAAGTTTAGCAAAGGCATACCCCGCCAATGCCCCGAAGAACAACGTACCTAGCGTGCGCGTCGTCGTTACAAACAGCGTGTTGAATCCCCACCGCGCCATCGGCGTGCGAGCAAGAAGTATGGTGTAGTTGTCCAGAGTGGGTGAGACGGGCAGCAATCTGGGCGGGAACACCGTCATAGACATGGGCGGCTCAAAGCTGTTCTTGATCATCCAGTAAATTGGGAATAGGGAGACTGTGGCCCACGCGAACAGGATGAGATACACCAGCACAGTGGCCAGTCGCGTCGGCTGCTTGACGAACGATTGAACATATCGCCCGAGCCCTTTGTTTCGTTCACCGGACTGGATCGTTGCCTGTACCACACTGCCTCCTTATCTAGCCTAGGTTTTAGTACTCCAGTTCGCTGGCAAAGATGCGGAACTGGGTGATGGAAAAGGCCAGGATGATCACAAACAACAACAGTGACAACACAGCCGCACCGCCGATCTGGAGGGACCGGAAGGCCATGTCGTAAATAAGGAATCCTACCGTTTCCGTTGCTCCCGGGTAACCTGGCCCGCCCGACGTCATCACGTAAATCTGCTCGAAAGTCTGAAAGTGCCCGATGAAACCGGTCACAAACAGATATAACAAGGTGGGGCGCAATAAGGGCAATGTGACTCGCCAGAAGCGTACCCATTCGCTGGCGCCGTCTACCTTGGCCGCGTCATAGATCTCAGTAGAGATGCCTCCCATGGCGGCTGTAATCAATACGATGGCGCCACCGCCGCCACCCACGATCGTCATGAGAATGATTGAAGGCAGAGCAAGGTCTGGATTGCCGAGCCAGTTCTGAGGCGGAATGCCCAACAAACCGATAACGACATTCAAGATGCCGTAGAAAGGATTGAAAATCCAATACCACACCAATGACAGGACGATGGTGGAGACCACACCGGGCAGGTAGAAGGCGCTCTTGAAAAACACCTGCACTCGTGGGCCGCGCCGAAAAATCAGTTCCGATAGGATAAGCGCCAGGATCAGACCAAACACAACAACCGCTACGGTGTAGATCACTGTCACACGTAGGGCGTTCCACGTCCTCTCGTCTGTCAGCACCAGCCTGAAGTTCTGCAAACCCACCCACTGGAACTCGCCTGCTCTGAGCTCCTGGAAGCTGATTCGCACCGCATAGACAACCAGGTAGACGGTGAAGATTGAGAAGTCTATGATAAGGGGCGCGATGAATACATACCCCCACTTGTTGCTCTTGCGGAAGGCGTATGCTACATAGGCTAGCCAGTTTTGTCGCTTCGCCAAATCCGTTTTGGGAGTAAGCGAAGCCACAGCGGTCATGGTCTACCTTTTATCAGGTCGCTATCGGCGAGCAGCGCGGGCCTAATCGGGCCTGATCCTGAGAAAGGAAACAACAGACAGAGCGAAGAACTGCCCCGTCTGCTGTTTCCTGCGATTCCGCCTCAGACTTTGACGCCGAGGGCTGTGTTGATCTTCGTGGCCAGTTCTTTCATCATGTCTGCGGGCGAGACCTTGCCCAATAGCAGATTCTGGAACATGCGGAGCATAAAGCTCCCCGGGGAGTAGTCGGCGATCTTTTGCTCCGTCAAGATCTTGGCTGTACGAGGGTTCTGCTGTGGCAGGAAGTTGGACGTGAGCGGTTCAGACTCGTACTTCTGCATATACACCTCGAGTGTCCAGCGCCTGTTCGGATCTTCCAGGAATGGGTGACCCTTGACCGCATCAACCTGAGGCTTACTGGTCGGGAAGAAGCCGTTCACTAACCATGCCTCGCCAACAAATGGATCAGTAGCGTACCAGTTGCCAAGGCGGAAGGCTGCTGCGCGCTTCGCAGGGTCGGTAGTCTTGCCGACGACGAAGCCACCACCACCATGCGCACCGGCGAGATGCGGCTTCAGCTTCTCATCATACGGATGCGAGACCAGCACGATCTCAAATGGCTTCACCGCCTGACCAGCAGCCTGAGCCGTCTCCAATTCCGTCTGGATGCCGGCCCATTGGCCGCGCATGGCGCACCGGAGTGTCCAGTAGAAGGTGTCTACATCAGACCACTTGGGGATGTTGGGGATGATCCAGCCCTTGTTCTGTGCATCCACGAACCATTGCATGGCCTCCACCGAGCGCGGGTTCTCATGGGCGATGAACCGCTCGAAGGTATCATCCCACATCTGCACGCCACGGCCCAGCAACGCTTGGCCAAAGTCGAAATAGAGCGCCGCCGGGTGATCTCCGACAGGTATGCCGATAGCGAAGCGTTCCTTGCCGTCACTGAAGGCCGCCGCAGCTTTCTCTTGAGCCTGGATGGTGAACGCGCGCATCTCGTCGGTGGGGATGAACTCTGCGCCGCCATATTTCTCGAGGGCAGTCTTGGACAAGGCATACATGTTCGGATTGGCGAAGGTGGGGATCCCATAGATTCTGCCGAACACTGTGGCTGCATCCAGCATGTACGGCGCCCATTGCTGGCGAATGTCGTCAGTAACAAAATCATCCAGGGGATCCAGCACACCTGCCTGTACCCATTGGATGCTTGGACTGCCATACAGCAGGTTGGGCAGCGTTCCCGAAGCGAAGGCTGTGTTCACCTTGGCCCCCCATTGATCCCAAGGGATCAACTCCAGTTTGACCTTAATGTCTGGGTTGGCCTCCTGGAAGCGTTCAATGGAGTAGTTGATCCATTCGTCAATCGGAGCGTTGGGGGTCTTATTGTCCTTGCCGTAGCGCCAGATGGGCGCCTGCCAATAGGTGATCTCCACGGGTTTCGCAGGCGCGGGGGTGGGTGTGATCACCTTCTCTACCACGACGGTTTCCTTCACGACCTGCGGGGCGGCGGGAGCACAGGCAGTCATCGCGCTGGCCGCGCCCGCTCCCAGGCCAACGAAGGCCAACTGGCGTAAGAGCTCCCGACGGGAGATCTTGCGCGACCACGGGGAAATTCGGGCTTCGGTTCTCATAGGGCAACCCTCCTGACGTAGACTGACAATTAGTTAAGTAGTATAACCAATTATCATCTTATCACACGTGACCGGCCTTGTCAAGGGGGGTTTTTTCCCGGGGAGTTGACAAGGTTATCGGCTTTTGTTACAATGTCCCGCCAAGGAAACAGTAAATCTACTTTACCAAAGGATGGGGCATGTATCTTACCGGAAGCCCAGAACTGGCCAAACAGGTGAATCGTTATCTGGTTTACGAGTTTGTTCGGACTGCCGGCACCACCTCTCGCGTGCAGATCGCGCGCGCGACGCGGCTCAGCAAGCCAACGGTGTCCGCTATCGTGGCCGAGCTGATCCAGGAGGGCTATCTGCGGGAGGTCGGGTCCAGGGCCACACACGTGGGGCGGCCACGCTCGCTGCTGGAGTTCAACCCGCAAGCCCGCTACGCGGTGGGCGCGGAGATCGGGGGCCAGGCCTGTCAGGTAGTGCTGATTGATCTTCAGGCGAATGTGTTGCAGTCCGTCATCATCCCCCTCCCCGGCCTGGATGTGGAAACTGTCCTGAGGGCCCTGGTGGATGGTGTCCGCCAGGCGGTTCAGAGCGTGGACGCGCAGCAGGTGTTGGGCGTCGGAGTCGGCGTCCCTGGCCTGATTGATCCCAGCAAGAACCTGGTGACGTATAGCGTCGTTTTGGGATGGCAAGAGGCTGTGCCTTTGGGCGACCTGCTCAGCCACCAGCTCGGATTGCGTGTGACCCTCCTGCACCGGGTCATGGCGGCCGCGTGGGGCGAGAAATGGTATGGGGCCGGCCAGCAGGCGGATCACCTCCTGTACATCCGCGTTGGATCAGGGGTCGCAGCCGGCCTCATTCTGAATGGACAGCTTTACCTTGGGCAGACGGCCAACGCGGGCGAATTCGGTCACATGACCATTCTCCCCGACGGGCCGTTATGCAACTGCGGTAATCAGGGGTGCATCGCCGCTTTGGTCTCAAGCCAGGCCTTGATCGTCCGGGCTCGCCATCTGCTGCGAACGGGCGTTCCCAGCGCTTTGTCCGAGCTCACCCAGCATCATTTAGACCGCCTGACTCTGGAGCATCTAATCCAGGTGGCGTTGGACGGTGACCCCGTAGCGGCTCAGGTGATCCGCGAGGCGGGGGAATACCTGGGCATCGCCGTGGCCAATCTGGTGAACCTCCTGAATCCTGGGCTGGTGATCATCGGAGGCCCTTTGAGCCAGGCTGGCCCGCTCTTGTTCGACGCGCTGCGAGCAGAGGTGCGCCGGCGCGCGCTTTCCTCGCTCCTGGCGGTGGCGGAGATCATCCCTTCCCCATTGGGTTCGCAGGCGGCCGCGGTCGGCGCCGCTGGCCTGATCCTGCGTCAGGTGATGGTGCCCGGCTTAGCCCTGATGCCCGGTGCGGGAGCTGGCGCAGGCGGTACCGGTATACTGTCCCTGCCCGCTTTAGCTCACAAAGAGGCGGCGTTGTGTTCCCGTTGAGAGGAGAGAGCCCGGATGACCCACCCTCTAATCCGTTTAGGTGTGATCGGGTGTGGGGCGATGGCCCGCACTCACCTGGACATGTTGCGCAACGTGCCCGAGATTTCAGTGCGAGCCTATGGCGATATCCGTCTAGAAGCAGCTCAGCGTTGTTTGGAGACGTACGGCGGCCTTTACGTCAGCGCTGATCCAGAGCAACTGCTAGCTGACTCCGAACTGGACGCCGTATTGATCTGTACATGGCATGATTCGCATGCCCCTTTGGCCATTACGGCCGCCCAGGCCGGCAAACACATCTTCCTGGAAAAGCCGATGGCCCTGACCCTGGTCGAGTGCCGAGCAATAGAGGAGGCTGTAACGGCCGCCGGCGTACACATGATGCTGGGCTTCAAATTCCGGTTTGCCCCTTATGTGCAAAAACTCAAACAACGCATCCCCCAACCGCTCCTCACGATCGGGCAGATTGTGGATGAGCGCTGGCCGGATGATTTTTGGGCCCAGCACCCGGTGCATGGCGGGGGCAACGTGCTCTCGCAAGGGGTTCATGCTTTTGACCTGGTGCGCTATCTGCACGGGCGGCAGCCAGCACGGGTGGTGGCCGCTGGCGGCACTTTGACCCATCCGGGAAGCGCCTTCGTGGACACCATCGCAGCAGCGATCACGTTTGATGATGGCTCGGTCGCCTCCGTGATCGTAGCCGATGCCGGCCGCGCAGCTTTCACCAGCAAGTTCTTTTTCGAGCTGTTCGCCATCTCGCGGAGTGCCGCACTGCACGATCGCTGTCACGCTCTGACGCTGGTAGAAGAAGGGGCGGTTTATCACTTTGGCGAAACGGATTTGCCGCCGGAAGAGCGGAGGAGCCCGGAGGGGCTCCTACAACAATGGCAGGAGTTTGCCCGCTGCGTGCGGACTGGGGATAAGTCAACCATCGGCGCCGGGCCGGAAGACGGATACTGGGCGACCGCTTTAGCCCTGGCGGCGTGCGAGGCCGCCCGCACAGGTTGCCCGCAGGAGATTCCGGCTTGAGCCCTCAGAAGAGATCGGAGTGAGAGAGATGACTCGCTGGATTACGGTGAGCGCCGTGCAGCTTCCCGGCGATAGGACGGGCGAACCCGAAGCGGTCAAGCAGGCGAATATAGACCGCGCCTGTGAGATGCTGGCGGAGGCTGGCCAGCGGGGGAGCGATATCGCGCTCTTGGGTGAGATGTTCCCATTGATAGGGGTTGCGCTCACAGCCGAAGCCCTTCAACGCTTCGCTGACGAGGTGCCTGGGCCCGCTTTCCATCGTCTGGCGGCTGTAGCCCGCGCCCATCGCATGTACATCCTGGCGCCCGTGCTCAGCCGGTGCGCCGGGCGGTTGTACAACTGCACCTGGATCCTCGGACGAGAGGGAGAACTCATCGGCCATTACCACAAGGTCCATCTCACCCAGATGGAACGATCGCTGGGCCTGGTCGCCGGCGATTCCTTTCCGGTGTTCCGGCTCGATTTCGGTATCGTCGGGGTCATGACCTGCCATGACAACAGCTTCCCGGAGAGCGCCCGCTGTCTTGCTTTGGAGGGGGCCGAGGTCATCTTCTGGCCACATATGATGAGCGGGTGGGGCGAGTTGGGTTGGGATGCTGTATACTACCGCTCACGGACGATAGACAATGATGTGTATCTGGTGGCCGCCTGTTACGGCGTATCGGAAGGCCGCGCCTGGCGTCCCGGGATGATGATCGGGCGCAGCGCCATCATCAACCGCGATGGCCTCACCCTGGCCGAAGCTAGCCGTTACCCAGGGATCGCCACTGCAACCATTGACCTGGATCGGCGTCGCCTCGCGCACGACTTTACGCGGCCCGGCGATTGGGTCTACTGGGAAGATGTCCTCCAGGATCGCCGGCCTGAGGTGTATGAGGCGATCGTGCGCCGGGAGTCGGCTCATGCAGTTCGGGATCTACCTTAACCAATACATGCGCCAGCCTGGGATGTCCCTCTTCCCAGAGCTGATGGAACAGGCGCAGTTGGCCGAGGCGTCAGGATACGATTTCATCGGCCTGGGCGAGCGCCACCTCCATCCCGAAGGCTTTCACGAGTTATTGACCACGCTGGCAGCTCTGGCCTCTTTGACCCGATGGATACGTCTGTGCAGCGCCGGGTTCATCTTGCCAGCGTACCACCCTGTGTTCTTGGCCACCGCCCTGGCCAACATAGATCAGATCTCAGGCGGACGGTTGATCTGCGGCGTGGTGCTCGGCTATCGCCTGGAGGAGTTGGCCCTGTTCGGCGTGCCGCCGAAATGC
>DAOUAJ010000233.1:0-2228 GCA_034433615.1 Anaerolineae bacterium | reverse complement strand
CGCAGGCCCGCAGCGATACGATGAGCCTCATCCATGGGCACCGGGGTGGCGGTAGACATCATGGATAACGCTGGGCAATGAAGCGGGCATCACGCCAGATCAGTGGTGCCTCGTTAGTCCCGCCAGCGAGATTAGTTATCAGCCCGCTTGAGATTACCTCCGAGGAAACCCGGAAAGACAAAAACTGCCTCTAATAATGCACCGATGGAAATGAGTATGAGTTCAGCAAGCAGTCCCCAACCATCCTCCCAAACTCTCAACTGAACCGCTACATGCCATTTAATCGATACAAAAAAGACCATCGAAATCCTGTAAAGTCCCTTCAGAGCACGAGCAGGGGATACTAATAGCCCTATATTGAATACAAATAACCAAGGAAGCCCTATTACGTAGAAAAAGTAAGGAAAAAGAGGCTCAAACTCACCGGTAAGAAACATCCCTGCACCTACCAAGAGAGTATTCCAAAGAGGCACATAAGGGTGGCCTCCACTCGTAGGGGGCCAGAAAGTGACCAGCATCAGGATCAACAGGATTAAACGATACAAACGCTCGAACCTGGTCATCTATCCCTCCGCTCTCTACAAACCTTGAGATGTTTGTTCATCATGACAATAGAAAGACTTTCATTCACCATCGAAAAACTCCCTGACTGCTTCCGGATCCTCCCCTCTCTCCATCATTCCATACCAGCGACAGGGATCACGCAGAATCTCGAACGCAAATCGCTGGATGAAATGACGGGTCTCCCGTTCCATCTGTTGATCCCGGTACGTGTGGGGAAAGTACCAGTCAGTGTTGTACCCATACTCCTCCCATTCCTCCCGCCTTGACAATCCTATCCTCCACTCCCGTAGATACAGATCAATCAACTCGTTATCGGTAAAGGGTGGCCGATGGTCCTCAACTTGATCTCTGCCGCTGAAGTCAATACCCGGATACAGCAAAGATAACCGGCTTTCCACCCACGACCTGGGATGCCGGGCAAAAAACCGATGAATGGTCCAGGACGGACGCCTGCCAACGTTGTAACGGGCATGCCCTTCTCCCGGAAACCGAAACCCCTCATAATAGTGACTGAAATAGTCCTGAATCTGATGGAGCGTGGCCCCAAAGACGTAGGGGTGTCTCATCTGGATGGCTCTCTCCGCATTGGCGTGAGCCACAGGCCAATCCGTAAAGTGAAGGGATTGCCGGCGGAAGGCGAAAAGAAAGTCATCCATATACTGATTTCCACGAGCAATCAGCCAGGCCGTACGGGTTCCATACACACCGAGATGACCAAGGGCTGACTGGGCAATTTCCAGGGTCAGTTGATAGTGCACATCATCCTTGCCGTACAGGCCACTGGGGTCAGTCCGGTTCGTAGGGCTGTCGCCGGTGTAGAGATAAGGCTGGAGCGTGATCGGTTGCCACTGATCCCCTTCCCAGGGATCGGGCTGTGTGAACCTCCCCACCCCCGGCGCATACCACCGCGCCCGCAGGTAGACCAGCCCCAGCATCCCATCCTGCCACTCCCCGGTGTAGCCCAGCCCCGCCCGCCAGCCGCCCACCTCTTCGCCATACGGCGTCCACTCCCGGCTCACGGTCACCGCACCGGTGCCATCCGCCGCCTGCCGCACGCTCCCCAGCGCGTCGCCCAGCGGATACCGCCACTCATTGCCGCGCACCTCCGCGATGCGCCCCAGGCCGTATACGTCCAGCGCGCCGTCGCTCGTGGCAAGCACCTGCGGCAGCCCCGCCGTCTGATCCCACACGAAGGTTGTTAACGTGCCATTGACCCGCTGCGCTGCCAGCAGCCCATCCCCATTATACGTGTACACCAGCGTCAGCGTCAGCCCCT
The DNA here is from genome assembly GCA_034433615.1 of Anaerolineae bacterium. Classification (GTDB taxonomy): domain Bacteria; phylum Chloroflexota; class Anaerolineae; order DUEN01; family DUEN01; genus DAOUAJ01. Next base: position 388 of record DAOUAJ010000233.1, on the reverse strand, counting down.
GCGCCCGCACCATCTTCCCCGCCGCGTTGTAGGTATAGGTGAATACACCGTCGCTCGTCAGGTTGCCGCGAGTGCCCCACGTGTACGTCACACCGTTCACGCGGGTCAGCCGGTTGGCCGCGTCGTATTGGTACAGGATCAGGTCAGTGGTCGTCGTCAGCGCCGTGCGGTTGCCGACCTCACTGTAAGCGTAGCAGTAGCAACTGCTGGTGAAATTGGCCGTGTGAATGACATGTAATTCAGTTGTCAAAGAGCAATCCCATCTATGGCGCAACCGTAACCCACTCTGGAACCAATGTGAAGCTTTCAGGATACGCGGCTGTCAAGTTGACCAGCTCGCGGCTCGCAACGTCCAGTGAGTAGATGTCATATTTTCCCCCGCCACTGT
>DAOUAJ010000232.1:0-7801 GCA_034433615.1 Anaerolineae bacterium | reverse complement strand
CCCTCCAGACCTCCCCAAGTCCTGTAGAAGTCTAGTACGGCTATCAGGTCAAAAAACCTACCCCTGTGAGGGGGAGGGGCGAAATTTGAATTTTCTGCTCAATCAGCCAACCCCTTAACGGCGGTGATGGTCACCGTGGGAGCTGGCGCGGTACCGGGCATCGGCTTGTGAACCTCGGGCGTCTTCACCCACCTGGTAACCAGGTCCCTGGTGTTGGCCACATTTAACTTGTTGAAGAAGAATTCAAACTTGCCTTCCAACGTCTGGCCAAATGCCTGGCGAACGGACTCAGGGAGCCCCCACCATTCACCTTTGAAGGGGCCAAAGCCACGCTTACGTGTGCGGTAGAAGAACTGCGTATCGGTATCGTTGGGCTTGCGCTCGTCGGCATGATGGGCGGTCATGTAGGCATAGACCTTCTCCAGAAGTTCGGCCGGCATAGCTTCGTGATCGTACAGAAGGTTCTGGAAGCCCGTAGCCAGGTGGATCTCGGCAGTCTCCGTCTCCGGGAAGCGATGGAACATTTCTTCAGGGAGCGTGGAAGCGCCATGCTGCACGGCACCCGACATGCCGTACTGCTCGCGCGCCACACGGGATAATCGTTCCAGGGTGCCAAAGTCCAGAGCGACCTGGGCAATCGAGCCATCCGGCAGCACTATGCCACCGTGACTGGTGCCTGTCTGTATGCTGATCTTGCTCAGCCCGGCCAGGTTGTCACCGGATGCCTTCAAGAGGCGCTGGTAGCCATCCATATAAGCGCGTAGCTCTTCCTCCGTGGAGTTGTGTCCACCGACCTCGCCGATCTCACCACCGATGGAGACGGTGACCCCTTTCGGTTGGCGCTCGCGGATAAATCGCGTCATCTCAGCGGACAACTCGTAGTTCAATTTCTGCTGCGCGTCCAGATCGGCAAAGCTGAGGTCAACGAGGGTCGAGGTATCAATGTCAATATTGAAGAACCCGCCCGCCAGAGCCTCTGCTGTCAAGTCTTTGACTGCTTTTAACTCGGCCTCGGGGTTGGCTTTGTATTTCTTGGCATTGACCTGAAAATGATCGCCCTGGATGAAAAGCGGCCCGTGGTAACCCTCTCTGATCGCAGCCGCGATGGCGACGGTGGTATATTCGGCCGGTCGCTGCTCTGTGTATCCGATCTCGGAACGGGCGATCTCGAAGATCATCGCGGCAGTATTGGTCTTAAGCGCGGCCCGCATGGCAGCCCGCATCATGTCGTAGGTCAGCCCCCGAATGTTCATGGCAGGAACGGTGAACCCACCACACTCGCCCCGGCCGCGGGCCATGTACAGGTCATGGATCGAAGCGGGTTGAGCACCTAAAGCCTGACCCAGCTCCCAAATCAGCCAGCGAGCGAACTCACGCACTTCGTTGGTGCCGAAGACAGCATCACGGACAAGAACGTCAATAGCCTGCTCCCGCAGTGCCCTCTCATCTCGAACAGACAGCTTGCCATCGTCACTGACATGGACGATCCGGTTCAAGGCCGTCTTCAGCTCGTACACAGACTCATGAATCATCGCGTGCTCCTTTCCTCACATTCTGTATCTGGCTCTTGGGCCTTCCAGCGCTGGAGGTGGCCACAGAGGCCGCCCCGGCTGGCAGTTTTTTATCCAGACGATCACGCGGTCCGGAATGCAGCGACTCCGAAACCGTCTCAAGGTTTGATTATAACTGCGCCATCGCGAACTGTCAATGCAGCGGGCTACCCGCTACCACCCCACTACAGAAATTGACACAAAGCCGCCATGACCGCTATACTTTCCATGTCATCGGCAGATCTGGCGGTTCTTAACGGAACCTGTCGGGTCTTCAATCAGTTCTCGTTAGGAGAAGGCTGTGGCCTCTTCCGCCTTGCTCTTACTGGTGGGATTGCTGTATGCCCTCCTGTTCGGCGGGCTCTCATTGATGCGCAGAGAGGGCTTATCCGCCCGCTTCGCCGTGGAAACTGTCATCATCACGGTTGCGTTCGCTGCTCTGGTAGCTCTGACCAGTCTCCAGATCAACCTCATCCTGTTTCTGGTCCTGCTCTACGTGGCGACCATGAGGGTGCGCCTGCTGGTGGACCTGGGCAACCTGCTGGCCCAGCGCGAGAGTCACAGCCTCGCAGCTTCTGTGTACCGGCTGGCACTGCGCTTGTGGCCGGATGATGCCAGCCGTCTCATCGTGCAAATCAACCAGGGGGTGCTTAGCCTGCAAAGTGGGAACCTGGACGAGGCCATCGCGATCTTCAAGCGGGTGCTATCCGAGGCTAAGGGCGGCTACCTGGGCCTCAAACACGAATGCGGCTGCCGTTACAACCTGGGGGTTGCTTATCAACGCAAAGAGCTGCACGCGCAGGCCGCGGCGGAGTTCAACGCGGTGCTGGACATCTGGCCGACCTCGGAGTATGCTCGCCGCGCGGAAGCCGCCCTACAACGGCGCAGACGGAAGAGCACAACCGCCGATAAATGACAGAAATGGATTACACCTGAGGCATGTCCCTGTGATCACACGCAAGATTCCGATTGACGAGCTGCTATTGAGAGAATACATGGCGAACGCGCATCGTTTGTTTGGCCTGCCTGGGTGATGGAATACCGCCTGGCTGTCGCCGGGTGACAAGGGTAAGCTTAGAAATAAGGGGATAGATTATGACAAACAACGACGCCGTAGCTACCGAGCGCGGCCAACACACTTATCGGGAGATCACCTCGCAGCCGGAGGTGTGGGGCCAGACCCTGGCGAGCGCACGCCAGCAGACCGATGATGTACGCGCGCTGCTGGCCCAAGGTTTCGAGGAGGCCCTGTTTATCGGCTGTGGTTCGACCTATTACCTCTCGTTGGCGGCAGCTTCTCTGCTTCAACGGCTAAGCAGCTTGCCGGCTCGGGGGCTTCCTGCCTCTGAGCTGTGGTTCTACCCGGACGCCGTGCTGAGGCCAGAGGATCGCACCCTGTTGGTGGCTATCTCTCGCTCCGGCACAACCACGGAGACCCTGTACGCAATGGAAGCCTTCAAGGCCCGACGCGCCCCTCATATCCTGGTGATCACGTGCTATCCGGACACGCCGATGGCGAAGGCCAGTCGCCTGGTGATGGCCGCTCCGGCCGCCCAGGAACAGAGCATCGCCCAGACGCGGTCGTTTGCCAGCATGTACGTCCTGACCCAGATGCTAGCAGGGCTGGCAGCCGGCAACGAGGCATACATGGCGCAGTTGGACCGGCTGCCCCAGATCGGACGAGTGTTACTGGACGGCTATGCCAGCCTGACGGCAGAGATAGGGAGCGATCTCAGTATCGAGCGCATGTTCTTCCTGGGCTCCGGCATCTACTACGGCCTGGCCTGCGAGGTCATGCTGAAAATGAAGGAGATGTCGTTGACCCATGCCGAGGCTTTCCATTTCATGGAGTTTCGCCACGGCCCTAAGTCCATGGTGAACGAGCGCACCCTGGTGATCGGCCTGGTATCAGACACGGTACGGGCGCGAGAGGTGGCCGTGCTGCGAGAGATGCGCGGGTTCGGTGCCCGAGTGTTGGCCATTGCCGAGGAAGGAACGTCCGAAGAGCTGGGCGGCGCCGATTTTGTTATCCCTCTACGCAGCGGCCTGCCAGAGACGGCGCGCGGGGTGCTCTACCTGCCGTTGTTACAGTTGATGGCCTACCATCGCGCCATGGCTAAGGGGCTGGACCCCGATCGGCCGCGAAACCTGGACGCAGTGGTGTATCTCTGAGACTTGTAAAGCGTAATGGGTGAGGGACCTCTTCACGGATCACGCTTCCACGCATTACGTTTCACGAATCTAGAAAGGTGGCTTGAAGATGAGCATACAAGAGCCCTTGAAAGTCCTCCTCCTTTCTGCTGAGGTAGTTCCGTTTGCCAAGACCGGCGGCCTGGCCGATGTGGCTGGCTCTCTGCCCAAAGCAGTGCGGGCATTGGGCCATGACATACGAGTGGCTATGCCGCGCTATGGTCGTATCTCCGCAGAGAAGTTTGGTCTCAAACCCAGGCTCGATCCGTTCCCTGTGCCTATGGATGATACGACGGAGCCGGCCAGCATCCTGGAGGGGCGAATTGGCACTGATGTGCCGGTTTATTTTGTGGAGAACGCCCGATTTTACGACCGAGATGGCATCTACATGTATCCGGATGACGCCGAGCGCTTTATTTTTCTCTGCCGGTCCGCCCTGGAGATGTGTCGCCAGATGAGTTGGCGACCGGACGTCATCCATTGCCACGACTGGCATACAGCCATCATTCCGAATTGGATTCAGACGATTTATCGGGACGACCCCTTTTTTCATGACGTGGCCACCCTCTACACGATCCACAACCTGGCCTATCAAGGGATCTTCGGTCATCGGATCCTGGAAATTGCCGGTATCGAAGCGTACGGGTTCATCGCCCACCCCGATGTGGCGCCTGATCTCAACGACGTGGTGGATCTGATGGCGCGAGGCATCCTCTTCGCCGACATTATCAACACCGTCAGCGAGCGGTACGCGTCTGAGATCCTGACGCCCGAGTATGGTGAGCGGCTCGATCCGATCCTGCGCGATCGTCGCGACCGTCTGTTTGGAGTATTGAACGGCATTGACTACGAAGTGTATAACCCGGCCACAGATCCCCACATCGCCTCCCGCTACAGCATAGATCGCCTGGAGAACCGGTGGGCTAACAAGGCTGCCCTGCAGCGGGAGGCTGGTTTACCCGAGCGGACTGACATCCCCTTGATTGGTGCCATCTCCCGCCTGGCCGATCAGAAGGGTTTTGACCTCATCGCTCAGATCATTGATGCCTGGATGCAGCATTTACCCAGCCAATTTGTCCTGTTAGGCACGGGCGAACAGCGCTATCACGACCTCTTTGAGAGCATTCGGGCGCGCTACCCTGACCGCATAGCCGCTTTCCTCACCTTTAATGCCCCGTTGGCTCAGCGCATCTACGCCGGTAGCGATATGTTCCTGATGCCCTCTCGCTTCGAGCCATGTGGCCTAGGTCAGATGATCGCCATGCGTTATGGTTCAGTGCCGATCGTGCGGGCTACCGGTGGTCTGGCGGATACGGTCAAGGATTACCACCCGCATTCATATGAGGGCAACGGTTTCTCCTTTGAACCCTACGATGCCATGGCGCTTTACACCACCCTGGTGCGAGCTGTGGAAACCTACAAGTATCAGGATGTGTGGCGCAGGCTGATGGTGCGTGGCATGAGCGCTGATTTCTCGTGGGAACGCTCGGCTCAGAAGTACGTAGACCTGTATTATCGAGCGATCGCCACTAAGCGAGGGGCCCATCGCCCAGAAGAGTACAAGATACTGCGTCGTGTGGGAGCAGGCGAATCTTGTGGCCCGTAAGGGCCAAGAGAGGTGCAAAATAACAGAATGGTGGAGAGACGCGGATGAATCGAGCTGCAGAGTTTGAGAAGGTACGTGAGCCGTTACCAGGGCCGTTGCCCGAGATCGTACCGGGCATCGTCAATCTGCGGCAAATGCTGACGGAATTATCCCCAGAGGCCCTTAACCGCTTCCAGCGCATTTTTCATGTAAGCGAGACGATTGGTCACCTGGAGCCACCAGAATCCATGCATGCCTGGATCAAAGGCTACTTTGGCTCGGTGGATGCCGTGGTGGCCCAGCGCATCGTCAAAGTCACCAACCTGGTGACGATGGAAGGAGCGCTTTTCAACGAGCTGCGTGCCCGCCGCCCGATGGAGGCGCGGGTTCCCAGCGATATCGTAACAGAGGCGCGCACGAAGACGGGCGACCCCTTCTGTCACCCTGAGCTGGGTACGCCGGAAGATGTCTTTGGCCGGGTGCGCGGCCAGCATTGCATCACTGCCTCCAACATCGCCAAATATGACGGCTTTCACGGCCTGGTGATCTTTCGTGAGCATGATCCTCTGAACTTCAACGAAGAGCAAGTGGTAGATTACGTCACCACCGCCCTGGCCTGGGCGGACGCGGCCATGGTCCACGACCCGAATGCCCGCTACTTTTTCTTCATGTGGAACTGCCTGTGGAAGGCGGCCGCCAGCATCCTCCACGGTCACGCCCAGGTAACCATGACCCGAGACCTTCACTACGCTGGAGCGGAGAAATGGCGACGGGCGGCCCTGGTATACCGTCAAATGTACGGGAGCAACTACTTCGATGATCTGTATGCAGCCCACGCAGATCTGGGTCTGGGATTCGAAGCCAACGGCGTGCGGGTCATCTCGTACCTGACGCCAGTGAAGGAGCGAGAGACGTTGCTCATCGCGCCTGTGCTCACGGATGAGCTCAAGCGTGCACTCTACCGGGCGTTGGCCTGCTTTCGCGATCAGATGAACGTGCTCAGCTTTAATGCGGCACTTTACCTGCCACCGCTGGTCCCTGCGCCTGAGGATTGGTCTGGCTTTCCGGCCATCTTCCGGCTGGTTGACCGTGGCGATCCCGTTAACCGCACAGCGGACATCGGCGCGATGGAATTGTACGCGGCCAACGTCATCGGCACTGACCCCTTCTTTGTCATGCAGCAGATGCGTCAGGCCTTCGGCATCGCTTGACGCGAGCCAGCCGGAATCAAACAAGGTCAGGATGAGCTCTCAAGAGGTGATTGACACTTATCCGTTTGTGAGGATCGCCCGTATGGCCGTCAGTCTTAATCTGCCAGCCAGGCACAACGAGAAGCTCCGGAGCGTGGTAGCTCGTGTTGAGGCGGACGAGGAGCTCCACCAGTTGTGGCGCTGCGCTAACATCAACGCGGTGGACCGTTCCGGCGTCAGCGATCATGGCGAGGTGCACGTCAAGATCGTCGCCAACATCGCGCTGCGCCTGGTGCGCTTTTTGATTGACGCCGCTGTACCGATGGGCATCGTCAAAGATTACGGCATGACCACCGATGATGCGGAGGTCGTGGTGGTATTGGCGGCATTGCTGCACGATCTGGGGATCTCGATTCATCGGGATAACCACGAGGAATACAGCCTGACTCTGGCCAACCTGAAGGCCAAGGAGCTGCTGACCGACATCTATCCTATTCGGGAGCGCACCATCGTCGTGTCCGAGGTGTTGCACGCCATCGTCGCGCACACCTGGGACGTGCGTTGCCTAACGACGGAGGCGGGCGTGGTGAAGGTGGCCGACGCTCTGGACATCACCAAGGGGCGCTCCCGCATCCCATACGAGGCTGGTGCGCTGAACATCCACTCCCTCTCCGCGCAGGCCATTGACGAGGTGAACATCCGCCCCGGCAAGGACGTCCCTATCGAGATCGAGATCGTGATGAGTAACTCGGCTGGCATCTTCCAGGTGGACGAACTCTTGAAGCGCAAGCTGCGCAACTCCAGCATCCTGCCTTACGTGCGCGTGATGGCGCGCATCTCCGGGGAGACCGAGCGCCGCCTGATGGAGGTGTACACGCTGGGAAGCCTCAAAGGGTAAAGACTTTTGCGGAGACAGGCATTTAGGAGGCAATCATGCTTTTCCCCTCTCCCACTCCCGATTTCGAGCGCCTGCGTAAGGTGCTGTTGCGTCAGGGGGAACCGGATCGCGTGCCGTTCGTCGAGCTCTTCGCTGATCGAGAGATCATGGAGGCAGTCATCGGCGAGCCCATCCCGGACCCCGAGCGGCACGATCATGAGCTGCGAGAGGTCGCCTTGCGCCGAACCATCCGCTTCTGGTACGAGACCGGCTATGACTACATCACCGTCGGTCCTACGCTGGACCTCCCCAGGAGACGGCTGGCTGCCGAGGATACGGCTGCCCTGCGGCGGGATCGGCGTGAATGGGTGGATGAGTCCGCCGGCATCATCAACAGTTGGCAGGACTT
>DAOUAJ010000231.1:0-25764 GCA_034433615.1 Anaerolineae bacterium | reverse complement strand
CGGAGCCTACACCGCAGCCGGAACCTGAGCCCACACCTGAGCCCACACCTCCGCCTCAGCCGCCCCCTGGCTGCCGGGAGGTCATCCTGCGCCTCTTGGGCGTTCGATAGGTCTACACACTCACGTGCGACGCACTTCAGAAAGGCGTCGCACGTGAGAGCAGCTTTACATCCCCCGCATTCTCCCCCGGGGAGACGTGCAAGATGTTCGATAGTGGTCCGGGCAGCCCGTTGCCGCGATCCTCTTTGCGTATCGCGGTCGTCGGCGGCGGACCGGCTGGCTGCTTCTTTGCTCTGCACGCGTTGAAGCTGGCCCGTGAGCGCGGCATTGAACTGGAGCTGACCCTCTTCGAGCCGAAGGACTTCAGCGCCAGAGGACCGCGCGGCTGCAACAAGTGCGCCGGCATCCTCTCCTCGCGCCTGATCCGTGGCCTGCATGAGCTTGGGCTGAGCCTGCCGCCCGCCGTGGTATTAGGCGAGATTCACGGCTATGTGCTGCACCTGACGCAAGGTGTTTTTGAAATCACCCGCCCGCAACCGCAGCGTCAGATTCTGAGCGTCTATCGGGGTTCCGGCCCCCGGCTGGGCGCCCTCGGGCCGGAGATCAGCTTCGATGCCTGGCTGCTAAACCAGGCCGAGCAAGCCGGGGTTCACGTCGTGCGCGAGAGCGTAGAAGAGGTCTCTCTGCAGGGCAGTCCACGCCTACAAACCCATGCGCGTAGTTACACCAGCGACCTGGTGGTGCTGGCCACGGGGGTCAACGCTCGTCCACCGATGTTGAACCCGCCGCATTACATCCCACCGCCGACGGAAATAATGGCCCAGGACGAGCTGCTGGCCCCCGCCTTCAGTGACGGTGGCCGGGTCCACGTGCATTTTGGACAACCGGGCAGCCTGGTCTTCGCGTGCCTGGTGGCCAAGGGACCTTACGTAAACGTCAGCCTGTTGGGCCATCACCTGGAGAAGGATGCCGTTGGCGCTTTGCTACAGGAAGCGGATGTACACAGCACCTTGCGCGGGGAGCCACAACGGTTGTGTGGCTGTCGGCCGCGCGTGGCAGTGGACATGGCCCGTGGTTACTATGCCGATCATTTTGTGGCGGTAGGGGATGCGGCCGTGACGCGTTTGTACAAAGACGGGATCGGCTCCGCGTTTTTGACGGCGCAACAGGCCGCGCGAACTGTCCTGGAGATGGGCATTCGCGCCCGAGATTTCGCGCGCGGCTATGCTCCCCTCTGCCACGCCATCGCCCGCGATAATCGGATCGGCCGGCTGCTCTTTGCCCTATGGGAATACTCTCGGCGAAGCCCGCGCCTGACGGAAGCCTGGCTGAGGGTGTTGCAGGCAGAGCTGAGCCTTTCACCAGAGGCGCGGGGCGCGCACCTGGCACTGTGGGGGATGTTCACGGGGGATGATTCGTATGGGACGATCCTGCGTCGCCTTCTCAGTGTCCCGGTGGGATGGCGATGGGCTTGTCACGCTCTTGGAAGGCGATGGACGCCCGATACGGCCGGGGAGGTTGAACCTTGACTGAGACGCCGTTAGGGCCACTGCGCGACGGCGGCCACGTGGTGATCATCGGTGGTGGGCCAGGCGGGTGCGCGTGTGCCATCGCGCTGGTCCGATTGAGCTGCACGCTGGATCGCCGTGTGGACGTGACCCTCTATGAAGGGAAGACTTTCGCAGGCGAACGCCACTACAATCAGTGTGTGGGAGTCCTCTCGCCTCCCATTGACCGCATCTTGCAAGACGAATTAGGGGTGCCCTTCCCCTGGCATCTGGTGCAGCGGCGCATCACCGGCTACGTGCTGCATGGCGAGCGACGCAGCTTGGTCCTGGACAGCCCCGAGAACGAGGTCTCGTATGCCTTGCGCCGGATCCAATTCGATGCCTATTTGCTGGAGCAGACCAGGCAGGCGGGCGTGGAGGTGGTCCCCAGCCGGGTCACCGATCTGGAGATCAGCGCCGACGGTGTGACCGTTTACAGTGAGAGCGATTGCCGAAGGGCTGATGTCGTCGTCGGCGCGTTTGGATCAGATATCGGGACGGCCGTGGTGCTTTCGCGGGTCACGCCGTATCGGCCTCCTCGTTTCCTCGATAGCATCGTGACCAAGATCCATCCGCCGTCAGGCTATTTGCTCCCTGGGCCCTCGGTTGAGGGCGGGGGAACGCCACCCAGCGGGCGCATCCATGCTTTTCTACCAGCCCAGTCACAGATCGAGTTCGGCGCTATCTCGCCTAAGGGAAATCATCTGACGGTGAACATTGCAGGGGCCAGTGTGACGGCATCCTGGATGGATTATTTCCTCGCTCTACCTGCCGTTGCCACGGTGCTGCCTCCGTCCAGCCAAGACAGGCCTTTGGGCTCCAGAAACGTTCAATACTTCAAAGGACGGTTCCCGGTCTCCCTCGCGCGGGGATTTTACGGTGATCGGTATGTGGTGGTGGGGGATGCGGCCGGCTTGGTGCGGGCCTTCAAGGGCAAGGGAGTGAACTCCGCCTGCCTGACGGGGATGTGGGCCGCCCGTAGCATCCTGACTGAGGGGATCTCGGCGGCCGCGTTCGAGCGCAGCTACGTACCCGCTTGCCGTGAGATCCTGGCCGACATCCCATATGGGCAGTTGGTGCGCCGACTGGTGATCATTGGCAGCCGACTGCGGCTGGTGGACCCGCTGCTGGCCCTGGCTGAACGGGAGCCTGCCCTGAGCCAGGCCCTCTTTGACGCCGTATCAGGCCGCCAGCCCTACCGGGCCATCCTGCGCCAGATCGTGCGGCCGACGTTGTTCCTCAGGGCGACGGCCAGCCTCTTCCAGGCGGCGGCCTCGCGCCATTCCACGACGTAGAGCGACCGAGGTCGCGGCTACGCCTGCAAAGCCTGCCTTCAGCGGCAACGGCACGGACATTTTGCTCGTGCCCAGCCACGACTGGCGTGCGATTGATCCGTTGCACGGGCAGATGTCAGTCTTCCGCGCCATTGAGAACGGCGTCTCGCTCTTTCGCCAGGCTGATCAGGGGCTCTCCATTGCCACAGACCCCTACGGGTGGGTGTTGGCGATGGAGGATCATTTCACCAGCAGCGAGTGGGTGATGGTGGCCCAGGTGCCGATCCAGGGGTGTCTTCACCCTCTACTCTGTCGTCGGCGACCTGTTCGGCTGGCTGGCTGTGGCCGGGTTTGTGACCATCGTTAGCCGGGTGGTGGTACAGAGCCGCAAGGCCGCGTAGCAGTCTCTCTCGGCTGCTACACTTGTCGGCGCGTCCTCAACTGTGTTAGAATGCAGGCGCGAGGATGTTGGAGATAGGAGGGATTATGGGATGAACAGCCTCACTGTCCTGGAAGTTCCTCAGGATGTTCTGGACTCAGCCCGGCTTACCATTCCCGAGCTGAAGGTGGAAATCGCGATTTATCTGTATGCCCAAGGACGCCTTTCCATTGGCAAGGCACGTGAGTTGGCGAATATGTCGTTGTGGGAATTTCGCCAGTTATTGGCCTCTCGCCGCATTCCGGCGCACTATGACGTGGACGATCTAAATGAGGACCTTGGCGAGACTCACAGCCCGGAGTTACGGGCGGACACGAAGAAGGTGGCTTCGTGCTGCGAGACTTGGCGGGTAATTTGAGCGTGGCTCGCTGGCCTGTAGGAGTTCTACAATGGCCGCGGTCTTAACAGCCGATGTGCTTCAAGACGACTTTGCTGTATCGCTGGCTTGTGCACTGGCGGCGGCAAACAAAGTTTGATAGTCGAAGTAGATCCGACCGACGCAAGGATCAAGCGAGCGCTGCGGGGACAGTGAACGTCAGTCAACCATGCGTACTTGTGAGAAACACGATTGGAGGCTGCCAGCTTTCTACCCGAAGCTGGCAGTTTCGCGTATCAAGGAACTGGAGATGATCCGATACTTTCTGGCCCTGATGGGCCTTGCCGTGCTGCTGGGCGGGTGCGGTAGAGCCGGCGCGGGGGGGCCTCCTGCCCTCACGGTGGCCGCGGCCGCGGACCTGCACTTCGCCTTCCCCGAGATCGGCCGGCAGTTCCAAGAGGAGACGGGCGTGCCGGTGACGTTCGCCTTCGGCTCTAGCGGCCAGCTCGCCCAGCAGATCGAGAACGGCGCGCCCTTCGATATCTTCGCCGCGGCCAGTGAGGCGTACATAGACCGGCTGGCGGCGCGCGGCCTGATCGTCCCCGGCAGCCGGCAGTTGTACGCGCAAGGACGCCTGGCTCTCGTGGTGAACCGACAGAGCGGCCGCATTGTGGAGCGCCTGGAGGACCTGGCCGACCCCGCGCTGGGGCCCATCGCCATCGCCAACCCCGATCACGCACCGTATGGGCTGGCCGCCCGGCAGGCGCTGGAGCGGGTAGGGCTGTGGGAGCAGGTGCGGCCGCGCATCGTGATGGGGGAGAACGTGCGCCAGGCGTTGCAATTCGTGCAGACGGGGGACGCGCCGGTGGGGATCGTGGCGCTCTCCGTGGCGGAGGTGCCGGAGGTGCGTTACACGCTGATCCCGTCTGACCTGCACGAGCCGATCAACCAGGCGCTGGCGATCCTGAAATCCAGCCCGCAGCCCGACGTGGCCCGCCGCTTTATCGAGTTCGTGAACGGCCCTGTGGGCCGGCCGATCATGCGGCGGTATGGTTTCCTTTACCCTATCGGGTACAAGCCGCCAGAGGAGTTCTGATGCCAAGGGATCTATGCCAAGCCTAACTTGGCCCGCACAAAGGTGCGAATTTGTTTCAGAGCGTCAAAGGACTGCCGGGCATCCTGAGGAGTAGCGGAAACACCGGGATAACGGATATCTGTCCCAAACTGGTCTAGCGTGGCAATCGCTTCAGCGATCAGGCGGAAATCTGGATCGGCATCCGCGCACAGGTTGCGCAACTGGACCAAATCGTGACGACGGGGGTAGTCAATTTTATGACGGATCAGGTAAGCTTTTAAGTACTTCTCGGCACTCTGCTGGCAGCTCCAGCAAATGTTATCCGGCAGAAACGTTTTGCGCTGGCGCAGCAAGATACGTGCGTTCTGATAGTCCGCTTCGGCTTTTTGTATCCAGGCGATGACTTCATCGTTCATGAAGGACCTTGCCTTGCGTGACAATCTCCCTGAAGAAAGTGTGGCCTTGTTCGAGAAGTTGGCTCAGTTCAGCCGGTGTGCGTACGATCACATCCAGCGCGAAGCGGCGTTGGGGAAATAGATCAGAGATGGCACGATGGCGTTCGAAGACGCTCTGAGTATTAAGCGCATCAGTAATGACCAACAAGTCCACATCACTGTCCTGCCCTGGTCTGCCATAAGCGCGAGAGCCGAACAGTATGATCATCTCGGGGTCAAATGCAGCCACGATGCGCTGGACAATCTCTTGTAACAAATCATCCGTGACCGGTGTCCATGAAACGCTTAGATTAACTTGGTTGAACATGGATGCGCTCCCTGGGATCTATTATAACATGCCTCTGACCAGGACAGGAAGAAATTGTGAAATGCTCTCAAAAGGACCATGACGCAGCCCACCGCTTTATCGAGTTCGTGAACGGCCCTGTAGACCGGCCGATCATGCGACGGTATGGTTTCCTTTACCCTATCGGGTACAAGCCGCCAGAGGAGTTCTGATGCTGGTGCAACCGCTGTGGTTATCGCTGAAAGTGGCCGTGCTGGCCACGCTGATCGCTCTGGTGATCGGTGTGGCGCTGGCGCGGCTGCTGGCCCGCCATCACCACCCACTGCTGCAAATCCTGGACGCGCTGACGACGCTACCGATGGTGCTGCCGCCTACCGTCCTCGGCTACTACCTGCTGGTAGCCCTGGGGCAGCGCAGCCCGCTGGGGCGCTGGCTGAGCGCGTTGGGCGTGCCGCTGGTCTTCACCTGGCGCGGAGCGGTGATCGCGGCCAGCATCGTCGCACTGCCGCTGTTGGTGCAATCGGCGCGAGCGGCACTGGAGGGGGTGGCCCCGGAGATGGAGGATGTGGCACGCACGCTGGGGCGCTCCGAGGCAGCCATCTTCTTCACGGTGACGCTGCCTCTGGCCTGGCGCGGGATCCTGGCCGGTATCGTGCTGGCCTTCACCCGCGCGCTGGGGGAGTTTGGCGCCACCCTCATGGTGGCCGGCAATATCCCCGGGCGGACGCAGACCATGCCCATTGCCATTTACGACGCGGTGCAGGCAGGCGACCAGGTGCGCGCCAACTGGTTGGTGGCGCTATTGACGGCCGTCGCGTTGGGGTTGCTGCTGGCCCTGCGCGCGCTGGCCCAACGAGCCAGAGTGTAAGGGGACAGAGGGCTTGCTCGACGTTCACGTTTGCCATGCGCTGCCCACTCTGAACATCAACATCCGCTTCCAGGCTGGCGAGGAGCTGGTGGTTCTGTTCGGCCCATCGGGTTCGGGCAAAAGCTTCATCTTGCGGGCCATCGCTGGCCTGCTACGGCCTGATGCCGGGCGGATCGTGGTGAGGGGGCGGACGTTGTTCGACAGCGCCACGGGGGTGAACCTGCCGCCACAGGAACGCCGGGTCGGTTACGTGCCGCAGCAGTACGGCCTTTTCCCGCACCTGAGCGTTGCGGACAACATCGCCTACGGGCTGCACCCCATGGACCGCCGGACGCGCGCGGCGCGGGTGGACGAGATGCTGGAGCTCATGCGGCTGCGCGGGCTGGAGCATCGCCGGCCGGGGGAGCTATCGGGTGGCGAGCAGCAACGGGTGGCACTGGCGCGGGCGCTGGTGACCTCCCCTGACATCCTGCTCTTGGATGAGCCGCTGGGCGCGCTGGACGCTCCACTGCGTGAACATCTGCAAAACGAGCTACGCCAGGTTCAGGCGCGCTACAGCATCCCCACCTTGCTGGTGACTCACAACCTGGCTGAAGCTTACAGCCTGGCACAGCGCATCGTTGTGCTGGCGCCAGGGCGTGTGGTCCAATCCGGCCTGCGCGACGAGGTGTTCCGTCACCCGGCGACACCGGAGGTGGCGATCGCGATGGGGATGCGCAATGTGTTCCGCGGCCGCGTGCTGGAACGCCGGGCCGACGGGCTACGCGTGGCATGGGCCGGCGGCGAGATCCTGACGCCGCCCGCCAACCACCCAGAGGGCCAGGATATCCTCTTCGGCATCCGGCCCGAAGAGATCATGTTCGTGCGGGAGGATCGCCCGCTGCGTCCCGATGTAGCCCAAAACATCGTGCAAGGAATCATCGCCGCGGATGAGCCCCAGGGCTTCGACCACCTGCTGACAGTACGCCTGGTGACGCAAGGCGGCGCTGATGGGCCGGTCCTCTACGTTCGCCTGCCCCATCCAGTCTTCCTCCGCCTGGAGTTGGGAGTGGGGCAGCAGCGACGGCTCTCGCTCAAGTTGGACGTAATCCACCTCTTTCCGGCAGAAGCGGCGAGCTCAGCCCAATGACCCCCGACAGGCTGGACAGTAGCATGTGATCACACCGATTCTCCGGGCCGCCCCCGAACGGAGAATGCCTGGCAAAGTCAAGAAACTCACGTTCGGTGTTGAGCACTTGACCGCATCCGTTAAGGCGTGCTATAATGATATTGAGTATCAGTTATGAGGGGCGCGATGTGGAATTATCGAGCGGCCGCCAAGTTACCGCTGGCAAAAGCGCTGGCGCAACATGGATTGAAGCTGACCCGACCGCGCCTCGCTATTGTGCAGGTCCTGAGCGAAGGTGCCAGCCATTTGAGCGCGCAGGAAATATGGGAAGCGGCACAGGCGCTTTACCAGCCGTTAGGACGGGCCACTGCCTTTCGTACGCTGAACCAGATGGCAGAACTGGGGGTGGTTCGCCCGCTTTACCTGGGAGGTAGCGAACTGCGGTACACGTTGGTGGAAGGCGGACATCATCACCACATGGTGTGCATGCAGTGTGGTGCTGTCGTTGAGCTGCCCGGTTGCCCATTGACCAGCCTGGCCGAGGAGGCTGTGGTAGCGACCGGCTTTGAGATCACCGGACATCTGGTGGAGTTCTTTGGTGTGTGTCATGAATGTCATTCATGAGAAACAAGAACAACACGGTTTGCTTGAAAGACTGATTATCCTAACTGGCCTGCTGGTGCTGATTGCCATGACTGTACTGCTTGCAGGATGCAGCTCTGCCGGCAAGAGGGTCACGTCGTCAACCGGTGATGTGGCGTCGGTCACGAAGGAATCGCTGCCGACGTTGGCACCGGTGAATCTGAACGCCGGACAGAAGCTGCGAGTAGTGGCAAGCACTGGCATCGTGGGTGATGTGGTCGCCCAAGTGGGTAGCGATTTGATCGAGCTGACGGTGCTCATGGCGGCCGGGCAGGACCCGCACAGCTATGAGCCTATTGCCAGAGATGTCGCCGCCATCGCTGATGCCCACGTAGTCTTTATCAATGGGCTGGGGTTGGAGGAAGGCTTGCAGGCGACGATCGAGGCCGCAGCCAGCCGTGGTCAGCCAGTGATCCCCGTCTCCGCGGGCATCAAACCGTTGCAGATGCAAGGCGACGGTGATCATGATGTGATCGAGGTCCCCGAGGGTGGTGATCCGCACACCTGGTTCGATCCCAACAACGTGTTGAAGTGGGTAGATAACATCGAAGGCGCGCTGGCCGCTCTGGACCCGGCTCATGCCCAGGATTATGCGGCGCGTGCTCAGGCGTATCGCCAGCAGTTGCAGGACCTGGACGCGTACATCCGTGAGCAGACGGAACGCATCCCGCCAGGACGGCGGAAGCTGGTCACCGACCACCAGGTTTTCACCTATTTCGCCGCTCGCTACGGATTCGAGATGATCGGTGCGGTGATCCCCGGGTTCAGCACGGTGGCTGAGCCATCTGCCTCTGATCTGGCAAAGCTCGTGGCGCGAGTCCGTGAGGCCGGCGTCCCCGTCATTTTCGTGGGGCGGACGGCTAACCCGCGCCTGGCCCAGGTCCTGGCAGACGAGGCCGGTGTTCGCGTTTTGTCACTTTACACGGGGGCATTGGGTGAGCTCGGCAGCGGAGCCGACAGTTACATCGGCCTGATGCGTGCTAACATGGATACGATCGTGCAAGGGTTGAGTAAGCCATGAGAGGACAACAGTAGATGATAAGAGGAAAGACTGGTTCAGTGACCGGATTGTTTCAGCGGCCGGCCTTGCATCACGAATCTGAGTCTGGCGTCCGGTTGGAGCACCTGACCGTGCGTTACAACAGTCACGTGCCCGCCCTGGAAGATGTCTCCTTCACCCTGGAGCGTGGCGAGCGGGTAGCGGTGGTCGGCCCTAATGGTGCAGGCAAGAGTACGCTTTTCAAAGTGATCGCGGGTGTCCTTCCGCCCACGTCCGGTCAAGTGGATGTCTACGGGCATTGTCCCAACGAGCATATCTGCATCGCTTATGTACCGCAACGCAGCCAGGTAGATTGGTCTTTCCCGGTGACAGTAGCCGATGTGGTGATGATGGGTCGGGTGGGCCGGCTAGGGCTGCTGCGCTGGCCGCGACGTCGCGATTGGGAAATCGTGGACGAGAGTTTGCGCCTGGTGGATATGGCGGAGATGGCTAATCACCAGATTGGGGAGTTATCGGGAGGGCAACAGCAGCGGGTCTTCATCGCCCGCGCCTTGGCTCAGGAGGCCGAGCTCTTATTGATGGATGAGCCATTCACCGGGCTAGATGTCCCCGCACAGGAGACCCTTTTCCGTATCCTGGATCAACTGCGTGGGCGCGGGGTCACCGTGATGGTCGCCACGCACGATCTCAATCAGGCAGCCGACCGTTTTGATCGGCTGATCTTGCTGAACCGCCGGCTGATCGCCATGGGCAGGGCTGCAGAGGTGCTGACGCCCACTCACCTGGCTGCAGCCTATGGTGGCCAGATCACCATGCTGGAGACTATCGAGGGGATGCTGGTTGTGCCTGACACGTGCTGTAATCACGGGGAGGCGGAACTCAGGTGATCAGTGCTTCTAAAGTGCCGGTCACCTGGGCAGTTCCAGGGAGATGGATCGTGGTTGAGTGGTTGATTGAACCGTTGCGTTACACCTTCATGTTGCGAGGCTTATTGGCGACCATTCTGGTGGGGACCGTATGCGCAGTGGTAGGCACCTACGTCGTGCTGCGCGGCATGGCCTTCCTGGGAGATGCGCTGGCCCACGCTATCCTGCCTGGGGTGGCCGTGGCTTACCTGTTAGGCGGCGGCGCGCAGGGGCCGCTGTTCTGGGGCGGGCTGATCGCCGGCGTGGGCACTGCGCTGGGTGTAGGTGCCATTACTCATGGAAGGCAGATTAAAGAGGATACGGCCATCGGCGTCCTCTTTGCCGGGATGTTCGCCCTGGGCATCGCGTTGATCTCCACGGTGCGCAGCTACACGGTGGATCTCACTCATTTCCTGTTCGGGAACGTGCTGGGGGTGTCCGACGCCGATCTGTACCTGACCGCGATCTTCGGTGGGCTGGTGTTGCTCCTGGTGTTGGCCTTTTACAAGGAGTTTCTAGTTATCTCCTTCGATCCAATCCTGGCGGGAACATTGCGGCTGCCTGGCCGTTTTCTGCGTCATCTCCTGTTGATTATGATCGCGGTCACCATCGTGGTCTCCCTCCAGACGGTGGGCACTGCCCTGATGGTGGCGATGCTGGTGACACCAGCGGCTGCGGCTTACATGCTGACCCGCCGGTTGCCGGTGATGATGGTCTTGAGTGCGCTGATAGGCGCTGGTTCAGGCGTGGCGGGGTTGTATCTCTCCTATTACATTAACATGGCGTCAGGCGCGGCCATTGTCCTCACCTGCACCGCCCTGTTCATACTGGTGTTTTTGCTGGCCCCTGGCCGTGGCCTGGTCTGGCAGCGATGGAGCCAGGTCGCGGGCAGGCAAGAGACGCGGGCAGCAGAAGATGAGCAACCAAGATAGAGATGCCGATCGAGGCCCATCACCCGGGATACGCGTGCTTGCGCAACTTCTACAACCAGCACTATCACGAGCAGCGAGAACGTTTCACATTGGGGACAACCCTCTAAATCAGCGTCAACTTAGGGCTCAAGGGCCCGTCCTCGGGCCGCCCCGGGGACGGGGCTCAGAGCTTAAGTTGACACAGATGCAACCCTCTATTGCCATAAATAGGAGTGCGTGCTATAATTTCTCTGCCACCGACCCCGACGAGGGCGGTGAGTGAACATTTCAAGCGTACAACTGTGTCGCTTGGATCGCTACGGCGACCGAGACGGCCAATATCGGCTGGCTGAGCTCCCATGCCTCAGCACTGTTGTGTCTGCCTAAGCCCCTCGGTCTGCCGAGGGGCTTTCTGTTGGGAGGTATACATGGAACGCAAGAAGATGACAATTCTGGCGCTGCAGGAGAAAAAACGCCAAGGCAAGCCCATCACCATGGTCACGGCTTATGATTACCCCGGTGCTTTGGCTGTAGATCGGGCCGGCATTGATTGCATCCTGGTGGGAGATTCGCTGGGCATGGTGGTGTTAGGCTACGAGTCCACGGTGCCGGTGACCATGGACGAGATGCTCCATCACTGCCGGGCGGTGCGCCGTGGCGCGCAATACGCCTTCCTCATCGGCGACATGCCTTTTCTCTCTTACCAGGCCGATCGGGCAGAAGCTGTGCGCAACGCCGGCCGCTTTCTCAAAGAAGCGGGGATGGACGCGGTGAAGCTGGAGGGCGGGCGGGAAATGGCGGAGACGGTGCGCGCTATCAGCGATGCAGGCATTCCCGTGGTCGGCCACATCGGCCTGACACCCCAGTCGGTCAGCAAGCTGGGTGGCTATCGGGTGCAGGGGCGTACGGCCGCGGACGCCCGCCGGCTATTAGAAGATGCGGAGGCCCTGCAAGCAGCCGGTGCGATGATGGTGGTGATGGAGATGGTGACCGATCGCGTGGCTGAGTATGTCTCCCGCCAACTGCACATCCCCACCATCGGCATTGGCGCTGGGGCCGGATGCGACGGCCAGGTGCTGGTGCTGCATGACGTGCTGGGGATGTTTGATCGGTTCACACCCCGTTTCGTCAAGCGCTACGTGAATCTCTTCGCCGAGATGGAACGAGCGTTGACCGCTTATCGGGACGATGTGACTCAGCGTCGTTTTCCCACGGCCGAACACACATTCCCCATGGACGATGCAGCCTGGGCAGAGTGGATGCGGGAGATGGAGACAGGGGGACACGGGGACGCGGGGACACGGTGACACGGTGACGGGGGACTCCCCGTGTCTCCCCCTCCCCGCGTCACCGTGTCTCCATATGTTATGTTATGAGGGGAGGCCGGGATGCGCGTGGTGGTACTGGGGACGGGCGCGCTGGGGTGCTTGTTCGCAGCCCGGTTAGCTGCCTATGCCGAGGTATGGATGGTGGGCACGTGGGCAGAGGGAGTAGCTGCTGTGCGTCGCGAGGGTGTGTGCGTTCACGACCTCGATCGCGTCTGGCAGGCGGCTGTGCCGGTTGCCGATAATCCGGTAGCAGTACCTCCGGCTGATGTGGCACTCTTGCTGGTGAAAAGTTACCAGACCGATCGAGCAACGGCATGGGCGGCACGGCTGTTGACTCCACAAGGCCTGGCTGTGACCCTCCAAAACGGACTGGATAACGGCCCTCGTCTGGCCGCAGCCGTAGGACAGGATCGCATGGCCCAGGGGGTGACCTTTGAAGGTGCCACTCTGCTGGGGCCGGGCCGAGTGCGCCATGCGGGCCGTGGACCCACGTACATCGGCTCGCATCCGGCTGTGGCGGAACGGGTGACAGCTTTTGTGTCGTTGTTACAGATGGCTGGGTTTGAAGCCAGCGCCACATCAGAGATCGAAGGGGTGCTATGGAACAAAGCTGTAGTCAACGCGGCGATCAACCCGCTTACCGCGCTGTGGCGAGTGCCCAATGGTGATCTGCTAGCCTGCGAAGATCGCCGGACACTGCTGGCCGCGTTGGCACAAGAGGCGGCCACTGTGGCGACCGCCCGAGGAGTGCCAATCACCATCCAGGATTCGGTGGCTCACGTGGAGGCGGTGTGCCGCGCGACGGCTACCAACCACTCGTCTATGCTGCAAGATGTCGAACACGGCCGACCGACGGAGATTGACAGCATCAACGGAGTGATCGTGGCCGAGGGCAAACGGTTGGGTGTTCCCACGCCGGTGAATGAGACCGTGTGGCGGCTGGTGAGAGGATTGCGGGTTGCAGATTGCAGATTGTAGATTTTGGATCTTTTGGATCGCATCGTGGTTCGTGGGGCGTCGTGTATATTCCGTGTCACAGGATCCAGCACCCAATACGTAATACGTTCTGAAAGGATCTGACCATGCATGTAGTCGAAACCGTCGCAGACGTCCGTCGCATCCGCCGCGAATTGGCAGGAAGCTGGGGATTGGTGCCTACGATGGGATATTTGCATGCCGGGCACCTCTCACTGGTCGAGCGCGCCCGTACAGAGAACGATCACGTTGGTGTTTCGATCTTCGTCAATCCAACACAGTTTGGTCCGCAAGAGGACTTGAGCGCGTATCCGCGCGATCTGGAACGCGATCTGGGG
The DNA here is from genome assembly GCA_034433615.1 of Anaerolineae bacterium. Lineage (GTDB taxonomy): Bacteria > Chloroflexota > Anaerolineae > DUEN01 > DUEN01 > DAOUAJ01. The sequence goes on along the minus strand of DAOUAJ010000231.1, from coordinate 12,297 downwards.
TTGTTGCGAGCAGCGGGGGTGGACCTGGTGTGGGCGCCGCCTGTGGACGAGGTCTATCCGCCTGGTTATCAGACCTACGTGACAGTAGAAGAAGTCACGAAGCCACTGGAAGGAGCTGCCCGGCCTGGCCACTTTCGCGGGGTGGCGACGGTGGTCGCCAAGCTGTTCAACGTCTTTCAGCCGGACCGCGCCTACTTCGGTCAGAAGGACGCGCAGCAGGTGGTAGTCATCCAACAGATGGTGCGGGACCTGAATTTCCCCCTGGAAGTGGTGGTCTGCCCCACTGTCCGAGAGGCTGATGGTCTGGCGATGTCGTCTCGCAACGTCTACCTGACCCCAGAGCAGCGGCTGGCAGCGCCTGTGCTGTACCAGGCTCTCTGCGCAGCGCGGGATGCCTGGTTGGCTGGTGAGCATGATGGCGAACGGCTGCGCCAGATCATGCGCTCAGTCCTGGAGGGGGAGCCGTTGGCCCAGATTGAGTACGTGAGCGCCGCCGATCCTCAAACATTGGCGGAGCTAGGAGATGCCAATCGGGGTGTGCTGCTTTCGATGGCAGTGCGTATCGGCCGGGCGCGGTTGATTGACAATATGCACCTGGGAAGGTAGAGAGTGAAGAACGTTATGGTTCGGACGCTACTGTTTGCTAAGATTCACCGGGCCACTGTGACCGCTGCCAACATTCACTACGTCGGCTCGATCACCATAGACAGCGAGTTGTTGAGGGCATCGGGCATTTGCCCATATGAGCGGGTGCAGGTAGTGGACATTGACAATGGCGAGCGGTTAGAGACGTACGTGATCGCCGGGCCGGCCGGCAGCGGCGCGATCGAATTGAACGGCGCGGCCGCGCGACTGGTACAAGTCGGCGACAAGATCATCATCATGGCCTACGCGCAAGTTGCGGAACCCCTGCCAGAGGGGTGGTCGCCGACGGTGGTGCTGGTTGATGAGCATAACCGTATCACCGAAATCCGGCATACCGAGATGGCGGGGGAGATGATGTGAGGGTGTGACTGGTCCCCAGGCACCGGTTTAAAACCGGCGCCTGGGGACCTGCATCCGATTCAAAGGAGCCAACCATGCTACTCACCATTGATGTCGGCAATACCAACATCACGATGGGGGTGTACCAGGGGGAGCGACTTCACGCGCATTGGCGCATCGCCACAGTACATGACCGCATGCCTGACGAGTATGGCATCTTGATGATCCAGCTCTTTGCCCACCGGGGGGTGCGCGCCGAGGACATCACAGGCGTGGCTATGGCCAGCGTGGTCCCTCCCCTGACGCATATATTTCGGGAGGCCAGCCAGCGTTACCTGGGACACGATCCGTTGATCGTGGATGCGGGGGTCAAAACTGGCGTCCGCATCCGCTACGAGAACCCACGTGAGGTGGGCGCTGATCGCGTCGTGGACTGCGCGGCCGTGCAACACAAGTATGGTGGTCCGGCCTGCGTGGTTGATTTCGGCACCGCGACCACCTTTGATGCCATCTCCCGTGAGGGCGATTACCTGGGCGGCGCCATCGCGCCCGGCATCGGCATCGCGGCGGAAGCGCTCTTCGCTCGCGCGGCCAAGCTTTACCGGGTCGAGATCGCTCCGCCACCTAAGATCATCGGCACCAACACCGTCCTGGCGATGCAATCCGGCATCTTCTACGGCTACGTCGCCCTGGTGGAAGGGATGATCGCCCGCTTCCGCCGTGAGCTGGGGGATGACATGAAGGTGATCGCGACGGGAGGGCTGGCGGAGACGGTGGCGCGGGAAACGAAGGCGATCCAATACGTTGACCCCTGGCTCACGCTGGATGGTCTGCGCATCATCTATGCGATGAATCGGTGAGCGATCACCCTTCCCAGGAGAGCAGGTGACGGTTGCCGATGTGCACATTGCTCAGGCCAGCCGCCTGCGCAGCGGCCAGCGCGGCCTCGGCCTGGGCTACAGAAGTGGTCGGCAGATCGGGCATCAGGTAGTTGGGGGCGAAAGCCAGCAGGGAGTAAGGGATGCCAGGGTTGATCGCAGCGATGAAACGGGCGATGCCTCCTACCTCGTTCGCGTCCACATACCCGGGTACCAGGAGCGTGCTGGCCACTACCAATGGAGGATAGGGCCGTTCCTCAAAACGACGAGCGGCCCGAGCGAAGTTCTCCAGCGACTGTACGTTGGAAGCGCCGGTCAGTGCATAATGTAGCCGTTCGTCATACGCTTTCAGATCAAACTTGACCGTACCCCCTGTCTTCAAAGAAAGCTCGATGGCCCGATCCATGAACCGGGGATGGGCGCTACCTGCAGTCTCCCAGCAGATTGCCACGTTGCGTTTTGCCAACAGATGGGCCGACGCCAGCGCGTGTGGCATCTGCGAGGCGGGATCGCCACCGAAATAGCAGACGCAAAAGGTACGGGGATTGGCCACGGCAGCCAGCGCTTGAGCAGACACCCCTGTACTGGCTGCCGGATCAGCTTCACGGTAGTGCCAGTTCTGGCAGAAAAGGCAATCGAACGTGCAACTGGCGTAGAATACGGCCAGATTATGGTATCCTCGTTGGTTATGCCCTGCGCAGACCCAATCTGCCACACAGTTAGTGGGCAGAGGGTCACGATACCAGTGTAAGAGGCCACGTGACGGGGTACCTGCCAGATGGATCAGCCGGCCGTTGCGCACCGTGCGCAGCCCACAAAATCCCCGCTCTCCCTCCCCAATACGACATTGCTGCACGCACATGCCGCACAATTTACCGTCGGGTGTGTGCGGCGGGGCTTCAGGCAAGTCAAACAGGCAACGACTTTGCAGGTGAGCCTGCCAGGCTACAGTTCGTGATTCTTCTGGCCGCTGAAAGATGCAATCGTGGCAAACCCCTAACCCGGCAGCTACCCACCGGCTGCACCGCCCACAGACCGCACAATGTTGCCTGGACAATCCGTCGGGCATGGTTCTCCTGTGCCTCATCCTGAACGACTGAACTCCAACAAGCGCATGGCATCATCCCACATGTTGACGTTGTTGAACAGGCAGTATACCTCCTCAAATCCCTGGCACCAGGCGAGGAGCTGATGCAGGTCATCGTCAGTGTATTGATAACGGTAGCCGGTTCGGCCATGCAAACGGAAATAAGCCGTGCCTGTGGTGACGGGAAGGCCCTGAAACGGGTCTACTGCGTGGATCAGCCGATGGGTCTGGCAAATTTCCTGAACTAAGTCTAATGGCCAGGCGCCGCGCGGTTCCCATGCCAGCCGTAGGCCATCTCGATTGATGGCAGACAGGAACGTCCTCAAGTTGCGGAGGTGTTCCTCGGTAGGGGAGAAACTGGCCGGACATTGGAGCAAAATGATCTGCGCGGCCAGGGTCTGGGCGATCTCGCGAGTTTGCTCCCAGGCAGCCAGCACTTGAAGGGTGAGGCGGAAACTACCGTAGCTCTCGGCGGGGGCATCCAGTTGCAGTCGGGCCTTGCGGTAAGTCGGCGAGGAAGGTTCGTGGGTGATCAGTTGCCAGGCTTTCAGGGTGAATTCGAATTCAGGCGGGGCTTGCGTGCGCCAGCGTTGAGCCGTGGCGGGCTGAGGTGGCTTGTAAAACGTCTGCTGAATCTCAACCACGGGGAAGTGAGCAAAATAAGCCGTCCGGCTCTGGACGAATCCACAGCATCCGATTTTCAGGTTCATTACAGCACCATCCTGCGATCACTGCTACGTCACCCTCGTGCCGAGGTGCAAGGTACCCAACCATCCAAAATGCGTCACACCTCATAAGACCGGACCTATGAAAGGGATTGTATAGACGATTCAGGCAACGAGAGGAGGCGGTTATTCGCCTCCTCTCGCTTTGGAAGCTGAACGAACGGCGTTTGATCATCCTAACCTAACTCGGGTTGAAGCAAGCCGTAATTGCCGTCTGCCCGCCGGTAGACTACGTTGACGCTTTCCGTTTCCGGATTGTAGAAAACGAAGAAGTCGTGCCCTAACAACTCCATTTGTTCAACGGCTTCATCCGGATCCATCGGGGTCATGGTGAAACGCTTGACGCGCACGATACGCGGTGCCTCCTCCTCTTCCATTTCCTCTTCTATGGGTAAAGGCTCCTCATTGATATGCCCACGCCTATCTTGCCGCCGCCCCTTGAAGCGGGCAATCTGCCGATACATCTTGTCGGTGACAGCATCAATGGAGGCAAAGATGTCATGAGACCTCTCCTCGGCTCGCAGGATCGTGCCGTTGTTGCTGCGCACGGTGATCTGCGCCACCTGACGTGCCTGGGCACTCTTGACTTTCTCTATGGAAAGTTCGCCGCGCGCCTCCTGGATGTTTGGCAAATAGCGATCCAACCGGCTAGTCTTCTTTTCTACGTACTGCCGCAACCAGTCAGTGATCTCGATGTTCTTGCCCTGAATGATCAATTGCATCGTTCTACTCCTTTCGATGACTCCCATTTTTGTGGTAACTGCTCCGGTCGAGCGAGCGTACTGCTCTGGCAAACGTGTCATTGGCTACTGAAGCACATTGTACGAATCTCATCCACCCTCGTCAATAGGATCGTCAGGGCGATTCCCTGACGGCAGGGAGGTAGATGGTACTCGATCAGGCAACGCATCTGGGTGTGCCGGGTCCCAGGCTGCGCGCGCCAGCGTGTAGGCCCACACTTCTGTTGCACCTGCCTGCCATAAGACCCGGGCACAGGCAGAAAGGGTCGCTGAGGTGGTACAGACATCATCCACCAGCACCGGTCGGCGATCCCGTAGAGGCGCGGATCCCACCGCAAAGGCATCAACCACATTCGCCTGGCGGGCTTGTGCGTCCAGATGCACCTGGGGCTGGGTAGCACGTACACGGCGGATCGCGTCGCAAATCACAGGCAGTCCGATCTGTTCACCCAGCACCTCAGCCAACAGGCGCGCCTGGTTATACCCCCGCTCTCGCTCCCGAGCAGGGTACAGGGGCACCGGAACGAGGCAATCTCCGGTGATCACGGCGTCGGGCCACGCTCGCGCCATCAAAGCGCCCAGTGGGCGGGCCAGGTCTCGCTGTCCTCTGTACTTCAAGCGATGGATCGCCTGACGCAGGGGGCCACCGAAGATCGCAGCCGAGCGAATCGCTGACAGCGGTGGAGGTTCGCGGCGACAGAGCGAGCACAATCCAGGTTCCCGGACTGGACGGCCGCATCGTTGGCAGATGGGGGTAGGGACAGGTGGTATAGCGGCCTGACACTGGGTACACAACAAGGAGCTCAACTGACCGCAACCCGCGCAGTGGGGTGGAAAAACCAGGTCGAGCAAAGCCTGATGGGTGGGGTGAACGATCTTTGTCAGACGGGTCAGCAGAGAGAACAACGGCATGGCGACCCTCGCGAGGATTAAAAGGGCATGACCAGGCACAGTGAAAATCTCAACCAACCGCGACCCGCAACAATCTCTCCTGGGTTCTCAGCCTCATCGAGGCGGGAACCAGGTTTGCAACAGATCGTTCAGAAATACCCTCAGGTCGTCGCCCAGGATAAGCAAAATAGCCAGGACAACGATGGCGATAAGGATCAAGATGACAGCAAACTCGACGAATCCCTCGCCTTCGTCGCGCGCAACATGCTGCCACATCAAGTGGCAAACCTCCTTTGAGATAAATTAGGGTCAGTCGGCTGTGTCTTGCAGTCGGATCCAGCCACGGCGCAACGCCAGTACAGCCGCCTGGGTGCGATCGTTAACGGCCAGCTTGCGTAAGATCGAACTCATGTGGTTCTTCACAGTCTGGCGGCTGATGCCCAAGGCCCGCGCAATCTCTTTGTTGCTGGCCCCCTTGGTGATGTATTGGAGGATTTCCATCTCCCGAGGTGACAACGGCATGAACATTTCATCGGGAGATTCACCGTAAAGAGCTATCTCCTCAAACTCCTTGAGCAGCCAACTAGCCACCTGGGGGGCTGCCATAACGTTGTCCCCGATCACATAATTGCCTTTGGCCACTTCTCGGATGGCGGGGATCAACTCCGCGGGCAACACGTCTTTAGGATAATAGGCTGCCGCGCCAGCACGCAATGCATGGAAGAGCTGTTCTTCGTCGTGATATGCAGTCAAAATGATGACAGCGATATGCTCTGCGCGGGCTCGAATCTCCCTTGTGGCCTGCAGGCCGTTCATCCCTGGCAGGTTAACATCCATCAATATGACATTCGGCTGTAGTTCGATGGCACGCTGGACGGCAAGTTTGCCATCGCCAACCTCGGCGATGATTTCGATATCCTCTTCTTCCTCCAACACGCGGCGCAACCCCTGCCCAAAGAGCGGGTGGTCTTCAACAATCATGACGGTAATCTTGTTAGCCATCCTTGACCTCCTCCATCATCTGGCTGTCTGCGGCGTATCTGCCCGACTGCCCCACGCTTCCGATGTTGACTGTGAGTACAACCGTTGTACCATGTCCTGGCTTGCTTTTAACCTCCAGGGTACCACCAAACGCTTGAGCCCACTCATACATATTGATCAGCCCGCTGGCATGGGATAGGTAAAGAGGATCAAACCCCAATCCATCGTCCTGGACGGCGAATTGCCAGCCGCCATTCTTTGGCTCTACGCTAAGGACAACCGTGCGCGCCTGCCCGTGCTCGATAGCGTTGCGCAAAGCCTCCTGCACCACCCGATAAATGCCGGTCTCCATCGTGGAAGGAAACCGGGGGAGGCGTACCGGAAAGTGCGATTCCACTACAATACCACTCTGTTTTGCCAGGCGCTGGGTATATACTTGAAGACTGTTTATCAGGCCGAGTTCTTCCATAAGCTGAGGAGGCTCTAGCTCCGATAGAATCCACCGCAACTTGTCAAGGCCAGCGCGCAGTTCCTCTTTTAACGCCCGCAAGCCCTGACGCACCAGTTCAACGTCCGTATCCAACAGGGGCAGACAAGCGGCTAGCTCCACTGCTGCGTTAGCCAGCAATTGCCCTGGCCCGGCCCGAAGCTGCTCCGCTAGGCGAGTCCTCTCTTCCTCTCGGTTACGCAACGCGTGAAGCTGTACCTTGCGAAGCTCGTGGTCAGACCGGCTCTCTGGAACCGATGGGCTCGCCTCATCGCGCAAGAGATCCATCAGGCTCTGCCGAAAAAGGGTCAATTCTCTCGAATCTTCACGTTGCAGTCTGAGTAAGTGATCATGAATCTCGGCTATCAGAGCGAGGCTTCGCTGCGAGGCCATTCCTTCAGAAAGATGCATTGTTGCCCTCGTACTCTCACCCTGAAAGGGGGCAAAGATGACACCCTGCTAGCCAGCAGTATAGCACACCTGCGCCGATAGTGGGCTACGAAATAGCGATTTCTTTCCGTCATGTTTTGGATTTATATCGTAGGAGATGGCGGAACATTCTCCTTAACCCTTATTGGTTATGGAAGCGGGAGATATTTTAGCACAACCTGAACAATTTTGCCAGGAGAGACATCTACTCCCTCCACTCTGGTACGTCATGACGGGCCTGTTCTGGACGCTGAGAGGAAACGCTGGACTGGACATAGTGCAATATGTGTGCTAACATAAAGTTGTCATCCAAAGAACCGCGGATTTGCGGGAAAGCGCGGATCGGGGTTGGAGGAATCCGCGGCTTCCCGCTCATCAGTGATTCTAACCGGCACCGATGTAGCAACAACACTCAAAGGGGAGACTACCGCCTGCGCAAGAGCACCTGTTATGCTTAAAGGAACAGAAGGAATCTTCCCGGCACCCCTGGCTTACTCATCGCGAGAGCGGTTCGAGCGCGCCTCCCGCCGCGCGATCGTGCAAGATCTGCTTGCCATGATCGCTGGCCATCCGACGAGTCTTTTGCCTTTTGATGAGGTGCAAAGGATACTGAAAACTCACCAGCAGGTAAACCGGGGCCCACAGATTATCCCTCTTGATCGGATCGTGGGCAGTGTGGGGCGCTATCGCGATTTCACTCGCGCCTTCCTGCCGCGCTCTGGCAGCGATCGCGAACGGTGGGTAAGAATTGACGCAGCGATGGATCGTATGGAGGTTCTGCCTCCCATCGAGGCTTATAAAGTCGGCGATGTGTATTTTGTCAAGGACGGCAATCACCGCGTCTCTGTCGCCCGCGCCAATGAACTTAAGGAGATTGAGGCCTATGTGACAGAGCTCCCCCTGCCGGAAGGGGTCACCATCACGCCTGACACGGACCTGGATGATCTGATCCGGCAAGTGGAATATCGGGAATTCCTGGATCAAACTGGGCTGGATAAGATTCGACCTGGCGCAGATGTGCGACTGACGGAACCTGGCCGCTACCCTTTGTTGAAGGAACATATTGACGTACACCGCTACTACCTGGGGCTGGAACGGCAGGCCGCGATCCCCTATGAAGAGGCGGTAGCTTCGTGGTATGATAATGTCTATATGCCCATCATTCAGAAGATCCGCGAGATGGGCGTCATGCAAGAGTTCCCGGGCCGGACGGAAGCGGATCTCTACCTCTGGATTGCCTATCATCGCGAAGCGTTACGAGAACAGTATGGCCTGAAAGCGCCACCACAACCCGCTGTAGCCGTCGCAACATTCGCCGACACTCATAGCGATCTTCCGGTGCAAAAAGCGGTGAAGACCCTGCGTCGCACCATCTCAATGGTTTTAGGAGGCGGTCCCGATGGCCTGATCCGGGAAGAGATCGCCGAGTGGCCGACGGAGGAGGGGGCAACCAGCACCATTGACAGCGTGGATCACAGGGACGAACAAAACGATGAAGGAAGCGAGCTGGCTGCTGTACAGTGGCCCACAGAGTGGGGGTGGATGGACATGACCGATTGAGGGTGTCCACGCCCTGGTCCGTCAAGATGAACGTAGCTGGCGAGAAAGTGTAAGGACTTTCCCAGGGCAGTTCAATCATGACAGTAACAATGTCTCCTGTCCTAATCTTATTGAAAGGGATCGAGCGTTAGAAGATGAAACCTTTGCCGCGTCCTATCCGTTTGCTAGACCCAGCCGTCGCCGAGCGTATTGCAGCCGGCGAGGTCGTCGAGCGACCAGCTTCGGTCGTTAAGGAGCTGATCGAGAACTCACTGGATGCAGGAGCCAGTGCCATCTCTGTGGAAATCCATCACGGAGGCCTGGCTATGATCCGGGTGTCGGACAATGGCACAGGCATCACCCGTGAGGATGCGCCGCTACTCTTCCATCGTTTTGCCACCTCTAAGATCGCCTCGTTAGACGACCTGGCACGAATGCGCACTTTGGGATTTCGGGGTGAAGCGTTGGCAGCCATTGCTGCTGTCAGCCAGGTGGAGATGCTCACACGCTCTCAGGAAGAGCTTGAAGGCACGCATATCATCACGCGAGATGGTCAAGCCACTCTCGAACCGGCAGCCTCGCCAGTGGGCTGTAGTGTCACCGTCACAGACCTATATTACAACGTGCCCGCCCGGCGTAAATTTCTTAAATCGCCCCTGCGCGAGGCAGAGCTATGCCGGGACACCGTTGTGCGTTATGCCCTGGCTTTCCCACACGTAGCATTCCGCTTACGTGTGGATAGTCGCGAAGCGTTGGTCGCGCCAGCAGGTACGCTACGTGAACGGGTGGCCATCTGTTGGGGACGGGAAGTTGCAGACGAAATGATGCCGTTGCAGTGGGAGGCAGCGGACTTCAAAGTACATGGGCTGATTTCCCGGCCAACCATGGGGCGGTCTAACCGGCAAGCCCAGCATTTTTATGTCAATGGTCGGCCCATCCGCTCCGGCCTGCTGGCCGTCGCTCTGGAACGCCCTTACGGAGGTCGTCTGCCCTTCGGCCGTCACCCACTGGCAACGGTGTTCATCGAAATTGATCCGGCCTATGTGGATGTGAATGTGCACCCGTGCAAAACGGAGGTTCGCTTCATGCACGAGCGATCGGCTTACTGGGCTGTCTCTCAAGCTGTAGAGAATGCTCTGAGCTCATTTCCTCGAGTGGAATCAGCGGAGGCCATTACATGGCCGTTTGAGGAACGCGGTGAGGAGATTCCCTATGTCCAGTTACGTGACGTGGGCCCGGGCTATCACGCTGTTTCGTCGCTACGAGCTGTAGGACAACTGCACAATAGCTACGTTTTGGCCCAGTCCCCGGAAGGTCTGGTGGTGATTGATCCCCATGCAGCTCATGAAGCCATCTTGTTTGAACGCTTGCTGCGCGGCGAGCCTCAGCAAGAGATAAGCCCACCATTCATCCTGCCGCTCACCACCCATGAAGTAGATGTTTTGTCAAATCATCTGGATTTACTGGCAGGGTTGGGCATCGAGATCGAGCCGTTTGGCGAGGGCACTTTAGTTATGCGGGCCTTGCCTCTTTCTCTCTCGCGAGTGCCACTGGCTGACCTTACCACAGCTTTGGCAGACGAGATCACCACTCGCGATCAGGCTGATCCCCCTACTTTGCGGGAGGCATTGGCCATGCGGGCAGCCTGCATAGGCGCCATCAAAGCTGGTGACATCCTCTCCGCCGACCAGAGGCAGAAGCTAGCCGATGAGGTAACCGCGTATTGGTCTCCCGCTGTATGCCCGCATGGCCGTCCGATTTTCATCACACTGAGTCTGGAGGAACTGGACAGGCGCTTTCTACGGCGTTAAGGCACCGAGTAGATGAGTAACGAGGCAACGAGGGCTCTCACCCGTTGCCTCATTGCCTCGTTGCCTCATTACAACTGCTCGCTGATGACCTTTGCTTGCATGAAGAGCAGCAAGTAATCGTGCCCCCCTGCTTTTGAGTCGGTACCGCTCATGTTGAAGCCTCCGAACGGTTCCACACCGGGCAGCGCGCCTGTGCATTTGCGATTGAAGTACAGGTTGCCCACATGGAACTCATAGCGGGCGCGCTCCAGCCGCAGACGATCGCGGCTGTATAAAGCGCCTGTCAGCCCGTACTCGGTGCCGTTGGCGATCGCCAGCGCATCATCAAAGTCACGAGCCCGGATCACTGTGAGCACAGGGCCGAAGATCTCCTCCTGGGCAATGCGCGCGTTGCGGTCCACATCAGCGAAGATGGTAGGTTCAATAAAATAACCTCCCTCCGGCGTGTCCAGGGCATGACCGCCTGCCACCAGTCGCCCTTCGCCGTGGCCGATCTCAATGTAATCCATGATCTTGCGGAAGGCGGCCTGATCAATCACCGGACCCATCCAGTTAGATTGCAGTACGGTCGGCCCCACCGTGATGCTCTGAGCCCGCCCCACGATCCGTTCCAACGCGGCCTCGTAGATGTCATCCACCAGGATAGCGCGTGAACCGGCTGAGCATTTCTGTCCCTGGTAACCGAATGCTGACACAATGATACCCTCGGCGGCCGCGTCCAGATCCGCCGTCTCGTCCACCACCACGGCATCCTTGCCCCCCATCTCCAGGATGGTGCGTTTGATCCAGAGCTGCCCCGGTTGATGCCTGGCAGCCAGCTCGTGGATGTGCAGCCCCACCTCTTTCGAGCCGGTGAAGGCGATAAATCGCGTCCTGGGATGAGCCACCAATGCGTCACCGACCACGCTGCCGGGGCCCGGGAGGAAATTCAGCACGCCCGGCGGCAGCCGCAGTTCGTCGTTAAAAATCTCCATCACCTTGTAAGCGACCGTCGGTGCGGTGCTGGCTGGCTTCAGCACCACCGTGTTGCCAGCCACCAGCGAAGCCGATGTCAGACCTGTGACGATGGCGTTAGGGAAGTTCCACGGCGGGATGACCACGCCCACACCCAGCGGGATGTAACGCAGCTCCACCTCCCGGCCGGGGTAGGCCACCACGGGCTGAGCTCCGCCCAGCCGCATCATCTCGCGGGCGTAGAACTCCAGAAAATCAATAGCTTCGGCCGTATCGGCGTCGGCTTCCACCCAGGATTTGCCTACCTCATAGACCAGCCAGGCACTAAATTCGTGCTTACGCCGTCGCATGATGGCCGCTGCTTTCAGTAAATAACGGGCCCTTGCCTCCGGCGGGACTGTCTTCCATGTCTCGAACGCCTGCGCCGCCGCCTCTATGGCACGTCCGGCCAATTCGACATTGGCTTTCGCGAAGCGGCCCACCACCTGCGACGGGTTAGCCGGGTTGATGGAATCGAAGGTTTCTGGCGTCTTGATCCGTTCCCCGCCGATGATGATCGGGTAGGAACGTCCCAACTCCGAGCTTACTTGATCCAGCGCGGCCTGGAAAGCACGCACATTTTCTGGTTGCGAGAAATCGGTCAACGGTTCGTTACGAAATGGGACCAACATTCTGCCTCCTCAACTTGGGGGATGTGACATTCAAAGCTCATCTACATCATACCAGTTTACACAAAAACGGTCAACGCTCTTCGAAACCCCGAAACTTATGCTTTACAAGGCCCACGCATT
>DAOUAJ010000230.1:0-5872 GCA_034433615.1 Anaerolineae bacterium | reverse complement strand
CCGCTGCGACCGGCCCTCCCTCGCTACCGACGACACCCCCTTCGGGCGCGGAGCCCAGATCACCTGGGATGCCCCGTCCGCCGGCGCCTATTTCGTCGAGGTCCGCCAGCACGATCCCAATGTCTACGGACTGGACGCCTTGCGGCACTGACCGAGACACCCCCGTCCGTGTCGGCCAGGGACCTGCAGCGGTTCGAGCAGTTCGCGCGGGAAAGAAGCTGATAGCTAATAGCTGATAGCTGATAGCTGATGAGGGAGGGTTCGTATGCTTTACTGCCCGAATGGACACGGTGAACGGAAGGGCCGCTTCTGCGAGGTGTGCGGCGCTGAACTGGTGGCTACCCTGCCCGCGGGCGACAGTGTGCGCGTCCACGCAGGAGGCCTGATGCCTACTCTTGAGCGCACTTCTTGCCCGCAGTGCCATTACCTGAACCCTCCGGGCGCTACCTTCTGCAAACGGTGCGGCGTTCGGCTGTCGTCCTCTCGAAACAAAGCGTTGGGGGGAGGAGGAACTAAACTTATGGATCGGAAAGCCTTCATAGAGATTGTTCTGGCGGTGGTGGCTTTCATCGCATCAGTCATCAACTTTCTGATATGGCTCTTTGCTGTGTTACGGCCCGCGTCCTTCCCCGAGCCGATGGCTGAATTGGCTCAATCGGTACTGGGGATGGCGTGGGCGGTTGCCAATCTGAGCATCGCCGTGTATGCCGCGCTCCGACTGAAGCAGGGCGTAGGCTCCACCGGCGCCCAAGTTACCGGCGCATCAAGTACTCCTTCCCGACACGTAGGCGTTAGCGATGAAACCATGAAATTGGAGGTTGAGGGGGCTGGCCCTGTAATCCAGTCTCGCGGTCCGGTGGCCATCGTCACGATACCCGCCAGTACGCTAGCAGTCATTGGATTGGTGGTAGTGTTAATCTTCATATTCTGGCGTCTGATGGTAGTTACGTCCCCGATGCCCACAATTGTGGCAAGCTCAATAACGGCTACATCCGCGCCGGACACGCCTGCTCCACCGACGAATACCCCAGTTGCCCCAGGTGTGACCATCGCTGCGCCGCCGACTGACACGCCGTCGCCCGTGCCGACGGCTTCACTAGAGCCGCCAACACCGACACCCACGCGGGTGTTAACTGCTACCCCGACACCCTCACCGACGCCTACCACTGCTTTCACTGCGACTGCCACTCTGATACCTAAGCCGATGTTCACAGTGAATCAAGCTACGGTCAATGTGCGCGCCGGCCCAGGTATAGACTATCCAGTGATCGGCGCCCTGCGCCAAGGCGAAACGTTCGAGATCACCGGCAAGAACGCAGCTGGAAACTGGTGGCAATTCGCTTACAATAACAAGACGGGCTGGATCCATAGCGGCTTAGTTAGTGCTAAGGGCACCGATGCTGTGGCCGTTGTTACCAATGTTCTGACACCACCAACTGCTACCGCGCTGCCAGAGACCGCAGATCAGGCAGTGTACAGCGAGTGCCAGATCGAAGGCACTAGGATGGTTGGCTGCACTCTGTCCATCAAGAACCTGACTACCAGACAGATAAAAAGTATTTACTCCTCGGCAGTAATTCTCTGGCCCACCTGGTCCCCAGATGGTGAGAGAATTGCCTTTGTAGCCGCTTCAAGCAACGAGGGTCAGTACTCTATATCCATTGTGAATATCGACGGCACCAACTTGATACAGGTCACTTCCGACCCTCCATTTCGCTGGCCTGATAACCCGGCATGGTCCCCGGATGGAACTTTGCTGGCCTTTGGTCACCATGGATACAGTGATTCACATGCTCTCTATGTACTGGATTTACAGTCGCGCGAGATCGTATATAGCAAGGGGCCTCACCGCAATTGGCCCCACTGGACAGTGGACGGTCAGTTTGTGCTTGTCGGTAGTATCTATGATAACGGCTATCTCCTCGATCCCAAAGCAAACATAGAACTGCCACTCGATCACTCAGTCCGCGTTTTCGACCAACGTTATTACCCTTGGCGAGTGGTTGAAACTACAAAGGCGTTGCAGCCCAATAGCCCTTACGCTCCTCCACCTTAGTGAGTCATAGCGCAGGATTACGCCTGTGCGTGGGGAGTGCAGTGGTTGTGAATTGGGGATCACGGATTGATAGTCCGCAATCCGAAGCTTGATAGGAGATATACGAATCTCGTTCAACGTGGCGACTATCAACTTATACAGGGCTGTTGCGGTAGAAGGATGTCAATCTGGGCTACTACTGTAAGGCTGTCTTGAATAGGAGGTCCGGATCCAATGCCAAAGCAATTGTCCGATGCTCATCGCCCATTCGCTAGGCGTATGCCCTTGGCCGGCAAAGGTGATCAGCCCATCATCCACCCCGGCCAGCGCGCTATCATCCTGGCCGATGGCCGCGACGCTGTAGGAGAAGTAGGGTCGGGGCCACTGGATGAGCACGTGCGCGCCAACTGACGCTCTTGGGGAGCCCGCCGCTTGGATGCGGTGATCTTCGACGTGGTGCCCGCCGACATCCATTTCGAGCTGGCCGGCCTGACCGCCGCCGACCGACGCGCACACCCAGCCCGATGACCACGGCGACCTCCACATCCACGCCAACATTTACACCCACCCACACGCCCACACCGCTGTGCTCGCGTGGTGACATCCGGGTCAACTCCAAAGACGACGCCGTCTACGCCTACGTGCCGGCCGGAGAGTTCACAATGGGATCCACTTACACCGACACTCTTGCTCTTGACAATGAAAGACCGCAAGGCACCGTCTATCTCGACGGTTTCTGGATCATGCAGAAGGAAGTGACCAACGCCCAGTACAAGCGCTGTGTGGATGCGGGGGTTTGCACACCTCCCAACAACTCGCGTTGGAACGATCCGGAGTCGAAGTACGCCGACCATCCGGTAACTGACGTGGACTGGGCACAGGCCAACGCCTACGCTCGCTGGGTGGGGGGCGCCTGCCTACGGAGGCGGAGTGGGAGAAGACGTGCCGTGGTCCGGATGGAGGCCGCTACCCCTGGGGTGACCAGGAACCCAGCCCGCAACTGCTCAATTATAGCCGCAACGTGAACAGTACAACCGCAGTGGGCAGTTACCCGGAGGGAGCCAGCCCGTATGGAGCGCTAAACATGGCAGGGAACGTATGGGAGTGGACGAGCAGCCTATATCGAGCATATCCTTACCGGGCGGACGACGGCCGGGAGGACCTAAACGTCGAAGGCGCCCGTGTGGTGCGGGGTGGGGCGTTCCTCAGCCCTCGGGGGGACATCCGCTGCGCCCACCGCCTCAAGTACAACCCAGACACTCCGCCTTACCCCCTCGGTTTTCAGGTGGCGTTTACTCAAACAACTTATGTCTACGTGCCGGCGGGGGAGTTCGTGATGGGATCGGCGGAGGACGACTCTGACGCGGAGAGCGACGAGAAGCCGCAACACACCGTCTACTTGGACGCTTTCTGGATCATGCAGACAGAAGTGACCAACGCCATGTACGGCAGGTGTTCCAGGCGGGGGCCTGCCAGCCGCCAGGCGGCTCTAGATCTTACAGCCGTGACAGCTATTACGGGAACGCTCAGTACGACAACTATCCGGCGATCTACGTCTCCTGGCATGACGCGCAGAAATACTGCGCCTGGGCGGGGGGGCGGCTGCCCACGGAGGCGGAGTGGGAGAAGGCTGCCCGCGGCACAGATGGACGCAAGTACCCCTGGGGCAATGGAGCAGTCGCCGGCAATCTGCTGAACTTCTGCGACCGCAACTGTACGTACGATTGGAAGGACGTACACGATGGTTATGCTGATACCGCGCTGGTGGGCAGCTACCCGGATGGCGCCAGCCCCTACGAAGCGTTAGACATGGCCGGCAACGTGTGAGAGTGGACGAGCAGCCTGTACAAGCCATATCCCTACAAGGCGGATGACGGCCGTGAGGAGCCGGGGGGCACAGATCGTCGGGTGCTGCGGGGCAGCTCGTGGGACGACTATCGGAAGAACGCCCGCTCTGCCAACCGCGACTGGCTCGCCCCGGGGCTCAGGGACGGCGGCAGCGGTTTTCGTTGCGCCCGCTCTGGTTGATCCTGGTGTACTGGATGCTGGATTTCTGGAATGCTGGAACGGGGGTGAGTCCAGAAGGGGCTATGCCTCCTCTGATCGCGTACAGCGCTTTTGAGAACTACGGCGACCTGGCCGCCCGGCTCCTGGGCGATGCCTCAGTGGATTGGCTGGGCGACAGATAGGCTGCCTGCCACCCTGGTACGTCAGGCCAACCCAACTGCTCGTTTCAGCGCCATATCCAGAATGTTCTGTAGTTCGGGGGTGGTGCGCCCCAGACGGCGCAGGATGAGGGAACGGTGTAGTATGGCCATCTTGCCCATCTTGAAAACCGCCCTGCTTTTCAAGCCTGTGCGGGCAAACGTCGGGTAGGTGGTATCCAGCACGTATTCATCCGGTTCAGGTACCGATGGAATGACCGAGGAGATGAAAGCGACGAGGATATCCTCCCTTATCGGGTTGGGGGAGATAATGAGTGCAGGACGTACCTTCTGGCCACTCAGATCGGTGAAGGGGAACGGAACCAACACGATGTCGCCACGATGGAGCAACAATGGTGTCACGACACCGGCTCTCCGTCTTCAAGCGAGTAAATGTCTTCGCGTGAATCAGCCAGGAAGTCGAAACTGGGGCTCTGCTCAGCCAGGGCAGCCAGGGCCCAGGCCGGCAAGTCGTCTGCCAGGGCCGCTTCGCCTTCGAGCAGGAAGACAAGCCTGACCCGTTGTCGGTCGGGCAGGTGGACCTCGCTGAGTGGTCTGAACAGCCCCTTCTCATATACAGCTTCAACGATTTGATGCATTGGTCTATCTCCTTCCATTCAGGGGGTAGCAGGATCGAAAACCATTGTATCACACGTTGTTTTTGAGAACAAACAGGATCAGGGATGAGGTGATCGGCGAGGTCTCCCGACCGAGCCTGTGAAACGGCGATGCCGGGCCTCGGCGCTAGCCGGTCAGGAGACCGGCTACGATCGAGGGAGAATCTCAGATCGGCGAGGTCTCCCGACCGAGCCCGTGAAGCGGCGATGCAGGGCGGCTCGGCGCTAGCCGGTCAGGAGACCGACCGCAGCGGAGTAATGGCAGAAACGAGGTGTAGCATGAGCGAGACGATGCAAACAGAACGCAAGCTGGCCTGGCGCCTGCCGGACGAAGAGGTGGCCGGCGGGCAGCTCAGCGTGCCGGCGGAGTACGTGGCGCTGGCGCAGCGCGCCGCCCAGATGCAGGTGCTGCCCCCGCCAGGGCCGCACCGGGTCCGCAGCGGGTGGGAGGCGTTGCTGGGCCGTGACCTGCCCCCCATCTGGCTGATCAACCAGGGGCAGATCACGCTGCATCCGGCCGTCATCGGCCTGCTGACCAACGACCAGGAGGCGGTCGAGGCTGACCTGCTGGTGCAGGCCCACATCGGCGACCCGTTACGCTTCTGGCAGGCCCAGGTAAACGGGCGGAACAGCCTGGACCTCGCCCAGGTGGAGGCACTGCTGGGGCAGCATCTGAAGGGCCTGATGCAAAGTGAGGTCCAGCGCTTCCTCTGGGAGGACCTGCAGCATTTGCCCGAGCCACTGGAGGAGGTGAAACGGGCGTTGGTGCCGGCCCTCCGTGGCCTGCTGGAAGGGTGGGGGATGGAGCTGCGCGCGGTGGCCGGCCTGGGGTTCCGCCGGGCCAGGGATGCCGTGGAGATCGAGCGCCAGTACCAGGCTCTGCGCCGGCAACTGGACGACCTCCGCCTGCAGGCACAGATCGAGCAGCGGGAGAACGAGCAGGTCCTGCAACAGGCGATGCGGGACATGGAGGATGAGCTGACGGAGGCCGACGCGGCCGAGCTGCACGAGCTCGC
>DAOUAJ010000229.1:0-3107 GCA_034433615.1 Anaerolineae bacterium | reverse complement strand
GCTGGAGGACGTCACCTACAAGGATGTGCCCGGGGCGACATACGGGCTGAACGCGCTGGTCTCCCACCCCACCGGTCGGCTCTACCTGGGCACGGTGCGCGGTCTCTACTGGAAGAGCCTGGCCGATCCGACGTGGCACAAGATCACCGGCACATCCTTTGACAATACCGAGATCACCGGCCTGCTCTTCACGGAGACCAATCCCGGCATCCTGTACGTGAACACGGTAGACGGTGTCTATCGGTACACCATCAGCCCGGGGCCGCCGGGCCTGAGCATCTCGGTGCTGGCCCAAATCTGGCTGCCGCCGGGTTCTCACCCGCACGGCGTGGATGTGGATCTGGCGGGTAATCGGGTCTTTGTGGGCTATCACGGCTTGAACCATGAAGGCCGTCACCTGGCGGTGATTGACGGCGAGACCCTCACCATCAGCCGGACCATTGACCTGGGGCCGCAGGCGATGGGGCCGAACGGCGTGGCATATCTTCCTAGCCTGGACCGGGTCTATGTGGCCAACCGCAACTCTAACAACGTCTCCGTGGTAGATGCCACAGCCGGCACCGTGCTGGGCCACATCACGGTGGGCAACCGGCCGAACGGGATCACCGACCTGGGCAACCTGCTCTACGTGGCCAACTTTGAGAGCGAGAGCGTCTCGGTGATCAACGCGCTCAGCAACACGGTGACAGGCACGATCACGCCGCTTAGGACTTTCCCTTCCATGGTCGTGGCTGACGAGGCGGCCGGCTTCGTCTACGTTACCCTCTTCGGGACAGACGCGGTGTACCATCTGCGCGATGCCCAGGTGTACAACGCGCGCGACGGGGTGCCTCGGCCGTATGGCCTGGCATTCGACCCGGTTCGTCGGCGGCTGTACGTCGCCGACCGGGCGCCGGCCAACGCGGTCACGATCATTGACGTCGGCTTTAACACGATCCTGGGGCAGATCAATGTCGGCAGGGAGGCATTCGTGGTGGGGTACAACCCGAATACCGGGCACCTGTTCGTCGTGTGCGGCGACGAGGTGAGGGTGTACGACACGGCAGACAACAGCCTGCTGACCTCCATCGCCCTGCCGCCGGGCGCAGAGGAGGGGATCGCGGTGGACACCGTACGCAACCGGGTCTACATCACCAGCCGCGAGGGGGATGCGGTGACAGTGATCTCGGATCCAGTGGCCGCGCGGTAGCAAGCGTTCAAGTAACAACAAGGCCCCGCTGAAGTCCCGCGGGGCCTGCCTTGTTTAACAACCTGTGAATAGAACTTGCTTAAGAGCCCCACTGTGGCGTTATGCCGGCTTGTCCTCCTCGGTGTCAGCCTTACTCTCGATCTCCTTCTTAGCCTCCTCCGCTTCCATGGAAGCCTTGCGGAACTCGCGGATGCCCTTACCGATGGCGCCGCCAAGCTCTGGTAAACGACCAACACCGAAGATAATGATCACGATCACCAGGACGATGATCAGCTCGAATGGGCCTACCTGAGGCAACATTTGCCTGACCTCCCCAGCGCGTCCAGGCGCTGGCTAATAAGATCACAACACGATTTTAACCAACTACCCGTCAGAATAACATTAAGGCCCCGGGAAGGTCCCCCAGGGCCTCTCAGATCCTTGACCGGCCACAAGCGGTATCTTACGCCGCTTTGTCCTCTCTGACGTCCTGATCCTCCTGAGATTCCTTCTCGGCCTTTTCGACCTCGCTGGTGGCCTTACGGAACTCACGGATGCCCTTACCAATAGCGCCGCCAACTTCCGGCAGTCGGCCGACACCAAAGATGATAATGATGATCACCAGAATGATGATCAGCTCGAATGGACCCAGATGAGGCAACAACATCTGTTTTCACCTCCTGATGCGCGCAAGCGCCTGTTAAAAAGATTATAGCACGAGTCCATGTGAACCACAAATAGGGGCGACGACTGTACGGTCTCACAAAATGCGGTCCAGCGCGCCGAGCAGCGCGACCACGTTCTCGGGGCGGCTCGAGTAGCCCATCAGGCCGATACGCCAGATCTTCCCTCTCAGCGCACCCAGCCCACCAGCGATCTCGATGTTATATTCATCCAACAGCCGGCGACGCACGCCAGCTTCATCAACGCCATCAGGCACACGCACGGTGGTCAGGCTAGGTAACCGATGGGCGACCGGCACATGCAACGTCAAGTCCAACTCCGAGAGGCCATCCCATAGCATCTGCGCGTTGCGAGCATGCCGGTTAAAGCGCTCCTGCAACCCCTCTTCTTCCACCAGACGCAATGCCTCGCGCAGGGCATAATTCATGGTGATCGGGGCTGTGTGGTGATAGGTGCGCTCGCTCCCCCAGTATTTTTGAACCATCGTCAGATCCAGATACCAGTTGGCGACCCGGCTTTTGCGCGCTCTGAGCACCTCTTGAGCCCGTGGGCTGATCGTCAAGGGGGCCAGGCCCGGTGGGGCTCCCAGACACTTCTGTGAACAACTGTAGCAGATATCAATCCCTACCCGGTCCACCGCTACGGGTATCCCTCCCAACGAGGTTACAGCGTCCACCAGGAGCAGGGCGCCATGCTCATGAACCACCTCGGCGATCTCCTCCAGAGGCTGCAATGCGCCAGTGGACGTCTCGGCATGAACAATGGTGACCAGTTTGGCCGGATGGGCTTGCAGAGCTTCTCTCACCTGTCGGGCGCTGAACACGGCTCCCCAGGGCACGTCAATGCGGTGCACATCAGCCCGGTAGCGCGCCGCCATGTCAGTCATACGCTCGCCGAAATAGCCGGCCACACAGATCAGCACCGGATCACCTTCTTCAATAAAATTACAGAGGGCAGCCTCCATGCCCGCGCTGCCGGTGCCCGAGATCGGGATAGTCAGCGTGTTGGTGGTCTCAAACACCATGCGCAGCAGGTCCTGGATTTCGTCCATGATAGTGATAAACTGCGGGTCCAGGTGGCCAACCAGCGGGGTGGCCATGGCCCGCAGCACACGCGGATGTACTGTGCTGGGGCCTGGCCCCAACAGCAGCCGGGGCGACGGGTTCAGGTCGGGGTAACGCGAAGGGTGATAGGTATCCATGATGAAATGTTCCTCCCAAATGAATTGAGCGCATTCAAAGCGAGTTGGGCTCAG
>DAOUAJ010000228.1:0-5332 GCA_034433615.1 Anaerolineae bacterium | reverse complement strand
GCCTGTAATACCCGCTCGTCAATATCCACAAACGTCAGCATGTAGCCTGACTGGTGCAACAAGTGCCCC
The DNA here is from genome assembly GCA_034433615.1 of Anaerolineae bacterium. Lineage (GTDB taxonomy): Bacteria > Chloroflexota > Anaerolineae > DUEN01 > DUEN01 > DAOUAJ01. Next base: position 5,263 of record DAOUAJ010000228.1, on the reverse strand, counting down.
AGGAACCCCCGGCCGACGTTGCCGGCGCCGAAGATGAGGGCCTGCTTGTCCGTTCGTTCGCTCATATTCCCCTTCGCGATCGGAGAGCCGGCTGACAGCCGGACAGCAACCTGCACCTGAAAGCACCAGGTCAGGGCATGGATTCTGACTCATTATACCCCGGTTTGCCTCTGGTGCAAGGATTTCGCACAGATCCAATGGTCTTTTCTGGTGTTCGACTACATCTACCTGCTCACACAAGGGGGGCCCGCTCACGCCTCCGAGGTACTGGCCACAGAAGTCTTCAACTCTGCTTTCTTCCGTTTTGAGGTGGGGTATGCGGCGGCCATTGGGGTGAGCATGAGCTTCATTGCCGCCTTAGTCGTGCTGGGTTTCATCTTTCTGCGGCGGAGGGGGTGGCAGGTATGATTGCTATTTCCCGTGGACGTTCGCGACGCACTACGTCTCTGGTGCCAAATTATGCGATCTTGACGGCGCTTGTGCTTTTCTCGCTGCTGCCCCTTTCCACTTTGGTCTTTAACTCGCTCAAGAAGGATACAGAAGTGGGGCGGAACCCGTTGGGACCACCGGTCAGCGGCATCCGCTGGCAGAACTATCCCGACGCCTGGCGCGATGGTCATTTCTCGATCACCATGCGCAACAGTGCGATCCTGACCTTTGGCACGATCGGCGGGGTGTTGGTCATCGCCGGGCTGGCTGCCTATGCGCTGGCTAGGCTCAACGTGCCTGGCGCCAATGCTCTCACTCTCTATTTTCTTGTGGGGACGAGCATGCCGGCCCAACTTTTCATGGTGCCGCTCTTCTTCCTGTGGACCAAGCTGGGTCTCACCGACAACCTGCTTGGGGTGATCATCATTTACTGGGCCATCATGTCCCCCTTTGCTACGTTCTTGCTACGCTCTTACATGGTGGCGATCCCGCAGGACTTCGAGGACGCAGCGCGTGTGGATGGAGCATCGGAGTGGCAGGTGTTGCGGCACGTGATCGCGCCCATCACCTGGCCGGGGTTCCTCACCGTGGCACTGGTCACCGGCCTGGGAGCCTGGAACGAATTTCTGTTCGCGGTCACATTCCTGCACCGCGAGGAGGTGAAGCCAATCTCCACTAGCCTCTACGCTTTTGTTTCCCGCTACGGGCGTGAGTGGGGGCTGACGAGCGCGGCAGCTATGATGATGGTTCTGCCTGTCATTGTTCTGTTTCTGCTCTTACAGCGCCAGTTCATTGAGGGGTTGACACAAGGTGGACTGAGGGCGTAGCCTTTGCCACCGCTGGCGTGAAGACCAAATCGAGCGCCCAGCCGGTGGAGTGACGCTCGGCCCGCCAGATGCCGGCCGTAGGTACGACGTTATTGTCGGCGAACTGGTATCCGCTCAAATCCAGATTACCGTCCCCCAGTACGGTGAGCAGCGCGCGAATGGGCGAGCCGTGGGTGACAAGGGCCAACGTGCCCTCGCTGGAGGCATGTTCTTCCCAAAAAGCCTGCAGGCGAGCAATCACTGCCTCGAAAGACTCGTCAGACCGGTGCTCGGCCAGACGTTCGTCCACCATCGGCGGGATTTGCAGCGCCTGGCCGATGATCCCGGCGGTGTCCTGGGCGCGCGCCAGCGGTGAACAGAGCAAGTGAGAGATTCCCTTGTCTGCCAGGAACGCCGCCGCCTGCTGGGCCTCCATCTGACCCTCCGGCGAGAGGGGCGGCCCTGGCGGTACGTCATAGCGGATGCCGGTCCCCAGTTGGGGCGCGGCGTGGCGAATCAGATACACAGTTTGAGCCATCTTGATGAGTTATCCTGATCGTTGATAGATAAGACGTGAAACATGACATCACGCATAGCCCATCCGGGCCCCAAGTCATGTTTCCCTGGCCTGCACGTCGTCCAGGGCAGGCACGCATCGCGGGCCACGGAACACTTCTTACGGTGTGATCACGACCTCAGCCAGAGGGACGGTGTCGCCGGTGGGCTGGCCGCCGGCATCGAACGTGGGCAGCCGGGTGAGATCCCGCTCTCGATACATGCCTGTCAGCAGGCGATACGTGCCTGCGGGAGCATCATCGGCCACGCGCAGGGTGTAACGGTCCACGATGACCTCATTGGGCACCCAGCCGGATGTAGGTTGTGTGCCACCGGCCGGGTAACCATCCTGTTGCCCGCGCAACTGGCCGTCTGACCCGACCAGATGGTTGAATACCTTGAAACTTTCGGCCATCTCACCCAACGCCTGCCAGTACAGCGTCAGCGTTAATGTCTCGCCAGGGCGCGCCTGGGTGCGATCCAGATCAAATCCCAACAGTCTGATCGTCTCGCCCAGGCGGGCGTCCACGCGGTGGGTTATGGGCGGTATGCTGAAGTTGACCTCGCGGGCGACCAGGGAGAGCTCGCCCAGCACGTAGTATTCGCCTCGCCGGAAGAGGCCACTCCTCCAACGTAGCAATCGCCCGTCTGGTGCCTGGACCGCCACAGCCAGGCGGTAGCGTCCGGCCGGCACGCGACCGGGGATAAGCAGTGTCGGCGCGTCCAACACCACCTCGCCAGGCAGCCACTCAGGCATCGGATAGAGGCCACCCGCCGGAGGTTGCACGCTCGTCACCACCGGTTGCCCTCCTTTGTCCAGCAGAGCGAGCACGATCTGGTTATCCTCGGTGGACGTTTGGGTAGCCTGCCATAGCAGGCGGGTGTTCACGCTCTGTCCTGGACGAAACTCACCTACGGGCATCTCGTAACGGACGAGCCGTACCTGTTTGCCGAAGCCGGCCGCGGCGCGATGGAGCAGCTCGGGCCAGGCTGCCTCAGGCCAGGCGTCCGGGCGCGTCACCGTCACCTGCCCCAGCCGTGCACGGGTTCCCTCAACCCCCCAGATAGGGTCGGTCACGGCGAGGACGGCTGCGCTGGCAGCATCGTACACCGTCACATCCAGGAAGTAATCGCCAGGGGGCACGCCCAGCGGCACGGGCAACCGCACCGGCTGCTCCATCACTTCGGCGAGCGCCCAGGCGCTGGTAGGGTACAGGGGCGCGCCCGGCTTCTCGTCAAGCTGGGCCCAGCGGTGGCCTAGCACGTCGAACAATCCCACGGAGACGCTGTAGTCTATTTGACCTTCTGAAGTGCCGGGTTTAGCCCATCGCTGCCAGTGCAACACCACCAGCAAATCCTGGCCGGCGGCTACCTCCGTAGATGGGAGGTTGTAACCCTGGAGCTGCAACACATTCTGGCCGAAGTAGACCCCGACCGGGTATTGCGGAGAGCGGCCAATGAGCCACGCCTGCTTGTGATTGCGCCACCCCTGCACCCGGGCATTCGTCTCGCCCGTCAGCAACTGATCGTCAAAGAGCAGGCCATGCTCATTCAGCCAGGCACGGATACGCCCTTCAGGGTCGCTGACTGTATCGTAGGCGCGCAACATCCAGACACGAGGATGATGACGGAACAGTCGCTCCAGCGCCGCCCTGGTATCTCCCCAGGGCATGGCGTAGAAGTCGGCCTCTGGGTGACCCCACCCCAGATTGGGCGGCCCATCTACCGTGCCAGTCTGGACGATGACTGCCCCCTGGTTGCCGGACACGCCTTCCTCTGGGTAGTCCGTGAGCCGGCCCTGCCAGGCGATGGGGCCGCGGTAGTAGTAGCGAAAGGCGGTGTAGACGTAGCCGGCGTTGATCAACACTGCATCATCCGGCCCTAAATGACGGGCGATGTAGCGCACCCCTGCACGATAGTCGTCGGCGGCGTACAGGGGATTGGTCCAAAACTGGAAAAGGGAGAAACCGGCAGCAACGCTGTAGGCGACGACGATGACTCCCACCAGCACGGCGCGCCAGGCCGGGCGAGCGAATCCCCACAGCCTACGTACACCCCACGCCAGCACAATATAAAACGTGGCTCCATAAAGGAACACATAACGGACGTGATACAACGGCACGATGTAAGAGATCAGAAAGATGATAGCCAACGGCGCGAAGGTGTAGCCAGCCAACAGCAAGCGAATGAGGTTCGTTTTCAGGGAGCGTCCGGCTGCCGTTGGGGCCGGGGCAGGCCATAACGCCAACAGGTAGATCGCTACTGCGATCACCAGCAGAGGCCACACCTGCTCCGGCTTCACTGATTGCCCCAGCACTAACGCGGACCAGGAGTCCCGTAACACGTCCCAGATGCCAGTGAACGACCGCCAGGGGGGCACGGGCGGGTCTGTCGCCTGGCGATAGGCAACGGGAAGCCAGGGGAGGTACAGCAAGATGGTCGCAACCTGAACGCCTAGCCAGCGCCACAACAGGCGATCAACTACCCGACCTTCTTGCCGTCGCCGCCACCACCAGTAACCGATCGCGAACGCGTTCTCGGCAACGAGGAGGAAAGCAAAGTAGTAGAGGGTGTACAGGCCGGCTACGGCCGCCAGCACCCAGATTAGCCACGGAGTAGCAGCACCCTGGCGCCCCTGTGCCCCCTGGCCTGTCAACCAGGACAGGCTGGCACGAGGGTCACCCCACAATCGAATCAGACCATCCAACGTGAGCAGGCCCAGGAATGAGCCCATGGTGTACATGCGCACTTCCTGGGAATACCAGATGTTGTACGGGGAGATGGCGACTAGGGCGGCAGCCAACAGGCCGGTGGGGGTGTCTATCAGGCGACGGGCGATCTGGTACGTTAACACAATGAGGAGCATTCCCCAGATCACGGAGGCAAAAGCCAGCGCGAATTCACTGTCGCCCACCAGACGGGTCCAGAAATGTAGTAAAAGGTAGTAGAACGGCGGATGAATATCGCGAGCGGTGTGGGCGATGAGGGCGGCCGGGGCCCTGGCTGCCAGGAACGCGCTGACCGTTTCGTCGTACCAGAGACTTTGGGCACCGAGCTGGTATAGCCGGAGGAGAAAACCGCCCAGCAGGATGGGCAACAAGACAGCGTGATGTCGCCGGGTGGAATGTCGTGTCATTACTCGTAACGCAGGGCTTCAATAGGATTAAGGCGAGCGGCGCGCCTTGCCGGATACAGACCAAAGACGATGCCCACCACTGTGGAAAAACTCAGAGCCAGCATGACTGCATCGAGGCTCACAACCGGGTTCAACGTCCATTCTCCTATATCAATATCCGACACGAGAGCGGTCACCCCCAATCCCAACAATACCCCTATCAATCCCCCTGCCGTGGTAAGGGTCACGGCTTCGATCAGGAATTGCACCAGAATGTCTTCGCGGGTGGCCCCTACAGCTTTGCGAATCCCGATCTCCCTGGTTCGTTCCGTGACCGAGACCAGCATGATGTTCATGA
>DAOUAJ010000227.1:0-20671 GCA_034433615.1 Anaerolineae bacterium | reverse complement strand
GCGAAGCCGCCCGCTAAACCCCCACTCATTAATCTCTAATTGAGATCAACGGTCTGCCATGCTCACTTAAGCTGATAGCGCCACAGGGTGCCGCCTGGCACCAGTGCTAACAGAGCGCGTCCTGCCTCGTCCACCTGCAGGTCGAGGATCGGCTGTCCTTCTCCCTCGTCCTCACCGAAGACGGCTTCGGTTACCGGAGTCCAGGTCCGCCCGGAATCGCGCGAGCGATACAGGCCCAAGTTGGTGCCTGCATAAACGGTACGCGTGGGAGCGTCCACCGCCAGGCTCAACACCGAAGCCCCCTGCTCACCCACTGGCACTGCCATCCAGGTATCCTTGCGCTGCCCTGTCGCCACGATGCATGAACGGCCAGCCCCCAAAATCGCCCGGTCATAAGGCTTGCGCCCTGGGGCAGGCAACGCTGCCAATGCCAGCCACGGCACATCCGTTTCAATCTCAGATAACATCTCCCATGATCGCCCGTCATCCAGCGAGCGCCACAAACGCGCTACTTTACCTTCCTGAGCCAGTGAACCCACCAAGAGCGTGTGATCCTCGTCCAGGTGAGGCGAAGGCACGATAGCCAACACGGACTCACCGGCGAAGGGCGCTCGCGGCAACCCCTCCCAGGAGGTGCCGCCGTTGCGCGAAGCGAACAAGTAGCCATCGGCCGTGGCCGCCCACACGCGCTTCCCACCGCGGTCGAAGATGAGGGCAGAAGCCGGAATGCCCACTGCACTGGCCATCCAACTGGCACCCGCATCCATTGAACGCAGGATATGCCCCTCAGAAGTGCTGACGATCAAAAGTGGAGGCTTGCCGGTGCCCTGATTGGCCGCGGCCATCGCGTTCAGCGGCAGACGATCTTCCAGGCCCGGCACCGGCTGCCAGCTTTTCCCGGCATCTCTGCTCATCACCACCCCCTCCTGAGGGCCAAAGGCCAATATCAGCGCTGGCTGCTCCGCCACGGTCAGCATGCGCAAGAATGCTCGTGCTGCCAGGCCGTTGTTGGATACCTGCCAGGTCTGGCCCCCGTCGCTGGAGCGCAGGATGCCTTGCTCCAGAGTACCGGCGCAGATGGCAGAAGCGGTGCCTGCCAGTGCCAGCACCAGTTCCTCATCCTGGTACACGACATCCCACGTATTGCCACCGTCGGTAGAACGCAGGATGCCGGCTGAAGTGCCGGCCAACACCAGACGATCTCGCCCGAAGTTCGGGGAGACCCACAGGCAGTTAACCGTCGCCCCGCCCGCGCCTACGCCGCAGGGTAACCACGATCGCCCTCCGTCTGTCGAACGGTAGATACCATCGGCTTCCGTGCCTGCGAACAGCGTGTGATCCTCGGCGTATTGGGGGCTGACCACCAGAGCCTGGACGACTTTCCCTTCCAGCCCGACCCCTACACCGCGCCAGGCCCGGCCACCATTGGTCGAACGGTACACCCCGTCTGCTGTGGCAGCGAAGACCGGTTCGTTTTTCTCCCACACCGGGGCACAGGCCAGGGCCAGCACGTTGAGATCTAACAGCCGGAAGTTAGCCTGCGCCCAATGGTTGCCCCGATCGGCCGAGCGCATCACCCCACCGCCATCGGTGCCCACCAGCAGAGTGGCATCCTCGGCGTAGCGGGGCGAAGGCGCAATCGCCGACACTGGCCGATCTAACCCGGCCGAGCGCGTCACGTACCAGGTACGTCCCTGGTTGGTAGAGATGGCGATGCCACCCATCAGCCCACCTGCGAAGGCGGTGCCGTTAGGCGCGAAGGCCAGAGCGCTGATTTGCAACGTGGGCAGGCCCTTATTAGCTACAGCCCAGCTCTGACCCCCATCCTCTGAACGGAAGATACCCGTCTGCGTGGCCGCCAGGAAGACTTCTCTGTCTCCCTCACTGTATGCCGCCAACGCCATCACGGTCCCGCCAGGATGAATGGGACCCACCCTTGTCCAACGTGTGTCTGCTTTGCGTTCCATATGACCTGATCTCCTGGCGTGATTTTATGGCTCAACGCTTTGAGCTGGTTTGCGATGCAAAACCAATGCGCCGGTCGTGAAGGCCATCGTAGCGCCGCTGACGGCCGTCTCCAAAGCCGTGCGCAGCACCTTGACCGCATCCATGATGCCGGCGTCCATCATGTTCACAATCTCACCGGTGATGACATTGTAGCCGTAGCCAGTTCCGCGCCGCTGGATCTCATCTATAATCACCGGCCCATACAGCCCAGCGTTGCGTAGCATCCGTTCGATCGGCGCGCGCAGGGCGTGGGCCAGAATCTCCACACCGAACCGTTCATCGCCCTCAGCTTCCACTGCGCGCACTACCGGAATCAGGCTCAGATAAGCGACGCCGCCACCTGGAACGATCCCTTCCTCCATCGCTGCGGCGATGAGTTTAGCTGCTTCCTGTGCGCGCTCCTTCTTGATCTCTCGTTCTTTGACCGAGGAAGCGCCGATCTTGAGGATCCCGATGCCACCCGAGAGCCAGTTGACGCGTTCCCGCAGCTTATCGCGTTGCTCCAGGTCCGATGTCTGTTGCAGTTCCGTCTTGATGTGAGCCAATCGTTGTCTGATCGCGCCCGGATCGCCCTGAGCGCCGATGATGGTGAACTCCTTTTCACCGACCTCGATGCGCCGGGCGCGGCCCAAATCGTCCAACGTGGCGTGGGCCACCTTCATGCCCGCCTGCTCAGTGATGAAACGGGCACCGGTCATGATCGCCATATCCTCCAACGTGCGCAGCCGGTGGTCGCCGAGCAAGCCGAACTTGACCGACACCGACTTTAGCACATTGCGCTGGTGGTTGGTCACCAGCGTTCCCAGGGCCACACCGGAGACCCCCCAGGCGATGATGGCTAGAGGGCCGGCTTTGGCCCGGATCATCTGCTCCATGATCGGCTGAATATCCGATAACTCAGAGATGCGGGCATCGGTAATGAGGATGCGGGGGTTCTCCAACACGCACCGCCGCCGCGCCGGGTCAGTGATGAAATAAGGCGAGTCATAATTCCCCTTCCAGCGAGCGCCTTCCAGATATTCGCGCTCCAGATAAGTGCTGGCGTATTCCTCGACGACCAGGGCACCATCCGGCCCCAGGATGTCAAAAATCTCACCCAACGTCCGCCCCATGTCCGGATCGCCTGTGACAGCGGTCGCTAAAGCGGCGATCCGCTCCTCACCTTCCACGGGTATGGCCATCTCATGCAACGCCTGCACTGCGGCCTTTAACGCCCGCTCCAGACCTCGTCGGAGCATCATGGCATTGGCGCCCGCCGCAATGCAGCGGCGTGCTTCACGTAAGATGGCCTGGGTCAGGACTGCCGTGGTCACACTCCCATCGCCCATCTCCTGACGCATGTGCCACACCATGTGGCGCAGGAGCATTGCTCCTACGTCCTCTTCTCGTTTGGGCAACTGGATGATACGGCGAGCGATGGTGGCGCCGTCGGTCAAAAGCTCCGGTTCAGACCGCCCGAACTGGGCGTGGGCAACCAGTCCACCCCGCGGGCCCAACGTCACGCTGACCAGGTCGGCCATCAGATCAATGCCCCGTTTCAGACTCTCCTGCGCTTGATCTGCGTTCAGTACACGTGGTTGTGGCATCGTCAACTCCCTCTCGTTGAGATTAAACGGCTACAAGCAGCCTTACAGCAGGTAGAGCAAGCTCTCCAACTTACGCTGCTCATGCTGTAGTTTATGTTTTTACGCTCAGTTGTCAACCTGATGGCATTGGGCAATCAGGTGACGAGTGATAAGGCAACAATGCTGGAGGGGCTGCCGGAAAGGGATGTGCCCATTGTCATCCGTTCATCGAGTTCCTCAAGTGGAATGAGATGCAGCCGCCGACAGCCTGCCGTTGCCGGAAGCCTATCTGCGCCGCGTGCGCGAGCGCATCCTGGAGCGGAAAGCGCTGCTGGGCCGGCTGGTGGGGGAGGAATGTGCGACATAGGCAGTGGCAGACAGCTTGATCAAATCGGATGGGAACTGCTCAGAGCATCTGGGAAACCCGCTCAGAGCAAGGGAATGTTGCTTTGGGAAAGCCCTCACATCGCGAATGACTTGACAAACCTTATCCAGTGTGCTAGGATAGGAATGTAGGTTGAAGGTAGCATCTGTCTCGGACGTAGGTACATACGCCGTCAGGCTCCTCTAGCCTGACGGTGTTTTTGTATACGAACCGCGACGAGCACTCACCTACAGATTTCAGCAAGGAGATGTAGCAATGAATGAGCGCATCGTCGGTACGGTCAAGTGGTTCAATGCGGCGAAAGGCTACGGCTTTATCACCCGCGAGGGGGGCGAGGACGTGTTCGTCCACTACAGCGCCATTCAAGCAGACGGATTCCGCACCCTGGAGGAGGGGGAAACGGTGGAGTTTGAGATCGAAATGGGCCCCAAGGGCGCCCATGCTGCTAACGTTCGGAGGCTCGCATAGATGGGCAGGAGGCTTTATGTAGGGAACCTCTCCTACGGTACGACAGACAGCGACCTGAAAGAGCTGTTCAGCGATGCCGGCACCGTAGTGAGCGCCGAGGTGGTTCGTGACCGTGAGAGTGGCCGTTCTCGCGGGTTCGCCTTCGTGGAGATGGAGACGGAGGAAGGTGCAGCTCGGGCCATCAGCATGTTCAACGGCATGAATTTCCAGAACCGCGACTTGCGCGTCAACGAAGCACAGCCGCGCGAGCAACGCGGCGGACGCGGTCCCTCCAGATCACGCTGACATCCATCATCGCACACCTCAGTAGATAACACAAACGGGGTTCCCGCGGGAGCCCCGTTTTCTTTACGCAGTATGGGGAATGGAGCCTGGGGGGCCGTTATCTACAAAGTCGGAGAACAGGGAAGGTGTCAGTCCAGACGCCCCGTCGTGATGGCCCGCTTGACCTCGGCAATAGCCTGGGTAATCTTGATCTCACGTGGGCATGCATCCGTGCAGTTAAAGGCCGTGCGGCAACGCCAGACCCCCATTTGCTCACTGAGGATTCGGAGCCGCTCGGCGGCCGCCTGATCGCGGCTATCAAAGATGAAACGATGGGCGTTGACGATCGCTGCCGGGCCGATATACTGATCGTTAGCCCAGAAAGAGGGACAGGAGGTCGTGCAGGCCGCACACAAGATGCACTTGGTCGTGTCATCAAAACGCTCTCGCTCCGCCGGGCTTTGCAGGCGCTCTTTCCCGTCTGCCGGCAACGGCTTGTCATTAACCAGGTAGGGCATCACCGAGCGATAATGAGCAAAGAACGGCTCCATGTCCACAATCAGATCTTTGATCACCTTCAGACCTAAGAGCGGCTCAACCGTGACCTCCGTCGTGCCCAGGTCCTTCACCAGCACCTTGCAGGCCAGGCGATTGCGCCCATTGATGCGCACGGCGTCAGAGCCACAGATGCCGTGGCCACAAGAGCGACGGAAGGAGAGGGTGCCATCCTGATACCCCTTGATCTTTTCCAGCAAGTCCAACACCCGGTCGGTAGGATCGGCCTCCACCCTGTACCTCTCATAATGCCCCTTGTTGTCCTTTTCGGGGTCATAGCGCAAGATCTTTAAGGTAACCTGCATGGTGGTCTCCCCTTGTGCAACGTGTTGCGTTTCTGTTAGAGGATGCCTGAAAATTGCTCCCGCACCCGTCCTCGGGTGCGGAATCGGAAACTTATGCCTTTGCTAATACACCCGTTCCTTAGGCGGATATTTGGTGATCACAACCGGTTTATAGCTCAACCTCACTTCACCATCCCGCAGCCAGGCCAGGGTGTGCTTGAGCCAGTTGACATCATCCCGATGAGGATAATCCTCGCGAGCGTGAGCGCCACGGCTTTCTGTGCGAGCCAGAGCGGAAACCGTGGTCACCTCCGCCAGATCGAGAAGATTGCCCAACTCCCAGGCATTGAGCAGGTCCATATTGAAGACTCGGCCGCGATCCTGCAGGCGCACATGCCTGTAACGCTCCTTCAGCTCACGGATCTTATCCAATGCCTGACGCAGGCCTTCTTCGGTGCGAAAGACCCCCACATGATCAAACATGACACTTTTCATCTCATGGCTGATGTCGGCCACTTTCTCATTGCCGTTGGAATGGAGCAAGATGTCCAGTTGGTGGCGGGCGAAGTCGGCTGCATCAGCCGGCAACGGCTGGAAAGATGCCCCACGGGCAAACTCCGCCGCGTGCAGGCCAGCGTATTTGCCGAAGACGATAATGTCCACCAGTGAGTTGGTACCCAGCCGGTTGGCACCATGTACGGAGACGCAGGCAACCTCGCCAGCCGCGTAGAAACCAGGCATGACGGTGTTATCCTCGTCAATCACCACCTGCCCGAACTTGTCAGTAGGAATGCCGCCCATGGCGTAGTGCGCGGTCGGCTGGACCGGCATCGGTTGAGTGATAGGATCCACGCCCAGATAGGTGCGGCAGAAATCTATGATGTCGGGCACTTTGGAGAGAATTTCCTCAGCCGTGACCCGATAAGGAGAGCCATCGGGACGCGTGCGGCCATCTCTCTCAGCGTATTTGTTGACCGTCTCCGGGCGTACATCCAGGTACAGGTACCGTTGGCCGCCGATGCCGCGACCCTCCCGCATCTCTATGTACATGGCACGGCTGATCACGTCACGTGAGGCCAGGTCCTTCGCCCGCGGGGCGTACCGCTCCATGAAGCGCTCGCCCTTGTCGTTGAGTAGAACCCCACCCTCGCCGCGCACCCCCTCGGTGATCAGTATCCCCAGCCTGTAGATGCCCGTCGGATGGAACTGGAAGAATTCCATGTCTTCGGCTGGGATGCCCCGACGCAAGGCGATGGCGATCCCATCTCCAGTGTAGGCGTAGGCATTGGACGTGATCTCCCAGAGGCGGCCATACCCACCTGTAGCAAACACCACCGCCTTGGCATGGAAAACGTGCAACTCGCCGGTAGCCAATTCGAGGGCGACCACCCCCGCCGCCGCGCCGTTAACCACCAGCAAATCCAGCACCTGGAACTCATTGAAGAAAGTGACGTTGTTCCTGATACATTGTTGATACAACGTTTGCAGAATCATGTGGCCGGTGCGGTCGGCCGCGTAGCAGGACCGGCGGACAGGCTTGCCGGTGACATTGTTAGTGTGGCCCCCAAAAGGCCTCTGGGCAATGCGGCCATCAGCCGTGCGAGAGAAGGGAAGGCCCATGTGTTCCAAATCGTAGACCGCTCGCACAGCTTCATTGCACATGAACTCAATGGCATCCTGATCACCCAGATAATCGCTGCCTTTCACTGTGTCAAAGGTGTGCCATTCAGGATGATCTTCTTCCAGATTGCCCAGGGCAGCCCCGATGCCACCTTGGGCCGTACCCGTGTGGGAGCGAGTAGGGTAGAGCTTGCTTAAGACAGCCGTCTTCGCTTCGCGGGAGGCATACAGGGCTGCCATCAACCCCGCCCCTCCGGCTCCCACGATCACGATTTCAAACTGGTGTGGATGGATCATAAGCGAAAATCCTTCTTTAAGCGACCGAGATCGCGGCTATCGCTGCGTTGCAAAGCCTATCTTCGTAGGCTAAAACAGTCGGCGAAGGGCTTGCCCTGAATGCAGCAGCTCAGGGCCGGCGCACACCGCCGATCACAGCGACTGCTCCGATCAGCGTGATGATCAACCAGGATACCAGCAACAGCCTGGCCACCGCACGCCGGACCTTCTCGGTATGGATGTAGTCGTTAAGCACCTGGCGCAGGCCGTTCATACCGTGGGCAAAGGCAAAAGCCAGCAATAACACGTCGAACACCCGCCAGCCCAGTGTGGCCCAGCGCATAGCTACATAATTCAGATCAATCCGATGGACGCCGACCAGGACATCCTGTAGAATCACGTGAATCCAGGCCAACGGGATGAGCAAAATGCCGCTGTAACGCATCCATTGCCAGGCCATCGTCTCAAAGTTTCGAGAGGGCTTGACCTTGCGAGCCGTAACTGTCATGACCACCTCCTACCCTCCCCACAAGCCGAAATTGTAGATCAGCAGGCTGCGTCCCATCCAGAAGGCCGCCGGCAACCACAAGATTATTGCCAGCGCCAGCGTCCAGAGCGCCGATTTGCGTTCGAACTCAATGGACCACTTCTGCGGAAAATACATGTCCAGAAGAGCAATTCGCACCCCGTTTGCCCCGTGAAACAGCACGCTAAAGACTAGAAAGATCTCACCGATCATGAAAGGTGTGCTCCGGTAAATCTGGATCGCATGATCATATAACGCGGGGAAGAAGTAGACGGTAGACGTATCGAGAATGTGGATAATGAGAAACAAGAGTGTGCCCAGGCCGGTCAGGCGGTGCAGCACAAAATTCAACTGTCCCATCCCGCCTCTGTAGCGTACGTAACCAGTCAAGGTCGTCTTGAGCGTAACCATCGGTTCTCCTCAGAGGTAAAGGCACAAACGTAAAGTCGCCTGTTATGTCTTACGCTTTGCGTTTTACTGTTCCATGTGCCGAATCACCGCATCGCCGAACTCGGAGCACTTGAGCAGGGTTGCTCCGTCCATCAAGCGGTGGAAATCGTAGGTGACGGTCTTAGCGGCGATAGCCCCTTCCATGCCCTTAATGACCAGGTCGGCCGCCTCGTGCCACCCCATGTACCGCAGCATCATCTCGCCGGAGAGGATGACCGAGCCGGGATTGACCATGTCCTTGTCCGCGTATTTGGGAGCTGTGCCGTGGGTGGCCTCGAAGACGGCGTGGCCGGTGGTGTAGTTGATGTTGCCCCCCGGTGCGATGCCAATGCCCCCCACCTGGGCCGCCAGCGCGTCGGAGAGGTAGTCGCCGTTCAGGTTCGTCGTGGCGAGCACATCAAAATCGCGAGCGTGAGTGATGGTTTGCTGGAAGACGTTGTCGGCGATCACGTCTTTCACCAGCAACTTGCCAGCCTTGAGAGCTGCTTCTTGCTCAGCATTGGCGGCTTCCTCGCCCCTGGCCTCCCTTGTGCGCTCCCATTGCGCCCAGGTGTAGACGCGGTCGCCGAACTCGGCCTCGGCCACTTCGTAGCCCCAGTTGCGGAAGGCACCTTCCGTGAACTTCATGATGTTGCCCTTGTGCACCAGCGTCACACTGCGCCGCTTGTTGTCCAAAGCCCACCGGATGGCCGCGCGCACCAGACGCTGGGAACCTTCTTTGGACACGGGTTTGACCCCGATGCCGGAGGTCTCCGGGAAACGGATTTTGGCATACTCCTTTGGGAAATACTCTTTTAACAGAGCCTGGAACCGGGCATTGGCCTCCGTGCCGGCCTCGAACTCGATGCCCGTATAGATGTCTTCCGTGTTCTCCCGGAAGATTACCATGTCCACCCATTCGGGATGCTTCACCGGCGAAGGCACGCCGGGGAACCAGCGTACGGGCCGCTGGCAGACATACAGATCCAGCGCCTTGCGCAGCGCCACATTCAGTGAGCGGATCCCGCCTCCGACCGGGGTCGTCAGTGGGCCTTTAATGCCCACCAGGAACTCCTCGAAGGCCATGACCGTCTCGTCGGGCAGCCAGGTGCCGAGCTGGTTGAAGGCCTTCTCGCCAGCGTAGACCTCCATCCAGTGGATTTTACGCCGCCCATCGTAAGCCTTTTCCACGGCGGCGTTCAGTACGCGACTGGCTGCCCGCCAGATGTCTCGCCCGGTGCCATCTCCTTCGATGAAAGGGATAATGGGGTGATCAGGCACCTGCAGTTTCCCGTTCTGGATGGTAATTTTCTGCCCTCCCGCTGGGATCTTGATGTACTTGTAGTTCACTCTCGCCTCCATTACCCAGGGATGGTCTCTTTGTATCTAAACAGTGCTCTCAGAAAGAACAATAGATTGGCGGGGCGCTCGGCCAGGCGACGCATGAAATAGGGGTACCAGTGAGTACCATAGGGAATGTACACGCGCACCCGGTAGCCTTCATCTGCCAAACGCTGCTGTAGATCTCGCCGAACGCCATGTATCATTTGGAACTCATAAGCGTCCATGGGGATGTGCCAGTGATAGACGTACGCGCGCGCCCACTTGATGATGCGCTCATCATGGGTGGCCACGGCTAGAAAGGTTCCACGCCTCCGGGCCTCCGGAGCCCACATCATCTGGATCAGGCGGGTGAAATTCTCATCTACATCCCGCCTTTCAGGATAGGCGATGCTGGGTGGCTCGTTATAGGCCCCTTTGACCAGCCGCAGATGGGCGATCCCCTCCTCGATCAGGCTTTCCACATCCGCCCGGCTGCGGTAGAGGTAGGCCTGGATGGCCAGTCCCACGTTACTATAGGCCCGCCGCAACCGACGGTAAAGGTCCAGAGTACGCTGGGTATAGTCCGAGCCCTCCATGTCAATCCGCACAAAATTGCCCCGCGCGGCCGCGTGAGAGACCACGCGCGCAACGTTCTCATAGCAAAAGTCATCCCCCAGATCCAGCCCCAGATGGGTGAGCTTAATGGAGATATTGCTGTCTACACCGGTGGTCGCAATGGCGTCCAATGCTGCCAGATAAGCATCTCCGCTGGCGAACGCGCTGGCTTTTGTGTCTGCGTTCTCGCCCAGATAATTAATGGCGGCCATGATCCCCAGCACGTTGGCTTGTCGGACCGCCGCGATGGCTTCATCTAAAGTCTCACCCGCGACGAAGCGTCGTGCCATCCGCCGGGCGATGGGCAGAGTGGTTACGAGACGCTGCAAGCCAGCATTACGGGAAAGGGACAACAAAAGATAGCGTAGCAGCATACAGAATACCTCCAGGCGTGGGCACAAAGAGTCTGATTGATTGTATCACTTTGATAGAAAGCCAGCAAAATCACGGGGTCATGGTAAGAGACCAGCCGATGTTTGTAAAGAGCTAAGGAGAAGGGATCAAATGGAGCGTGCGCAATGCATCCTATCGGCTACGTCTCATCCTCACGCTGAGTGATACGGTAACCGCAGTGTGATTCACCTTGTATCATGTGGTGTTCGCGCTCCACATCGGCCTCTGGCAGCACCGCGCGAATGAAGTCCAGTTCGCTGCCACAAGCCTGCTGGAAACGTTGAGCGACCAGGTAGATCGCGCAGTTGTATTCCCGAACGAAGAACGTGCCGTCATCCACCTGCTCTGCCTCGGCCAGATAGCCGCTTTCCGTCAAAATACGCGCCAGTTCAGCCACTTTCTCCGAAAAGGGTAGGCCTTTTAGGCGAGTCTGAGTCTCCTGAATTCGCCGCCGTGCGCGCTGTGCAAATAGCTCCTTCACTTTCTCCTTGCCATCCAGCAGCTCCACATAGCCCAATAGTTCATTGGCGAGTTGTCCGTAGCTCTTCGGAAACAACTCGTCCGCCTGTTCAGTCAGATGATAAACATGGCTGGGCCGCCCCAAACCGCCCCGGACCGTCCTGTAGCGAACCAGGCCATCCCGTTCCAGTATCATCAAATGGCGTCGAATGCCCATAGGCGTGATGTTCAAGAACTCTGCCAGGTCCTTACAGGTGAGTCCCCCTGCCTTCTTCAATTCAATGAGAATTCGCTGCCTGATCGGTTGTTCCCGTTCCGTCAATGCCTCGGTCTCCTTCATTGCCTTTCTCCCCCTATCTCTTCTCTCCCTGAGAGATAGGATCCCTACACCAATTTACCGCGTCAGCTCAATGCAATTATACATTATATCTTAAAAACTGCAATTTATTAAATCCAATTACTGATTTCTAATATTCGGGGTGGGAGATTGCTCTGCTGCTATGATAGCAACCGGTCGTGGGGATGATCGCAGCGATCTGTCTTCTATCCCAGAGGAGCGGGACGTCCACGCTGCCGGCGATGATCTTTCATGTTTCGGGACTGATGGGTCGCGAGGCGACAGGCTGCGCGTGGCCGGCCGGTGCAGAGCAGGACAAAGCCGCCCTCCGCGTCCTCGGGGAAGTAGCGCAGAGCCGCGCTGTGGTTCACGCACGCCGCCGAACCCTCCAATACGCGCGCGGCGCACGTCAGACACCACCCTTGCAAGCAGGTATGAGGCAGGTCAATTCCGGCTGCTGTGGCAGCATCCAGGATAAAGGTCTCTTCGTCTATCTGGAGTGTTTTCTCGCGACCGTCGGGGAAAACCAGAGCGACGGGATGAGTCTCAGGCATGGGGATGCGGAAGGGGCGCGGCCTAATAACGGCTGCGCCCCTCAGCGAGGATGTTTTACGGATTGTAGAACGGGCGGTTCTTGCTGTAGGGTGCCTCGCCCGGCTCACCCCGGCGGAAATGGCCGGACGGCCGCGGTCCCTCACCGCGCTCTTTTGCCAGCAATTCGATGAACCAGGCCTCGTGCTCGACCTCCTCTTGCAGGATGCGGGAAGCGATGTCATAAGTGCGCGGGTCCTTTCCCAGCGTGATGTCGCAGATCTCACTCCAGGTGCGAATGGCACACCGTTCCGCCTCCAATAAGGTCACCAGGATGTTCTCTGCGGTCGGCTGGTCCGGCAGAAACGCGTCCGGGCAACCGGCCCGGTCGGCGAAATCCCGGATATCGCGCGGGATGCCACCCCCTAGCTCGTAGATGCGCGGCACAGAGAGCTCAAAATGTGCGCGGTCCTCCAGGCGGGCGTCCTCGCAGATCTCCTTGTAGTCTTCATGCCCGGCCAGGTACATGCGCAGGATCGTGTAATAGTAATATGTCGTAAACTCCGCGCCGGCCGCATCAATCAGCTTCTCGACCAGATCGGATACGTTAACGCCCCGTGCCTCCAATTGTTCGACGCCGACGCGCTGGGAGATATCCCCATGAGCGACCCGGCCTGCAGCATGTTTCTTCTCAGCCATCGTACGACCTCCTCAATCTAACCGTTTCTCTTGTTCTCAGGGGGAGAGTGGGACACATAGCACGCAGATGGATGAATCTGCCGCTGTGCTATCAAATGGGATCAGGCGATTCGCTCACCTCTGTCGCTGACACTCCGGACAGCGACCCTCAAAGAGGACATAAGCCTTCTCGATCTTGAACTGCGTCTCCCGGATCACCCGTTCCAGGGCCTGCTCCAGCTCAGGGAAGGAATAATCGAGGACTTTCCCGCACTGGCGGCACACCAGATGATCATGACGACCCGTGCGCCGGTCGTACAAAGCGGGCCCGCTTCCGACATTGACTACCTGTACCAGACCCGCTTCCTGTAGATAAGCGAGGGCGTTATAAACGGTGCCATAGGCAATGCCTGGCAACTGCTGCCGCACCCGGTCATAGATCTCTTGGGCAGTCAGGTGCTTCTCAGCCTGCTGGATAACCGCCAGCACGGCCTCTCGTTGACGGGTTAGCTGTAACTTGGTCAGCATAGATTCCCTTTGGAAAAGGCAATATGAGAATTGAAATTGATCTAAGTTTTAATCATATCTTACCCAACTTGGTGGATTTGTCAAATCCTGAAGCAGCTTTCGCAGACGGGGAGCAGTTTGCCGACCTCGCGCTCCCATGCTAGAATCACTCTCGGTAGCGGGGTCATGCCTGTACAGCCAGGGAGAGGGGTCGTGGAGATAAAAGCTGACCCGGCCGGGCACAAAGTGGTCGCTTTAATCCCGGCTTACAACGAAGTGGCGCGGGTGGGAGATGTCGTGCACGGAGCTCTCCAACACGCCGCCGCGGTGGTCGTCGTGGACGACGGTTCCACCGATGGGACGGCCGCGGCTGCTGCGCTGGCGGGAGCAACCGTGATCGCCCACCCCGTCAACCGCGGCAAGGGGGCGGCTCTGCGCAGCGGCTTCGCCTGGGCCGTGCGCCACGACGTTGACCTGGCCTTTACCCTGGATGCCGACGGTCAACACGACCCTCAGGAGATGCCTCGCTTCCTGGAAGCTTACACTCGGACTGGCGCCGACCTCGTCATCGGTCAGCGCACCTACGCCGAGATGCCGCTGGTGCGTCGGTGGGCTAACCGTACAGGGCGCAGGCTGCTGGCATTGGCTCTGGGGCAAGATGTGCCCGATAACCAGAGCGGTTACCGGTTGCACAGCCGCCGCCTGTTGGCGTTGTTGCAAGCAGTGGAAGCGGCGCAAAACCCCGCTCGCTTCAGCTACGAGGTAGAGGTAATCGTCCGCGCGGTGGGCGCCGGTTACCCCATCGCCTGGGTGCCCATCCGCACGATCTATGGGGATGAGAAAAGCCACTTTCACCCCCTGCATGATACTTTAGATTTCCTGCGCATAGTATGGCGGATATGGCGGATGCGGCGGGCCGCCGCGCGTCACCGAAGACGAGCCATCCCTCCCGGAGACCCGGCCTAACACCCTCGCCTGCCGATCGCCGGATAACTACCCTTTCCACGTTCTGTGCATCGGGGACGTCTCTCACCGGATGGACTGGTGGAAGGGACCACACTTCTCACCTACGAGCAAAAGGAGATGAAACAGTGGTAACTGATGCCGTGGGGCCACAGTTGTCCCACCTGGCAACAATGGGCATGCCTCCCTCATCGGCTCGCACTCTGGGAGTGGTCGTCTTCGAGAGCGCGTTGGGGTGGTTGGGCGTTGTTTATTCTCGAGCCGGCCTGGCCGGGATCGTCCTGCCGCGCCCTACCGCGGAGGATGTGCGAC
This sequence comes from Anaerolineae bacterium, assembly GCA_034433615.1. Classification (GTDB taxonomy): domain Bacteria; phylum Chloroflexota; class Anaerolineae; order DUEN01; family DUEN01; genus DAOUAJ01. Next base: position 6,174 of record DAOUAJ010000227.1, on the reverse strand, counting down.
AGGCTGTATGGGCCCAGTTTCCTGATGCCCACCCGGCCCCAGCGGAAGACGCACCGGACCGCATCGTCGAGCAATTGCAACGTTACGCGGCTGGTGAACGCGTGACGTTTCGCGTCGCGCTGGACTGGTCAGGACACACACCTTTCCGTCAATCCGTATGGCAAGCCACGCTGGGCATCCCGTACGGCGAGACGCGCTCCTACCAGTGGGTAGCCCAGGCCATCGGCCGGCCGCGGGCAGCGCGAGCGGTGGGACAGGCGTTGGCCGCCAATCCGATGCCCATTGTCGTCCCCTGCCACCGCGTGTTGGCGAGTGATGGCCGATTGGCTGGTTTCGGTGGTGGCCTGAACATGAAGCGATGTCTGTTGGGGCTGGAGCAGAGGCTGGCGTTGTGAATCAGCCTGCCGATCATCGCCATGTAGTGGTTGTGGCATATGGTGGGGAGGCATTATAATGGCTGACGAGCGCGCCGTTGATGCGCGCGAGAAATCCTTCAAATAACGAGGTAAAGATGTCAGAAACGAGAGCAAATCAACAAGAGAAACGACGGGTAGGGGATGGGGTTAGAGGCAGACTGTCCACGCGGTGGGGGTGGCTGATCGCGCTGGTGTTCCTGCTTGTCGCCTGTTCGCCGACCGGGCTGCCAGTGGCGATGGTCAGCACGCCCACCCCCCTGCCGCCGACGGCCACGCCGACGCCGACGGCTTCGCCGACGCCGACGTTGACCCCCACGGCAACCCCCAGCCCGACACCTACGCTGACCACGACGCCAGCGGCCAAAGAGGCTGAGGCTGCCGCGCCAGTGCCAACTGCCACGCCGACGCCTGACCGCCTCGTATGGGTAATCACCGAGGACATGATTAATGAGACGCTCAGTAGTGGCAGTTTCGGCGAGGCGGAAGTGAAGAACCCATCCATACAGTTCACCAACGGTCAGATCATCGCCTCAGCCGAGCTGCTGCGCTATGGCTTCCTCAGTATCAATAATCTGCAAGCTACCGTCAGCGTGTGGGCCGAGGACGGGAAAGTGCAGGTAAGGTTCGAACAATTGCAGCCTAATAACCTGATGACTCGCCTCCTTCCTGGCGTGGCCGCACAGCTCTTAGAGCAATACACAGCCGGCTGGTATGTACTAGATATCCAGATCGGTGAAGGCGAGATGACCATCGTGGTGCGCCCATAGATTGCCCAGGTGGTCCAGGTGACCGGCATTTCCAAAGTGTCGGTCACCTGGATCGGTCACCCGGGTAACCAAGAGAGCTCATGTCCCCCAATTCCAATCTCCCCCCCCATTATCGTCGGAATTTCGCCGCGCTGTTGGGCGATTACTTCTTCTTCGGTGTAGCGATGAGTTTCGTCAGCCAGACCACGGTGATACCCTCACTGGTACGGCAACTGACGGACTCCACACCCTTGATCGGCCTGGTGACCACGCTGCAAAGCGGAGGATGGCTATTACCGCAGTTGTTAGCTGCTAACTACGTTGCCGGCAAACTACTGAAGAAGCCTTACATCGTCATCCCGGCCCTGGTGGGGCGAACGACTTATCCTCTGCTCGCGCTGGCCATCTGGTGGCTGGCGTTGCCTCACCCTAACCTGACGTTGATCCTGTTCTTCCTGGTCCTCACTGCTTTCATTGCATGTGACGGGCTGGCCAGCGTTCCCTGGTTCGATGTGTTCAGTAAGAGCCTACCGCCGGAGCGACGCGGCCGGCTGATTGGCATCGCTCAAATGGGCACAGGGGTGGCGGGCGTCGGTGTGGGATTGGCAGTGCGTCAAATTCTAGGACCGAATGGGCCCGGCTTTCCAGCCAACTACGCCTTACTCTTCGCCATCGCCAGCGGCTTCTTCTTCCTCTCCCTCCTCTCGTTCATACAACTGAGAGAACAGCCCGAAGAGGTGCCACAGGATCGCCAGCCCTGGTCGGCCTTTCTATCCCGGCTCACCGCTGTGATGCGGACTGATCACGCTTTTCGGCTGGTGATTATCGTGCGACTGCTGGTGGCGTGGAGCAATATGGCCGTCCCGTTCTACGTGATTTACGCGTTGGATGTATTGCACTTTGATCAGGGGGTAGTCGGAGTGTTCCTCTCCGCGCAGGTGATCGGCGGGATCCTCTCTGGCCTGGTGATGGGCTACATCAGCGAGCACAAGGGGACGCGGGCAGTCATCCGTCTCACGGCCTGGATGGCGGTCGGCGCGCCATTGCTGGCGTTAAGTATCTCCTGGCTGCATTTGTCACTGTCGGTTGGCTTGCTGCTGTATCTGTACGCGCTGATCTTTGTCGTGCTGGGGGCGCTGGTCAACGCGAATATGGCCGGGTTCATGAACTACATTCTGGAGATCGCGCCTGCGGCCGACCGGCCGGTCTACGTGGGCCTGGCTAACACGCTGAGTAGCCTGGTGCTGATAGCACCGTTCCTGGGCGGGTGGGTTTTGCAAGTCTCCTCGTACTCCGTCCTGCTCGTTGCCACGGCCGCCATCTGCCTGGTGGGTCTGATCGCTTCGGGATGGCTGGACGAGCCGCGCACCTGGGCCGCGCGGACCGAATAAGATGTGGCCCTGAAAATAGCAGTCAGCGATTAGCGTTCAGCCATCAGCAGCCGGTCACCTATCATCACTGGGCTGATGGCTGATAGCTGACCGCTAATGATGATAAAGCGCGTTGACAGTGATCATTCCTCGCGGTATGCTGTGGTGGATGGCCGAGTGGAAGGATAGGAGTCTTTCAGCAAAGGAGTGAGGAAAGATGCGCATTACGAGAGAGGAAGCATTAGCTTACCACAGTGAAGGACGCAAAGGGAAGATCGAGGTTGTGCCAACCAAACCGACCCTGACGCAGCGGGACCTATCACTGGCTTATACCCCTGGCGTAGCCACCCCGGTGCTGGAGATCGCGAGGGATCCTGACCTGGCGTATGAGTACACGGCGAAGGGAAATCTGGTGGCTGTCGTCTCCAACGGCACCGCTATTCTGGGGCTGGGCAATCGAGGGCCGTTGGCCTCCAAGCCTGTCATGGAAGGCAAGGGTGTCCTGTTCAAGCGATTCGCCGACATTGACGTATTCGATATCGAGCTGGACGCGAAAGACCCTGACTTCGTCATTCGTGTGGTTGAGGCATTGGCTCCTACCTTTGGCGGCATCAATCTGGAAGACATTAAAGCGCCGGAGTGTTTTTACATCGAGCAAACCCTGAGGGAGCGCCTGGATATTCCCGTGTTTCACGACGATCAACACGGCACGGCCATTATCTCCGGCGCAGCCCTGCTGAATGCCTGTGAATTGACCGGCCGAAAGCTGGAGGACTTAAAGCTCGTTATTAACGGCGCTGGTGCTGCAGCCATCGCCTGCGCTGAGTTTTACGTGCGGCTGGGCGTGAAGCGTGAGCACATTACGATGCTGGACTCACGCGGGGTTATCTACATCGGGCGCCGGGAGAATATGAACGAGTACAAGGCACGTTTTGCTGTAGACACAGAAGCGCGCACGCTGGCGGAGGCTCTGGTCGGCGCGGACATGTTCCTGGGCCTCTCCGTGGGTGACGTGCTGACCGGCGAGATGATCCAGGTCATGGCGCCCAACCCGATCATCTTCGCCCTGGCCAATCCTGACCCCGAGATCCGCTACGAGGTCGCGCGCGAGGCGCGGCCAGATGCTATCGTGGCCACCGGCCGCAGTGACTATCCCAACCAGGTGAACAACGTCCTGGGATTCCCGTTCATCTTCCGGGGAGCCCTGGACGTGCGCGCTCGTGCCATCAATGATGAAATGAAAGTGGCGGCTGCGCAGGCACTGGCAGCGCTGACCCGTGAGGACGTGCCTGACTCGGTATTGAACGCTTATGGCCTGACCGCGCTGCGTTTTGGCCCCGATTACATCATCCCTAAGCCCCTCGATCCACGGGTGCTGCTACGGGTCGCGCCGGCTGTAGCTAAAGCGGCCATGGAGACGGGGGTCTCCCGCATTCAGATTGACCTGGAATCCTATCGCGAGAAACTGGAAGCGCGCCTGGGTAAAGGCTGGGAGTTAATGCGCCGGCTGATTAATAAGGCAAAGGTGGCCCCCAAGCGTATCGTCTTTGCTGAGGGCGAGGAGCGGAAGATCCTGCGTGCGGCCGCCCAGATCGAAGAAGAGGGGATCGGCGAGGTCATCCTGCTGGGCCGGCCGGAGATCATCCTGGCGCGGCTGCAGGAGTTAGGGCTGAAATACATGCCCTGGGTAGTCACCCCTGGCACCAGCGAGTATGATCACCGTTATGCCGAGGCGCTCTACGAGATGCGCCAGCGAAAAGGGGTCACCCGAGAGCTGGCTACCCAATTGATCCGCCAGCCCAACTACTTTGGCGCCATGATGGTGCAGCAGGGAGATGCCGACGCTTTCATCTCCGGCCTGACCTATAGCTATCCTGAGGTACTACGGCCGGCGCTGCAAATCGTTCACACCCGCGAAGGGGTCCGCCGCGTGGCAGGGCTATACATCATGATCGTGCGCGATCGCGTCTTCTTCTTCACCGACGCCACCGTTAACATTGACCCCACCGCGGAAGACCTGGCGGAGATTGCCATCTTGGCGGCGGATCTGGCGCAAGGGCTGGACATCGAGCCGCGTATCGCCATGCTCTCCTTCTCCAACTTCGGTTCCACCCGCCATCCGTTCGCCGAAAAGGTCAGGCAGGCCGTGGAGATCGTGCGCGAGCGTCGGCCCGACCTATGCGTGGATGGGGAGATGCAAGCAGATACAGCCGTGGTGCCGGAGATCGTCCAGGAACGCTACCCCTTCAGCCAGGTGTGCGACGCCAATGTGCTGGTCTTCCCGAACCTGGAGGCTGCCAACGTCGCTTACAAGCTGTTGCAACGGTTGGGTGGTGCCGAGACCATCGGCCCCATCTTGATGGGGGTGGGCAAGCCGGTACACGTCCTGCAAACCGGTGACGATGTGAAGAACATCGTCCGCATCGCCGCCATGGCTGTGGTGGACGCACAACAGAGGGAGCTGCAAGCTAACGGGCACCGCTAACCGCTGGATGCAGGATACAGGATGCAGGATGCAAGTTCCTGTATCCTGATCCTGCATCTTGCATCTTGTACTCCATTCTGCGTTCCACTTGTCCAAATCCTCTGAAGGGCTACGATCTTAGCAATCCTAGCAACCGGTCGGGGTAATCGGTGATGATGGCGTTCACGCCCAGTGCAATCATGCGCCGCATGTCATCCGGCTCGTTCACGGTCCACACGTTCACCGCATAGCCTTGTCGGCGCGCCCGGCGCATGTAGGCCTCGTCCACCATCACGTGCTCGGGGTGAAGCGCGTCTGGCCTGGCCCAAGGGCGCAACCACGCCCGGCTGAGGTAGATCGGCAGATCGGGCGCAACCAGCAGCCCGGTCTCGATGCGCGGCTCGACCTTCTTCAAGCGTCGCAGGGTGAACGGATTAAACGACGAGACGATCACCTGATCGTACAGATCGCGCCGCCGGACGACCTCGGCCACCTGTTCCGCCATGCCGTCGTTGCCCATCGTGAACGATTTCATCTCGATGTTGACCAGCAGGCGGCTGCCGATAGCTTCCAGCGCCTCATCCAGAGTGCAGAGACGGGTGCCGGCGAACTCTGGGCCGAACCAGCTCCCCGCATCCAGCTCCTTCAACTCCTCCAGCGTATGAGATGTGACCCGGCCGTGGCCATTGGTTGTCTGCTCCAATGTCGGGTTGTGGATGACGACCAGTGCGCCATCAGCCGAGAACTGCACGTCCAACTCGACGCCGTCCGCGCCCAGCTCAGCGGCCTTGAGGAAGGCAGGGATAGTGTTTTCAGGCGCGACTGCTTTGGCGCCGCGATGGGCGAAAACGAGCGGCCGTTCCGGGTGAGGATTCTTCATGACCCTTACTCCAGCGATCGAGGGCGATAGGCTCAGGTGACCGGCACTTACGGTAAAATGCCGCTCACCCGAGTCCTTATAGTCAGGCCTTGAACTGCGGCAGGTAGGCGGCGTTGGCCGCCAACAAATCGTTCAGCGAACCATAAGAGAGTGCTAGTGCATGATCGTCGGCAGCCAGATTCGCGGCCGCAGTCGCCCAGGAGAGAGGATCAGCTCTGCCCCCTCCATTCGATCCAGCACTGACTCTCCACGGTAGTACGCCCCCACCAGTGCGCCTGGCGATAAGACGGCCACCGTC
>DAOUAJ010000226.1:0-36868 GCA_034433615.1 Anaerolineae bacterium | reverse complement strand
GCCAGGAGCACCCACTCACCGCCGCCGTAGTAAGTGTCGGCCAGGTAGCGGTGGACACCTCCGCCGGGGCAGTGCAGTTCGGCCTTGATGCGCGCCACGGTGGCTTGTATGATGGGATCGTCCGGGGGTAGCAAGCGGTAGGGGGTGGCGACGCCGATGAGGCTGGCATCCACCTGAGCAAGGGAGCCGGGGTGCATGGGTGCATGGGTGAGTTCTTCCCGATTCTCCGGCTCTTCTGTTCCTCCGCTTCCTGGTGGGACAATATGCTTGACCAGATGCCCGTTTTGCACCCCGTGCGTCAGCACGAGGCTACGTACCTGGTCCGCGATGTCTGACACCGATCGGCCCTCAGCAGTCAGCGGGCGACCGTCGGTGGCCAGCAGGCCGGCGTAGATGGCGGCTAGGGTGTAGGGGTGCAGGTACTGGGGATGCTCCTCCCAGAGGTCGTAGTTGGGAACTTCCCACAAGGCCGAGAGATAGCGCACTGTGGTTTGGACGCTGTCAGCCACGTCGTCCACCAATGCCTGGTCATCGGCGAGTATCACATGCTGAGCCAGGGCCCACAGCCAGGTGCCATATCCATCGAGCTGAAAGTTCCACCACTCACCTGTGGCTTCTTCTCCTTCCAGGGTGTAGCGGGTGTGGAGATAATCGCCATCGTCTGGGGTCTCCCCCTCTCCAGCTTATCCAACACTCGGTCCACCTTCCGGGCATGACGGCGAATCGTTTGAGCCACCCACTGGAAAAAAGCTCTGGCACTGGCGTGTTCGCCCACCTGATCCATGGCGTGGGCGAGGAAACTGCCATCGCGCAACCAACAATAAACATATGTTAAGGAAAGTTGGGTGAAGCGATATAGGCGCCGGAGTCGGCCTGATTTTGCAAGACCACCTGAATGCTCCGATGATAAAGACCCATTGTTCTCTCCTAATCCCTGGAACTCAGGCTGAGAAGGCTAAGGGACAACTGAGACAGGGAGACAATTTGAGAAGGGGTGACAAGGAGAGAGAGGGACAAGGGAACCTTCGGTATGACCGTAGGCTTGCAAGCCATAGGTCTCCTTGCCTCCCCATCTCCTTGTCTCCTTGGCTCAAACCGGTCTCCGCTTATCGCATCAACTCTTCGATCTGCACCTTAGCCTGATCCAGTGCCTCCTTGGGGGTGAGTTGCCCCAGCTTCACCTGATCCAGGAGATTGTTGACGATGTCCTGCATCTCGCTCTGACGCTCAATCACCGGTGGCACGATGGCATACTCCAGAGACTTGAAGACGGCCGCGCGGTTAGCCGGCGGGCTCAGCTTCAGATAGTCCTCGAAATAAGCCGGGTTGTTGAGGGTCGGCAGCTCCCATCCCGATTTCACCCGGATCTGGGCCATCTCAGGGCTGCTGGTGAAGAACTTGACCCACTCCCAGGCCGCCTGAGGATGTTTAGTGGCAGCGAACACCGAGACAGCGTTGGCAAAGAAGTGGGTCGCTTTCTGTTTCATGCCGGGTTCCACCTGAATGTCCCACTGGAAGGGGGCATCCTGGAAAGCAGCGAACATCCAGATGCCGGTGACATCCATAGCGATTTTGCCGGCCTTGAACAGATCGCCATCCGACACGCCGCCCATCTCAGCATCGCTGGGCATGACCCGGTCCTTGGTGACGAAGCCCACCATTGTCTCCAGCGCCTCAACACACTGCGGAGAGTTAATCGTCACCTCAGTCTTGTCTTCGCTGAAGAAGCTGCACCCGTTCTGGGCCGCCTTCTTGTAGAACTCCCAGAACTGGATAGGCGAGTAGAGGCCCCAGACGCCGGCTTCGGCGTCGGTCAGCTTCTTCGCAGCCGCCACGGCATCGCTCCATGTCCAGTCCTCGGCTGGATAAGCCACCCCAGCTTTGTCGAAGAGGTCTTTGTTATAGAACAGGACCACCGTGGAGAAGGTCTCAGGCAACCCGAGTTGCATCCCATTGAAGTTAAAGGCGTTGTACGCCCGGGGATAGAAGATACCCGGGGCGAAGGCCGGGTCCGCCTGAGCCAGCGGCCCCAGGTCCAGCAGCACCCCTTTGGCAGCGAAGCTGACGAAGTTCTCGTAGTTCAGCTCGAAGACGTCCGGCGCCGTCCCGCCGGCGATGAGCGTCTGTAGCTTGGCGAAGTACTCGCCGAAAGGTGCCGTCTCCACCTTGATCTTAACCCCCGGATGCGCTTTCTGGAAAATCTGGATCATCTCATCCAGATCTTGCAGGTGATCGGGGGCGGCGGAGAAGGTGAAGTAGGTGATGGTCACCGGCGCTGGCGTGGGCGTGACCACCACCTCCACGGGCTTCTCCACAACCACCGGAGATGGCGTGGCCACCGGTGCACAGGCCACCGCGACCAGGGCTAGCAGAAAGGCCCCTATCCATAGCACAAGTAAATGTTTGTTCATGGTCATATCCTCCTTGAAGCTGTTCGGAAAGTCACCGATACGAGAGAGTTCAACACTCAGATAGCGTTCCCCTTAACCACCTCCTTCTACGCATAGGTCGCTTTATCCCTTAATACCGCTCAAGACAACACCCTTAACGAAGTACTGCTGTGCCAGGAGATACACAGCCAGCATAGGTAGCACGGTGATCACCGTACCTGCCATGACCAGATTCCATTGAGTAAGCCAGCGACCATGCAGAGTGGCCAGTCCCACTGGTAAAGTCATCTTCTCAAGGTCTCGGACGATAAACAGGGGCCACAAAAAGGCGTTCCACGATCCCATAAAGGCAAACACTGCCAGAGTGGCCGATGCTGGCCTGGCTAGGGGCAGGATGATCCGCCAGTAGACAGTCCAGTGGGAGGCGCCGTCAATGAATGCCGCCTCTTCCAGTTCCCGGGGGATGGTCAGAAAGAACTGACGCAGCAGAAACGTGCCGAAGGCGCTGAAAACACCGGGCAGGAGCAGGCCCTGGTAGGTATTGATCCACCCGAGATAACGCATCAGGATAAAGAGGGGCGTGATGGTAACCTGGAAAGGGATCATGAGAGTGGCCAGGTAAAGCAAGAAGAGGGCGTCGCTGCCTCTGAATCGCATGCGGGCGAAGGCGTAGGCTGCCATAGAGCTGGTCACCAGTTGACCCAGGGTGGTCAGCGTGGCCACGAACAGGCTGTTGAAGAACATGCGGCCGATGGGAAACAGCTCGGCCAACCGGATATAGCTGTGCAGGGTCAATGGCCGGGGGAAGAACTGGGGTGGCATAGTCAGCAGGTACTGGTCCGCCTTAAGAGATGTGGACAGCATCCACAAGAAGGGCACGATCATGAACAACGCACTGATCACAAGGATGGTGTACAATATCCCTTGCCGGGTGGAGGAAAGAATCCCGGTCGCAGCCCATGTTTTGGCTCTGATGACCCTGGTCAAAGGCCTGATCGCCGTCTCAATCATAGATCACCCAACGCTTCTGCAGATGCATCTGTAAAGCCGTGGCGGTGAAGACCAACAGGAAGAGAACCCAGGACAGGGTGGCCGCATAGCCCATGCGGCTGTAGTTAAAGGCGTTCTTGACGATCTGCTCCACCAAGACGCTTGTTGCCCCGGCCGGTCCCCCGCCGGTCATGATCCACACCTGATCGAAGACCTGGAAGGAGTTGATGAGCGAGATGATCAGGGCGAAGAAGGTGGTTGGCGACAGCAGGGGCAGCGTGATGTGACGAAAGCGTTGCCAGCCGCCCGCGCCGTCAATGGCTGCCACCTCGTAGTACTCAGCGGGGATGCCCTGAAGGCCGGCCAGAAACATCACCATGACGAAGCCGATGTCCTTCCACACGCTGGTGATAATGATGGCTGGCATAGCCCACTGGGGGTCGAACAGCCATGCCGGCCCCTGGATACCCACCAGCCCCAGCAAGTAGTTGACGATACCGAACTTGGGGTTGAAGATCCACTTCCATAGCAATGCAACAGCCACCCAGGCAGAGACAACCGGGATGAAGAAGGCGGTGCGGAAAAGCACCACCCCTCTGAGCTTCTGGTTCAAGAGCACAGCCACGCCCAGGGCAATGACCATCACCAGTGGGATGTAGCCGAGGATGAAATAAAGGGTATGCGCCAGGGCTACCCAGAAGTTGTGGTCACCGATCAGGCGCTGAAAATTACCCAGGCCAACGAACCGAGGTGGCGTGAGCAGGTCCCATTCATAGAGGGTCAACCCCAGCGAGGCCAGAATCGGAATGAGGGTAAACAGTGCCAGCCCGCTCAGACTGGGGAGTAGGAAGAAAGAGACCCAGGTGTACTTTTGTAACCCCTTTTCACCGGCCATGGATTTCACCGAACACCAGGGGCAGGGGTGAGGGAGTTGCCCCTCACCCCTGCGGTCGGTTAGTGATTGATCGTGATGGTTTCCGAGACGCCGCTGTTCAGGGTGCCATAGAATTTCACCCGTCCATTGGCGGCGTTATAGCTCCAGCTCAGGCTCGTGCCCGTCACACTGGTGGGAGCAGCATCCGTCTGCACATAGATCTCCACTGACAGGTTAGAGGCGGTGTTGTTGGCCAGTTCCACCTGAGTCTGGCTGCTCGAAACCTTGGTGACTTTCAGGTGGAACTTGCCATCCTTAAGCTTGACATCGGCACCGATAAAGTTCCAGGTGGATGGGATCTTCGGCCAAGCTGTGAACTGGTTGCCCGCTGCATTGTAGGTGTAGTCGATATAGGCCAGCAGATTATCCACGAGGGAGGCATTCGACTCCCAGCCGTTGCCCCAGGCAGCCTGGTGAGCGAACTCACCAGGACTTTTGTTCTCGTCCACCTGCTCCGCGCCAATGCCCACGTTGCCCAGGTAGGAGAGGACCCAGTCGGTGTAGGCCCTGGCTTTGTTGGCATAGGTGCTGCCGGTGGCCGTGTTAGCCCGTTCCAAATAATATTGACTGAGCCATGTGGTGGCCACCATCCACGGGCCACCGTCGTAGTAGGTGTCACCGTAGTTGGCGTAAACGCTGCCATAGCGACTGACCTGGTCCTGGCGATAACGCACCACACCGCCCACTGCCTGGCCGGTCTCAGCCAGGTCGGTTAGGGCTGGCTCCAGTTCGTTCACTGTGTTTACCACCCAGGGGTGATCGGCGGACAGGACGCTAAACGGGACCACGATGCCCAGCATGGAGGCATCGGTAGTGATCGCGTTCCAGATGTTGCTGGGATCGGTGTACCACTTCTTCAGGTCCTTGGTCATATAGAAGCGGTTGTAGTCTGAGGAATATAAGCCAGGGTTGGTTGTATCCGTAGACGGCACGGCCTGCAAGATGCCTATATTCTTGATGTCGTCGCGCCGGGTGATGAAGGTGTCCCGATCGGCGGTTTGGCCTTCCAGATCGGCCAGCGTTGCCGCAGCGTCAAGCCCAGCCACCACATTGGCATTTGAATACAAGAACATGCCCCACATGTCCTCCCAGATGTTATAGGAGAACATCAGGTGCATGGCCTCGTTGTAGTCCAGGCCAAGGTGCGGGTTGTTCTCCGATGAAACCAGCGCCGCCTCCTTGACCATTGGGTAGTAGATTGAGCGGAAGTTCGTGTCACCGGTCATATCCCAGTGAAACTTGACGCCGAAGGGGATGATGGCTGTCTCGTCCACCTGCGGGTTTTCCCAGACGTGCTTACCATCCATAGTATACTTCTGGTACCAGAAGCGGTAATACACCCCATCGCCACCGATATCGTTCTGAGGAGTATCCCGCTCAGCCTTGTTCCATAGCCAGTCGTAATGCTTGGCCGGCAGGTCATGGATGCCCGCGCGGTCCAAGGTCATAGCGGCATAGACACTGTCCCGTGGCCAGTTGTAAGCGTAGGCCCCGTTGTGGAAGCCAGCGGCCACAGCCCCCGTGTCCTTGCTAAAAGTAAGAAGGGTGGTGATCAGACTACGCCGGTAGTTCGCGTCGTACACCGGGTCCGGGGTGTCAATCACCGTCGCGCCGCTGATAAGGCTGGTCCAGGTGTTCTCAGTAGTGGTCTGCACGGTGCCGATGTTCTGCTCGTTGAACCAGTTGACAGCCGGCACGATGTCGCTGTTGTACAGGTCGGCGTTCATCGTCGTGGAGGTGGCGCCCATCATCAGCACGTCGAACTCCTGGCTGCTAGCGGCGGGGATGTTTGCCACCTGCTTGAGGAAGCCTGCCCCATCGCTACTGTAAATCTGATAGCTCTCGCTTAGCACAGAGCCGGTGGACTTGAGGCGCAGGCCGAAGGCTAAGGTGCGTGTGCGCCCACTGCCGCTGTCGCCGCCGTCGTAGAAGTAAAGGACCTTCTCGTTCGGCTTGTAGCTAACGCTGTCCTGGGCCGGATTGCCGTTGATATTCAGGTCGGCGTAGTACAGGAGGCCAATGTCCCGCCCCGTGCTGGCCAGATTCTCCACGATGAGCCGCTTGAGATAAAGCCCACGGATGGGCTGACCGTTGGTGTTGTTTGGGAAGGTGATGCCGTCGGGGAAGAAATCATACTGGGTCACTCGCACGTTGGCCGTGTTGTGGGTGGCTGTGCTTTTGAGCACAGCGGTATCGGTCACGTACTCCTGGCTGAAGCTCCACTGGTCGCCGTGGTTGAGCCAATAGGTCTTACCATCCACCTCGACGCCGGCCAGGGATTCCCAGACGTTCACCTGCACCCCCTCAGTGCCCGATGCATCCGCGCCCTCTACTACGATCCCGGTGTAAATGCCTAATGGGTACATCAGGTCATAAAGGGTGCCTCGGGCGTCTACCTGAGCGAAGGCGTAGCCGTTGCCTAGCATGGCCTCTTCTTGGTAATACTCGCGGGCTGGGCGGACAGGCAGGGCTACCAGCAGCAGGTGGTCCAGGTTCATGGCTCCGCTATCGCCAGCTTCATAGGCAATCTTGACCATGTTAGTGCGGTTCTGGTATAGGTTGCCGCTGAGGGAAGCAATAGCCCAGGTATCCCAGTTGGCCGTCTGTGGGAAGATGATACGCCCCACTTTCTGGCCATTAACATAGACCGTGCGGGTGGCTCCGCCAGCGTTGGCCGCACTGTAACGGAAGCGCAGCTCGAATGTAGCACCCTGGGAGACCTCGATGCCGTCAAAGGTCACCGCGTCCCCTTGGGTTTCGAAGCCATCCACGAAGCCGGTGCCGGTGTAGCCAGGGCGGTCGGTGTTGGTGCTGACGTTGGTCAGCGTCTCGAATTCCGCCTCGTAGGCTGGCTTATTGACCCCGCTCAGAATTACGCTGCGGGTGGCGGTGCCGGAACCGATTTTAATGTAGACGTCTTGGTCCTCGAAGTTGTAGTACCAGCCGCTGCTTGCCGCCTGGAAGCTGGCGAAATCCGTGTACCTTGTGAGTGGTGACCCGTCCACGGTAACAGAGGTGGGTTCAGTGGTATTGACCAGCAGCGTCACTGTCCAGTTCACTGGAGGCACAGTTACCGTTATCTGCTGGTTGAGATAGTTCTCGGCGCTGCTCACAGTCTTGATAGTATTGACCGGATCGTCGAACCATTGATAGCTGGAGTTGCCAAATGGGTAGACCGCGAAGGTGAAGCGGGTATAGTTGTCCACCGAGTTGCCTACGTAGCCGCCCAGGGCGTAGTTGTTGTCAAGATTGAGAGGTAGGATACCGCCGCCACGCACGAAAACGGGGATAGTTTCCAGATTTCCTACCCAGTAGCTCACCGTAGTCGGACCGCTATGCTGACCGCCGTTCCACAGGTCCACCCACTCGCCGCGCGGCAGGTAGACCGCCTTAGTCGTAGCCCCCTGGGTCTCCACCGGCGCGACCAAGAGCTGACTGCCGTACATGTATTCAAACACCTGGTTAACCGCGGTGGCATCGTTGGGGAACTCCAGGGCCATGGCGCGCATCATGGGGACGCCGGTGAGGCTAGTCTGCTTGGCCTCGCTGTAGCTGTAGGGGATCAGGTTCATGTGGATGTTGGCAAACTTGGCGAAGCCAGTGCGGGCTTGAGGATCATTGAGCCGCGCTTCCATGTTCCAGGGTGAACGAGCCTGTGAAGGATTAGGATCGCCACTAGCTTCAGAGTGATACTCCATGATGGGAGTGAAGGCCGCCATGGCGGCGCTGCGTAGGTATAACTCCTTGGTAGGGATGTCGCCGTTAAAACCGGCCAGATCCCAGCCCCAGAAAGGCACCCCCGACAGGCTGGCGCTAAGCCCGGCGCGGATGGAGTCCTGAAAGGCACTGAAAGTTGAACGCTCGTCACCGGACCAGTAAGCAGGGTAGGCCTGGGCGCCCGCCGTCCCCGCCCGGCTCAGCAAGATGCCGTTGTTCCCCGTCTTGTTCTGCACGAAGTTGTAGAAAGCGCCTATATAGGAACCGGGGTATGCATTGCGCATCTCACCGCCCTTCTTACCATTGGCGAAGGTGAGGTTGCGCCCGAAGATGTACTCGCCCCCATCGGTCTTGAAGCCGTCAACGCTCACGCCGTTCATGTTGAACAGGTAGCCGCGCTTGCAGTTGGTCCACCAGTCGGTGGCGTTAAGGTTAGTAAAGTCAGGCACCAGACTTTTCGCGAACCAGCGGCCTTCAGGGATACGGTACTGCCCTCCGGAGCCATCACCCACAGCGTAACCCTGCTGGATCATGTAGGCTTCGTCGTTGTCCTTCTGAGTGTGGGGGTGCTCATCCACTTTTCCACCGGCGCTTGCCACAATAGGACATGTATACCCTTGTCATGGGCATTCTGCACGAGTTGGCGGGGATTGGGCCACTTCCCTGTGCTGGGGAAAGTGAAATCGTTGTAGGTGAAGCAATAGCTACCTGCTTGGGGGGTGTACTGAGCGTCGTTCCAGATGTAGAAAGTAGCCTCGTCACTCCAGGCCTCAATCACGAGCACTGTGGCCGGGATGTCGTAGAGATCCGTGTTGTCGATTTGCGCCTGAACCTCAGATTGCTTGTCCCACTCGTTAGCCATCATCCAGGGACCGAAGACCCATTTGGGAGGTAATTGAGGTTTTCCGGTGATGTCCGTGTAACGCTGGATGATCTCTTTAGGGGTGGGACCGTAGATGAAGTAGTAGTCCAGCGTCGAACTCAGGCCGCCGCCCGTGTTTTGGGTGAAACCGTACATGTCGCTCAAATAAGTGGCAATGTTGAAGACAGGGTAGTAGGTTGTGTTGAGATAAATTCCGTAGCCGGCGCTGTTGATGAAGAAGGGGATGGGTAGATAGGTGCGCTCACCGTGGTCCAGGTACTGGTCGTAGGTGTAGATGTTAACATCCTTGCCGCGCTGGTTCAGCAGATTGTAGCGCTCGCCAAAACCCCAGAACTGCTCACTGACCGGGGTGTAGAAGTGGGTCCCGATCTTGGTCACGGCGGTGTCGCCGTTCGTCAACCACTCAAAGATGCGGAAGACGGACGGGTCGTACTCCTTGGCAATGAGCGTCTGTCCGTCCGGCTTGTAGATAAAGAGGCGGTAGGGAGTCTTCTGCACCTTGAGGCTGAGTGCGCTCGTGCTCAGCGTGATGTAGGCGGCGTCCTCGGAGACGGTGTAGTTGCTAAGGCCGCTGATGTTCAACCCCTGACCGGTGGGCGAGAACTGCACCCGGAAGACCTGATCGCTGACAAAGGCCAGCCGCATGGCTGGAGTGAAGTCGCCACTGGCGTCGTTGAAGGTGAACTGCACGTAGGTGGTATTGTTGGTATAGCTGGTGACATTGGTGACAGTGCTCCAGTCGGTGACGGTGAAGCTGAAAGGTCCAATGGTCTTTTCGTTGGTGCCATTGACGTTAGCATGGACGGTGTAAGTGATGTCGTCCCCTTTGGCGAAAGGGCCGAAGAAGGCTTCCCAGTAACTATTGTTGCCGCTGTTGTACTTCCATTGGGCACCCACATTGGGCTGAGGCACTCCGTTTTTGCTCCATGTTAACCACACCGCCTGTCCCCACTCGATGGGCCACGTTGTAATTTTGATGTAGACCGTTTGGCCAGCCTGGGGATCGCGGGGATACCGCTCGGTTGGCTCAGACGAGTAGAAGTCGTCCTGGCCATAGGGGTTGTGGTAGACGCCGTCGAGGGCAAGCGCAACCTGGGGTGGAAGCACTAATAGGATTAAAGAGAGAAGCAGTGTGGTGAGAAGGACCTTAGCCAAGATACTATGCAGCTTGGTATCCATGGATTTTCCCCTTAACTTCATTCTGCGACCGAAGAAAGTCAGACGAAAAAAGACATGATTAGCTTCACATCATCGCCGCCATCAGGCCCACCGCCTCCTCCCGCTGCACCGGCGACTTGAACAGCTCGCCCAGCACCACGCAGGCCGCACCCCGCGCCCAGGTCTCGTCCCCAGCTGGCTCAATGACGATGTTTAGATCATTGGCCAGGCCATCAAAGGCGTGGGCCCGTATCGCCTCTCGCATAGGGTCAAAGCGCCACTCCCCAGCTCGCACCCCCTCGCCCCCCACGATCACCAACTGAGGATTGAGGATATTGACCAGGGTAGCGATGCCGATCCCCAGCCAATGCCCCGAGTCGGCCAACAGGCGTTGGGCCAGTCCGTCCCCTGCCTCGGCCGCCGCCACAATGGCCTCCAGGGTCAACGGGTCCAAGCCTGCCAGCGCTGTTCGCTCCCCCAGGGCAATAGCCGCCCGGGCCTGGCGCACCACGGCCGGGTCCGAGGCCAGAGCCTCCAGACAGCCCCGCTTTCCACAGTCGCAGGGTGGGCCGTCTTCCACCAGGGTGATGTGACCGAACTCTCCCGCGCCGCCCAGCGCCCCCCGATAAAACTGCCCGTTGACCACGATGCCGGCGCCGACCCCCCGCCCTACGGTGACCACCACAAAGTGGTCTACCCCGTGGCCGTAGCCGAACCACTGCTCGGCGATGGTCAGGGTGTTTACGTCGTTCTCCAGGTAGACAGGCAATCCAAAGTGGGCCGCAATGGGCTCGGCAAACTGGACATCACGCCAGCCGAAGAAGGGGGAGTAGCGGCAGATTCCTGTCTGGCCATCCACCAATCCCGCCATGCCAATCCCGATCCCCAATACTCGCCGGTGCTCGACCTGGGACTCCTGGATGGTCTGCTCGATGGCCTGGATGATGACCGGCAGGATGGCATCGGCGGTCGGCGGTCGGCGGTCAGCGGTCGGCAACGGCATCACCCGGTGGTGTAGAACCTGGGCATCCAGGTCGGTCAGGGCGCTAGTGAGGGCATGCTCCATGAGTTTCACGCCCACCACAAAGCCGGCCTGGTGGTTCAAGCGCAGCAGCACTGGCCGGCGCCCGCCGGTGGACTCGCCCTCCCCCATCTCATGCACCAGCCCGCTGGCTATGAATTCAGCGGTGATCCCCGAGACGGTGGCTAGGCTCAAACCCGAAAGGCGGGCAATCTCCGTTCGGGAAATAGGGCTCCGGCTTTTGATGAGGTTCAGAACCAGGTTGCGGTTGATCTCTTTGATCAGATCGCGGTTGCCCTTGCGCAGACGAGTCAAGGGAGGACCTCCAACTTACTTTGTTTGCTGAGGTAACAAAATTATAGCACCGTCGGCGAATCTGTCAAGAAGCCACGTGGCTCGTGGCTCCACTTGGTCAAGAGGACCTCGTAAGTGACTGCCGGCGATATGAGCGCAGAGTGCATGGTTAAAGGAAGCGGTGGCAAGGCCGTGGGAACGTAGCCAGACTACGCCGAAATCGAAATCGAAGCCCCAACCAAAGACGGGCTGGCCTCCCGGTCCAGGGCAAAATGGGCAACGTGGCTGGATGTAAGCGCCCCAAGGTCGCAGCGGAGCAATGCGGTCAATGAGACAGAACCAGTGCCCCGATTCATCAAGAGCCATGGGTGGTGACATGAAACGGAATACCCTGCCTTGAAAATAGCTCTGCCTACGTCATTCCGAGCGAGTCTGCGAGCGAGGAATCTCACCTACCAACGCAGGAGATTCCTCGTCGCAAAAGACGCTCCTCGGAATGACATGTCATGTGGGGCGATTTTCCCTGGCCTGTCAGCCAGCCTGTCCCTTCAACAGACTCAGGGCAAGCTCTGTGGCCAGGCACAGGGGCACAGGGGACAGGCATGCCTCGTGGCGCCGCTCCCGGCATGGACGTTTGTCCTGTCGGACAGACAGGGCAGCACACAGCACATGCCTCTCGTGCCCTGCTCAAGCAGGCTGCCATTAAGTTGACGCATCATGGAGAGGGTCGGGGGAGAGCCTTTTGACCGCGTGCATGTTTTGAGTTATGATTCTGACACTCGGATGCGAGCAGTCAGTTGTGCGGTGGCTGTTGATGAAAGCAAAGCTTCACGATCTCGTTAATCGGTTATCGCTTCTGGCCCGCTTCTCTTTGTTGGGCCTGGGGATCACCTTCCTCGTCGCGTTGTTGTTGGGCTGGATGCTGCAACAACAGATGGAGCATCACGCCCTCCAACAAGAGGCAGAGAGCGCAGCGGATCAGGTTTCGCTGGTGCTTAAAAATCACCTCCTGCCCGGCGACTTTGTTCCCCCTCTTGACCCTGAGCGCCTCACGATACTGGATCGCCTCCTGCGCGAGCGGGTTATCCAAGAGCACATTGTGCGGGTGAAGCTGTGGAACCCGGCCGGCGTACTCGTTTACTCTGACGAAAAAGAACTCATCGGTCGCCAGTTCCCCCTCTCAGATGACTTGAAGACAGCACTGAATGGTAGGTTAGCGACGGAGATCTCGTCTCTGGGCGAAGCCGAGAACGTGGCCGAGCGTGACCGCTACTCCCGGCTGATGGAGATCTATGTCCCTATCTATTTGCCAGATGTGCCGGGCGTGGCAGGTGTGTACGAGGTGTATCACGATCTTGAGATCGTTCAGCCAGCGATTGCTCGGATGCGCCGTTCGATCTGGATTGGCGTCACACTCGGCTTCTCCCTCCTCTACTTTTCGCTCTTTGGTCTGGTGCGCGGCGCCTCCCTGGAATTGGCCCGCCGCGCTGAGGAGAACGCCCGCCTGGCTGCCGAGAGGGAGCAGGTCAACGTCGAGCTGCGACGCGCCTTGCAGGCCCAGGAGGAGATGATCCAGAATGTCTCCCACGAACTGCGCACTCCTCTTACCTTGATTCAGGGATTCGCCGAGATGCTGGGAGAAGGGCTTGAGGGGGATCTGAACCCTGGCCAGACTGAGGCGGTGCAGGCGATCCTGAACCATAGCGCGCGTCTGGGCCGCATGATCAATCTTCTGATCAGCGTACAACAGGCCGGGAAGCGTCCGCCAGCCGAAGGGCAACTAGACCTGGCCAGTCTGCTCGTCGAGGTGGCTGCAACCTGGGAGCCACGGCTTCAGCAGTTGGGGCATCCTTTCAGCACGGAGATCGTCTCCCGGCCGTTGCCGGTTGTGGCCGAGGCATCAGAATTGTGGAAGGTATTTGACAACCTCCTGGACAACGCTTGCAAGTTCAATCGCGCCGGCGGCTTGATCGCTGTACGCGCATGGCAGGAGGGTGACGAAGCGCGGGTGGCGGTGAGAGATCAGGGGATCGGCATCCCATTGGACCAACTGGTACGGATATTCGACCGGTTCTATCAGGTGAGCCGGGGGACGACCCGCGAGTACGGCGGGATGGGCTTAGGGTTGACCCTCTGCCGCCAGATCATTGAGGCTTACGGGGGTCGGATATGGGCCGAGAGCGCTGGCAAAGACCAGGGCAGCACTTTCACCTTTGCCCTTCCCCTGGCGCGGTGATACTACGAGGTTGGATCATGAAAGTTGTGACGACTGCGGAGATGCGACGGATCGAGCGGGTAGCCGACGCTGGTGGACTATCCTATGCCGCGATGATGGAGAACGCCGGCCGGGCGGTGGCGGAAGCTGTTCAGGAGGAGACGGCGTGGTTTCAATCCGGCCCTATCCTGGCCTTATGTGGGCCGGGAAATAATGGGGGCGATGGCCTGGTAGCCGCCCGCTATCTGGCCCAGTGGGGGCACGCGGTGCGGGCCTACTGCGTGAAGCGCGGATCTGCTGGTGACGAGAACCGGGAACGAGCGATCCAGGCTGGTGTGGAACTGCTTGATGAGGCAGATGACGCCGATCACGCGCAGTTAGGCACCTGGCTGTCCGAGGCAGGTGTGGTCGTGGACGCCTTGTTGGGCACCGGCGCGACCCCGCCCGTGCGCGATCCGATCCGCTCTGTGCTGACGTTGGCCCAAGAGGTGGTGCAGGCACGTCGTGCTGAGCTAAGGCTGCCACTGGTTGAAGAGCTTCCTCGCCCCTTGCCTGTTTTTTCTATCCCGCCTGCACCTGAGGCGGGCCCGACATCGCCGTCGCCGCAGCCGCAGGTGGTGGCGGTGGACTGTCCCAGCGGCCTGGATTGCGATACCGGTGCTTTAGATACGGCTACGCTTCCCGCCGACGTGACCGTGACCTTTGCATACCCCAAAGTTGGCCACTTCCTCTTCCCCGGCGCGGGCGCGTTGGGGCGCTTGCTGGTGGCCGACATCGGGGTCCAGCCGGAACTGGCAGAAGATGTGACCGTCGAGCTGGCGACGCCCGCGATGGCACGGGCTCTCTTGCCGGCTCGCCCCCTCCACGCTCACAAAGGCACGTTTGGACGGGCGCTGGTGGTAGCGGGCTCGGTGAATTACACAGGCGCGGCGTACCTGGCAGGCGCGGCGGCCACGCGGGTGGGCGCGGGCCTGGTGACGATGGCTGTGCCCAGTTCCCTTCACCCTGTTCTGGCCGCGGCATTGCATGAGACGGTCTGGCTGCTGTTGCCGCAGGACATGGGGGTCATCGCACCTGATGCCTGGCGCGTGTTGGACGAGCGACTGGCCGATCACCAGGCACTGCTGATCGGACCAGGGCTCAGTCAAGAAAAAGAGGCGGTGACGTTCGTCCAAGACTTCTTACTGGGCGGGCGGGTCACGCGACGCGGGCGTGGCCACATCGGATTCCTCTCCCAGACAGAGAGCAGTCATGATGAAAAGAGGGACAGGCCATCTCTGCCTCCAGCAGTGGTTGATGCCGATGCGCTGAACGCGCTGGCCCGGCTGGACGACTGGTCGGGCAGCCTGCCGCGATCTTGCATTTTGACGCCGCACCCGGGGGAGATGGCTCGCCTCTGCCGTCTCAGCACCCAGGAGGTGAATGCTGATCGCTTAGGGCTTGCCCGTAGCCGCGCGGCAGAATGGGAGCAAGTGGTGTTGCTGAAAGGGGCATACACCATCGTGGCCGCGCCGGACGGACGCGCGGTGATCTTGCCTTTCGCTAACCCAGGCCTGGCCAGCGGCGGCACGGGCGATGTGCTGGCTGGTGCCATCGTTGGGTTGTTGGCGCAGGGGGTAGCCCCCTTCGCGGCAGCCATCCTGGGCGGCTATGTGCACGGCCTGGCAGGCGAACTGGCGCGCCAGACGCTGGGCGAGGCCGGCATGGTAGCCGGCGATCTGTTGCCTCAATTACCGGAGGCCATCCGTCGGCTGGCTGCTTTGTAGCAGAGCGAGCGGAGCCACCGTTCGAGATATCGGAGGAGGGAATATTGCCATGCCTTCACCGTTTCCCGGAATGGATCCTTACCTGGAGCATCCCGCACTATGGCACCAGGTGCACACGGCGTTGGTCATCGAATTACAACTTTACCTGGCGCCGTTGCTTCGTCCCCGCTACCGTGTGGTAGTGGAGCAGCGCACTTACCTCACTTTGTTGGGACCGCGTGACCTGGTGGGGATGCCAGATGTAAGCGTGATGGAGACTCAACTTGTAATGCCAACGTTGCCAGCGGCAGCGCTGACCGGCGCCCAGGTCACCCCACTCCTTGCCGAGCTTCCCCAGCCGGTTGAGCGACGGGAGCGCTATCTGGAAGTTCGGGAGGTGACCACCGGGGAGGTGATCACCGTCATCGAATTCCTCTCGCCGGACAACAAACACCCTGGGGAAGGTTGGCGCCAGTATGAGTATAAGCGCATGCAAGTGCTGAGCACCCTCACGCATCTGGTGGAAATTGACTTGCTGCGCGGGGGCAGACCAATGCCCATGCACATCGTGGGAGACGGCCGCAGGTCTGCGTACCGTATCGTAATCAGCCGCGCCGAGCGTCGTCCACAAGCGGAGGTATTCCTGTTCGGCATCCGTGAGCCCCTTCCCGCCTTCCGGTTGCCTCTGCGCCGTGGTGACGAGGAGCCGATCGTAGACGTGGGGCAATTGCTCCACACGTTGTATGATCGAGCTGGCTACGATCTGGCAGTGGACTATAACCAACCCCCGCCTCCACCTCCCTTGTCTGACGAGGACGCGGTGTGGCTGGACAACCACCTGCGGGCCGCCGGTGTGCGCTCGTAACCTCTAATCCCCAGGGTATGATGCAGTCAGGCTGAACGCAGTGAGCACGTTCACCATAGTTGCCGGAGGCCATCCGTCGGCTGGCTGCTTTGTAACGGTAGTCAGGCTGCCATGTGCTCTCAACTATTATCAGGGGGGAACTCATGTCCGCCTTTTATCTCGGCTATCAACTCCAGAACGGCTACGTTCACAACTGGCTGGTGGCTGGCCCCCAGGCCATCCCTGTGACCGATCTGGAACGTTTCGAGGGAGAAGACTTCAAGTTCCAGATCGCCCGCCACTACTTTGAGGAAGATTCGGGCATCACCCAGCCGCCCGTAGAGCGGGAGTCCTTCACTACCAGCGACACGACATTGACCTGGCAATATGTCCGTTGCCTCGACGATCACTTCGTAGACCTTACAGCCTTCTACCGTACCTGCCACTACCTGCGGGCGTGGGCGTACACCCTGGTGGTATCGCCATCTTCCGGGAAGGCGACCTTTATCCTGACCACCAACGGACCGGCAGACGTCTGGCTCAACGGCCAACACCTTCATCGCCAGGAGCACTTCCATCACCAGATCCCTCACAGCGTCCCCTTCCAGGCGACGCTTCAAGAGGGACGGAACGAGATCCTGGTCCGCTTCGAAGAGGTGGCCGTGCGCGAGTGCCCCTACGCGATGGCGTTGCAGATCACGGACCTGCCGTCCACCGAGATCCCCGTGCTCGTGCCCACCTTCATCGAGGCGGTCGCCCGCCGCCAGACCCTGGAGCGGGTGTTCGAGGCAGCCTATCTGGATCGCGATGTGTACGGCCGCAGTGATGACGTGATTGTGCGCTGGCCGGAAAACCTGAGCGAGTCGGCCAGCCTGGCCATCCGTTTCCAGGATCTCAAGGAGAGGATCTACTCCGAGGCGTGGCCGGTAGGTAAAGCCTCTGCTACATCGAACCTTATCAGAGGTGTTCAGGTTGCGAATGGTCCTTACCAGGTCGTCATCATGCCGCACCCGCGCGAGTACTACGAAGGGAACATGCGCATCCGGCGGAAGATCAACCTCTGGGTGCTCAAGAACCTCTACTCCCAGGAGCCCGATAGCAGTTTCGGCGAACGCCGCCTGGAGGCGTTAGAGGACGCGGCCGGGCGAGAGGATAACGTCTTCTCGGAGATCGCTAAAATGGAGCTGGGGCGGTGGTCCCAGGTCAATCTGAAGGCGATTCAGGAAACCATCGCGGGGATCAATCAGCGCCAGGACTGCAGCGACTTCTACCTGGTCGGCCTGCTGGGCATGATGCACCGGTACATGGCTAGCCCGTCCTTTCCAGAGGAGCTCAAGCGGCCATTGGAGGAGTGCGTCCTCAACTTCAAGTACTGGATGGATGAGCCGGGCAGTGACGCCATGTGCTACTGGTCGGAGAACCACCAGATCCTCTTCCACGCCTGCGAGGTCCTGGCCGGGCAGCTTTACCCTGATCGGGCATTTACAAACGCGGGGAAGACGGGCGAATGGCATCGGGAGAAGGGCGAGCGGATGGCCCTCTCCTGGCTGCGCAAACGGGGGACGGGTGGGTTTCGGGAATGGGACTCCAACTGCTACTTCGAGGAAGACATCCTGGCCCTGGCCCACCTGGCCGACCTGGCCGAGAACCCTCAAGTGCGAGAGATGGCCGCGAGCGTCATGGACAAGATGTTCTTCACCATAGCGCTTAACTCGTACCGGGGGACCTTCGGCTCCACCCACGGGCGCACCTACAGCCCGATGATCAAGGGCAGCCGGCTGGAGCCCACGGCCGGCATCACCCGGCTGATGTGGGGCATGGGGGTCTTCAACCACCGCATCCTGGGCACGGTCAGCTTGGCCTGCGCCAAGCGATACAGCCTGCCGGCCGCCATTCGAGCCGTCGCTGCGGACCTGCCTGCGGAGATGTGGTCCCGCGAGCGCCACGCGGGCGAGATGGAAGAGTGGTGCGACCGGGCCGCCGGCCCCTGGGAGGTGAACAAGGTCACCTACAAGACGCCGGACTACATGCTCTGCTCGGCCCAGGACTACCATCCGGGCGAAAGGGGGTACCAACAGCACATCTGGCAAGCCACCATGGGCCCCGACGCGGTGGCCTTTGTCACCCACCCGCCCTGCATAAGCGAAGAGGGTTCCCATCGCCCTAACTTCTGGCACGGCAATGTTGTCCTGCCGCGCGTCGCTCAGTGGAAAGACGTGCTCATCGCCGTCCACAGGCTGCCGGAAAACGACTGGATGGGCTTCACCCACGCCTACTTCCCCCTCTACGCCTTCGACGAACATGCGCTGAAAGACGGCTGGGCCTTCGCTCGTAAGGGAGAGGGGTATCTGGCCCTCACCGCCGCTCAAGGCCTGACGTTGATCACTCGAGGGCCTAACGCCTATCGCGAGCTACGATCCTATGGACAGCATAACGTCTGGCTATGCCACATGGGGCGGGCCGCGCAAGATGGCAGCTTTGAGCAATTCCAGGAGAAAGTGTTGGCGCTGGCGGTGAACTTTGAAGGGCTTGCAGTGCGCTGCAACACCCTGCGTGGCGAGACCCTGAGTTTCGGTTGGGAAGGACCACTGCTGGTGAACGGAAAAGAACAGCCC
Source organism: Anaerolineae bacterium (assembly GCA_034433615.1). GTDB lineage: Bacteria > Chloroflexota > Anaerolineae > DUEN01 > DUEN01 > DAOUAJ01. Next base: position 18,062 of record DAOUAJ010000226.1, on the reverse strand, counting down.
ATCACCGGCTTCAAGCATTACGAGAGCCCCTATTGCACCGCCGACTGGCCCGCCTCACAGATGGAGATCTGCTGCCGCGGTCATTCGGTGACGCTGGATTTCGACCAACTCACATGACCACATCCAGGCCGATGTCCAATCCCTGCACCGAGTGCGTCAAAGCCCCCACGGAGATGTAATCCACCCCCGTCTCCGCCACCTGGCGCACCGTCTCCAACGTGACGCCGCCGGAAGCCTCCACCAGCGCCCGTCCCCCGATGGCCTCCACAGCCCGGCGCATCTCGGCCAGGCTCATGTTGTCCAGCATCACGATGTCCGCGCCGGCCTCCACCGCGCGCAGAGCATCCTCTACAGTTTCAACCTCCACTTCAACCCGTACCGTGGGGCCGATCGCAGCCCGGGCGCGCCGCACCGCTTCACTCAGACTCACCCCTTGTGCGGCCAGGATCGCCAGGTGATTGTCCTTGATGAGGACAGCATCGGCCAGGCAAAAACGGTGGTTGACGCCACCTCCCATGCGCACGGCATCCTTCTCCAGCGCCCGCAAGCCCGGCGTCGTCTTGCGCGTGTCCAGAATACGCACAGGCAACCCCGCCAACGCAGCCACGTACCGTGCAGTCATGGTGGCAATCCCAGACAGATGCTGAAGCAGGTTCAAAGCGACCCGTTCCCCCATCAAGATCGCTCGTGCCTCGCCTTGCACCTCCGCCAGCACCTGACCAGCTTCGACGCGCGCCCCATCGGACACGCAGCAAGTCACTGACACAGAAGGCGAAAGCTGACGAAACACCTCGGCGAAGGCAGGCAGTCCGGCCACCACACCTGCCTCGCGCGTGCGCGCCTGAGCGTGCAGCGATACCTCTGGTGGGATCAATGCCTCAGTCGTGACATCACCCCAGGCCAAGTCTTCAGCCAGCGCCTGTCGAACGATCTCTTGCATCAGCAGTGGGTTCACGCCAGGCACTCCTGGGTTAGAGGCTTCGCCCTGAGGGCCTCCGCTGAGGCGTTGGCCGAGGCGCTCCCTGGCCTGTCGTCCAGCCTGTCCTGTGCCGGACAGGCACCGGGGACAGGCAGCCCGAAGGGTTGGAAGTTGGAGGTCTGCCCTGAGCGGAGCCGAAGGGCTGGAAGTCCTCCCAGATGATGATGCAACGGGTATGCCAGGGACGCTTTGGCTCCATTGCGCCAGAGGAGATGGGCTCGCCAGCAAGCATCTGGCTCAGGGTAGTCCGTGCGATAGTGCGCCCCCCGGCTCTCGGTGCGTAGCCAGGCCGCGCGCGCCATCAGCCGGGCCACCAGCAGTACATGCTCTCGGGTCAGGGATTGGGGCGAGGCCGGCGATGGTGCCGTCGGTGCCTGCAAAGCATCCAGCCATTCGATGGTCTTTAACAGGTGGCCCCCTTCGCGGACTAATCCGACATCGGCCATCAGCCGGGCCTGCACTGCGGGCAGACCCCTCTCTGGCCACATAGCGATTCGTTCGTCCTCAGCCAGCGGTGGTTCAGGTTCAGGAAGTGGTGTAACGCTGGTGCGTTCCATTGCGGCCGTCGCGGCGCGAGCGCCGAATACCAGACACTCCAGCAGCGAGTTGCTGGCAAGGCGATTGGCTCCATGCACACCCGTGCAGGCACATTCGCCGCAGGCATAGAGGCCTGGCACATCGGTAGCCCCCCACAGGTCAGTGCGTACCCCGCCCATCATGTAATGCGCCGCGGGAGCGACCGGGATCAGCTCATGAGCAGGATCAATCCCCATCTCCTGGCACCGCTGGTAGATGGTAGGAAAACGATGCGACAGACACGACTCTCCCAGGTGCCGCACGTCCAGCCACACGTGGGGAGCGTTGGTGCGCACCATCTCCCAGTGAATGGCCCGCGCCACCACGTCTCGCGGCGCCAGTTCCGCCCGCGCATCGTATTCGGGCATGAACCGTCCACGCGAGCTCAACAGATACGCACCCTCGCCGCGTACGGCCTCACTAATGAGAAAGGCGCCCTCCGGCGTCGGCATGACGGTGGGGTGAAATTGGACGAACTCCAGATCGGCCACCGTCGCACCGGCCCGATACGCCAGCGCGATCCCCTCGCCCAGGGCCCCTGGCGGGTTGCTGGTGCGGGCAAAGAGCGCGCCCGCACCTCCCGTGGCCAGGATCGTGGCCCCAGCATGGAAGAGGTGCAGCGCACCATCGGGTGCCAATGCCCATAAGCCCACGCAGACATCCTCTGCGAGAGCCAGCGCGGCCGCGTGAAAGCCCGTGTACCACCGAACATTGGGCAGAGCAGCCACCGCCCCCGCCAGCGTTTGGGCCAGGGCGCGCCCTGTAGCGTCTCCCACATGTACGATGCGCCGCCGGCTGTGCCCCGCTTCCAACCCCAGCGCCAGCTCGCCGTCCTCGCGGTCCAAAGGCAGGCCCAATTCCAACAACTCCTGCAAGCGCGCCGGCCCTTCCTCGGTCAACACGCGCACAGCCTCTTCGTCTGCCAGGCCGCCCGTCACCGCCAGGGTATCTGCTGCCTGCAACTCAGGCGCGTCGTCGTGACCGATAGCCACAGCGATGCCCCCCTGAGCATGGGCGGTGTTACTCTCCATGGGCTCCGCTTTGGCGATGAGCGCCACCTGCGCGCCTGACGACCGGGCCGCATGCAGGGCTGCCATCAAGCCCGCCGCGCCGCTGCCGACGATCACCACATCAGCCTCGTGTGTCTGCGCCGGCCGCGCGGGTAAGCCGGGCGCATAACGGCTCACCTCCAACCGGGTCGCGTCCATAGGTTCCTCACGCCAGAGCCAGCATGCGTTCGATAGCCACCCGCGCTCGTTGAGCGATCGGCTCAGACACGGTCACCGGATGCACCATATGACGCAGGCTGTTGACGATCTTGGGCAGCGTGATCATTTTCATGTAGCGGCAGATGGTCTCTTCGCTGATGGGATAGAAGGCCTTATCCGGTGCCACCTTATGCATGCGGTGCAGTACTCCGGTCTCCGTGGCCACGACAAACTCGCTCGCGGGCGATTGCTGGACACGTCGAATCATGCCTTCAGTGGAGAGGATGTGCGTGCCCTGGCTGCTGATGTCGCCACGGGCCAGGGAATACATGCATGAGGTCACACAGCCGCATTCGGGGTGGATCAGGAATTCGGCCTCAGGGTGGGCAGCTCGTAGTTCGATGATGTCCTCGGTGCGGATGCCCGCGTGCACGTGGCATTCGCCCAGCCAGATGCGCATACGACGGCCGGTCACCTGCTCCAGATAGCTGCCCAGGAAGAGGTCCGGCAAAAACAGGATTTCACGGTCCGGCGGGATCGCTTCGATGACGCGGCGGGCATTGCTCGAAGTGCAGCAATAATCGCTCTCCGCCTTGACCTCGGCCGTCGTGTTCACGTATGAGACGACGACGGCCTCGGGATGCTCGGCTTTCCAGGCCCGCAATTGCTCCGCAGTGACGCTGTCCGCCAGGGAGCAGCCGGCATCCAGGTCTGGGATCAGTACCGTCTTATCGGGGCAAAGGATAGCCGCCGTCTCCGCCATGAAATGGACGCCGCAAAAGACGATGACATCGGCGTCGGTGCGGCTGGCCGCCTGCGAGAGCCCCAAAGAATCCCCCACAAAGTCAGCAATGTCTTGAATCTCCGGGAGTTGATAGTTGTGCGCCAACAAGACCGCGTTACGCTGACGTTTCAACTCCAAAATCTCACCGATCAACTCCTCTTGAGTCCGTCCGTTCTCATTCATCCAATCGCTCTCCCCTTGACAGATAGTGGGATAATTGGGCAAAAAGTCAATCGCCAATCTCTACTCCATCAGATACCCCGCTTGCCTCAGCGTGGCTACCGCCATCTCCAGACACGCCGGATCATCGGCCTCCAGCGTATGCAGGTGCACCCCCTCTGTCAGCTCGCTCAGCAGCCGCGCCTGCGTCTCCCGCAACTGTTGCATGAAGGCGCGGACATGAGCGCGCGTGCTGTGCATCAGTTGGCCCCGCACCTCCCCGTAGATGGGATGCTCCACGATGACGTCAACCACCGTCACGCCCAGGTCCACCAGCCGTTCCAGCTCATCCTGGGTTTGCTCCGGCGTGTGGCGCACCGCGACCACCAGGCGCGGTCGGGGCGTTCTGACGGTTGGCAGCCAGGTATAACCACGCGCGGTGGGTAAGATGGGATTACCGGCCGCGCGCAGGACGCTGATGTCCTGGACGATCACCTGCCGGCTGACGCCAAATTGTCGGGCCAGTACACCGCCCGGCACCGGCTCTCGAGCTGCCTGCAGATGCGCCACGATGGCCTGGCGTCGCTCGTGAGTGTCCATCGCCTACCTTGCAAAAGCACGGTATCATGCAGCGAGAGTGTACGCATAGATGGCTGTCTTGTCAAATGTCAAGACAGTTCCCATGCGGTGGGCGACGCCTCGGTCAATGAAAAGTGGTCAGCCGTCAGCGGGTTAGCTGTCAGCTTTTAGCCCATACGGGCCACAAGCAGCCATCAGCCTTCAGCCAGAGTGGCTGATCGCTGATCGCTGACTGCTATTTTCAGGGCGGATAATTGACGAGGGGGCGGCAAGCCACGCCCCCTCGGTGGCAGATGGGGGTTCAAGTATTCGGGATGATTAACCGTTGTCCGACGTAAATCCAGTTGAGATTACGCAGGCCATTGGCCCGGGCAATGGCATAGGGTGTGACGTGGAAATTGACGGCGATGGCGTAAAGGGTGTCGCCGGGACGCACGACGTACACTCTCCCACCGTTGCTACTCTCCGGCGGAGGCGGGGCGACCACGGCGGGTGAAGGTGCCGATGCGCTCGTCGGGATGATCAACTTCTGTCCCACGTAGATGCGGTTGGGGTTGCGCAAGTCGTTGGCCTGAGCGATGGCCTGCACCGTGGTCCCGTAGCGTACAGCGATGCGGGCCAGGTACTCCCCCGGCCGCACCACGTGGATCACCGATTGACTGGCGGGTGGGTCAGGCGCGGGTGGGGTTACGCTCGGCCAGCAGCCGCGCAACGCGATCGCGTCCAGGTTGACATCCAGCTCCCGTCCCGTCGTGGGCCACTTCTTCCAGGCCCGAATGAAGATCGTGATCTGCGAGCTAGGCGCCACGAAAGTCGTCTTATAAGTCAGGAAGCCACCTGGGTCGGTGCGGGTGTAAATGGTGTCCCACGGCAGCTCCTGCCAGTTGGTCACCTGGGTCCAATCCACCCAACCCCACGGCGCGTAGCCCCACTGCACCCGATAGCGATAGGGATCTTCATCCGGATGAGCTGCTTCTTCACGCATCATGCCCGCGATGGACAGTTCGTACTGGGCGCCGGGTTGCAGACCACTGACCGTTTGGTAGATGCCCGCATAGCGGTTACTGTCTGCGGCAGCCATGCCCAGCGTGTTGATCTCGATCAACTGGGAATGTTCGCCGTCGTACACGACCTTATCCCACTGATCATCAAAGAAGCCGTAAGCAGCCTGTCCACCGTTGTGGAACCATCCCCAGTAGTAACCCATCCCCCAGTTGTAGAAGCCTTGCTCGAAATCGCCGTTGTACAGCAGATTAGGGCCAGTGCACGCCAGGGGGGGTGCCGGAGGAGGTGGCACAGGTGGCATCGGTGGAACGACCACCGCCAGGCCGGTCAGGCTGATGGCATCCAGGTTGACATCTACCTCCCGATACCAGTCTCCCCACTTCTTCCACACCCGAATGAACACCGTCATCCTCGGCCCACGGGCGGTCACCGAGGTCTGGTACTCGCTGAACCGGCCAGGCTCCGTGCGCGGGTAATAAGTGTCCCACGGCAACTCGATCCAGTCGCTCACGGCCGTCCAATCGCTGCCACCGCTATGATCGAAGGCCACTTGCACCCGATAGCGCCAGGGGTCGCTGTCGTGGTCATCCGCTCGAATCATACCGCGCAGGGAGAATCGGTAAGTCTCACCGGGAACCACGTCCACTGTCTGGTAGATGCCAGCGTAACGATTAGGGTCGCCGCCGATTTGTTTGGTGTTAATTTCAATCAATTGTGAGTGCTGACCGTCGTAGATGACCGGCTTCCATTGATCGTCGAAGAATCCGTAAGCCGCGGTGCCGCCATTCTGGAAGCAATTCCAGAACGCGCCCACCATGCCGCAGCCGGCCTGAGAAACGAATCCTCCTTCGAAGCTGCCATTTCTCAACAATTCCACGGGTGCTGTTGCCAGAGGTGCAGAACTGGCCAGGCCTCCCCCTAACAGAAGCGCGGTGATCAAGGCAAAGATGACCGCTGGTGTGTATGTGTGTCTCACCATGAGGCTTCCTCCTGAGCAGGTGATAAGTGCGGGGTAGACATGAGGTCAGCCGGGGCTCACCGCTACCACGTGTTTTCCGGCGCTCTCACGACCTCCACGCGCGAATAGCCGGGGGCTTGACTTCGCCTTCCCAGCCGGGATCACAAGTGGTGCGGCATAAACATACTATAGCACACCCTCGCGCAATGTACAATACTAAAACCGGTCGAATGCATGACCTTTCCCACGCGAGAGCCATTTACCCATCCCCTATCCTGGGTTTGCCCCCAAAGGCCGTTCGACCACCTGTCCCAAGCTCTTAACGCTCGCACCTTTGGAGAGCGTTTCGCGGTTGTGGAGACCATAGCCTGGTGGTATAATTCGAGCATATCCTCTAATCGGAGGTTGCTCATGTCCACCCAAGCTGTTCGTGTGCGCCCGATCTATACCCCCGAGGAACGTCTGGCCTTTATCACTTTCCAGTGGGAGGTGTACAAAGACGATCCGAACTGGGTACCCCCCCTGATCAGTGAGCGCAAAGCATTTCTTGATCCTGCGCGCAATCCCTCGTTTCAGCACATGGATTGCCAATTGTTTGTGGCAGAACGAGATGGGCGCATTGTTGGTACCATCGCGGCGTTCATCAATCATCGTCACAACGAGTTTCACAATGAGCGCATCGGCTTCTTCGGTTTCTTTGAGACGATTCCCGATTACGCTGTGGCTGAGGCGTTGCTCTCCACCGCCTGCGACTGGGCACGCAATCAGGGCATGACCGCCATCCGGGGACCGGCGAACTTCAGCACTAACGACGAGGTGGGCATGTTGGTGGACGGGTTCGATTCCCCGCCTGTCATCCTGATGACCTACAACCCGCGTTATTATCCGGAGTTCGTGGAGCGTTTTGGCTTCACCAAAGCCCAAGACCTTTTAGCCTATTATATCGCCATTGACATTTTTCGCGAACATCCGGAGCAGGCCCCGGCTAAATTGCTACGCGTGGTGGAGAAGACCAAGGCGCGAGGTGATTTCACCGTGCGCCGCGTGAACATGAAGCGGATATCCGAAGAGGTTGAGCGTATTAAGGTGGTTTATAACTCAGCATGGGAGCGGAACTGGGGGTTCGTGCCGCTCACCGATGCGGAGATCCAGCACCTCGCTGATAACCTGGTCCAGATTGTTGATCCGGCCACCGTGTTTATCGCCGAAGCGGACGGCCGTCCCATCGGCGTGATCGTCCCTTTGCCTAACCTTAACGAGCCGTTGCGGCTGGCCTACCCGCGGCCGGGCGTGCCCGAATGGTGGACCTTGCTCAAATTCCTCTGGCACTGGAAAGTTCGGCGTCGGGTCCGATTGATACGCATGTTCGCCATGGGGGTGATCGAGCCGTATCGCAACCGGGGTGTAGATGCAGTCATGTACTACGAGGCGGGCAAGGCGGCAGTGGAACGGGGCTATCAAGAAGTGGAGATGTCATGGATCCTGGAGAGCAACACGGTCGTGAACAACACCATCAAAGCCCTGGGAGGGCGCGTTTACAAAACGTATCGGGTGTATGAGAAGGCACTTGTGTAAGTCGTCCCGTTACTCGCTGCCCTCGAACAGCGTCAGGCTGTCGAATAGATGAAAGGCGACCACGTACTTCTCCATGACCTGGGCGATGCGATCCACCACGGCCTGGTGGGGTTCAGGATGGACAAGGCTCAGATTGCGATAGAGCGCTGCCCGGGCAGTCATCACTGAGGGCTGCGTCCAGATGTAGCGGCTGCCCGTCTGCACCAACCAGGCCTGCCGCTCGGGCGATAGGTCGGCGAAACGCTTGCCTTGCTCCTCAGGTAGCAGCCACTTTTGCCAGCGACGGGAGTCCACCACGGCCTGCTCCAGCACAGCCATGAAGTTGGAAGGCTTGATGCTCGGCCGGGCGCGGCAAAGGTCGGCCTCTTTGGCGGACAGGTCGGCCAGGGCTAGGTACTCGGCCGCGGTGAATTCAGGGCCGACGTTGGCGCCGCCCATGCCCGCGGCCGGGTAGGCTTCCGGATTGGCTACCCAGTCGGTGTAGTGCCCCTTGATCAGCGACCCCAGCGGTGCCACGATGCTATACAGCCGGGCCGCCGCGGCGGGATCGAAATCGGTGGTGTGCAGGTCTGTTCCTACCTTACCCACAATAAAACAAGGCCAGGTGTGAAGCAGACCGCGCGATTCCAGGCCCACGCGCAGACTGTGGATAAACGTCTCAAAGTTGGCAAAATCCACCAGCCCGCCGTGCACCTCTTCCGTTCCTACCTCGTAGGCCACAGGAGGCAATCCCAGCCGCTGCCGTTCCGCCTCAGCGTGCGCGATCAACTCCAGCGTGCGCTCAACCACGGTCTCAATGGCGATGGTCTGGCCGGGCGGCAGGGTGCGATCCACAGTGGGGTCAATGTGCAACAACTGGTACCCGGCCTCCAGGCAGGCAGTGAGGCTGTGCTTGACCTCGGCCATCGTCTTGTCCAGAGAGAGGCGATCCAGGGTGTGGCGATCCTTCAGCCAGGGACCACCGTGGTCCAGACAGGGATAGAGGGGGCCCTCCCACCCATATTTGCGAGCCAGGGCCTGGATCTCGCGCACAAACTGCACGGGGGTCCAGCCCGTGTAACCGCCGTCGCGATCCACCTGATTGAGGGTCGCGGCGAAGAGTATGGGCATGTAATTGACCGAGGCCACCTTGACGGCCGCCTCCAACACCGCCGCCGAGTTGGGACAGACGGCCAGCAGGGTGACCTGAGCCTTCCCACTCTCTCGCAGTCGGATGATCTTGCGAATCAGGTCGTTTAAGGTCCACATAAGCGCCTTTTCACCTCGGTGTTGCCTGAGCTCGTCACTTTACAAGCCGGGCTCGCATCCAGAAGACGGCATAGGGCTGCCACCGCGACAGGGTAAAGTAGATCACCTCGCCGCGGTTCTCCACATACCAGGGGTGCAGGTTAGTCGAAGAAATACTGTGCCCATGCGATGACTGATTGTACCTCCATTCTCATTATATAATCAACTTGGCGCAGGTAGGACGTCTCTTTGACATATCTGCTCTTTTGTAATAGAATGCACACAACTCTCAGCCGGGCAAGCTGTATCAGTCCAGAGCAGTCCCGCTTTTCTTTGGAGCCGCGAGCCGGTATAACTATCGAATCAGGAGGGGGTATGCTCATTGATTACTTGCCCATCCTCATCATGCTCTTTCTCTCCACGGCGCTGGCTGTGATTGCACTAGTCCTGCCTACCTTTCTGGGACCACAGCGCCCTACTCCTCCTAAGCTAGAACCTTATGAATCGGGCATGAAGCCCTTCTCTCTCCCTCGTCGTCGCTTTCCTGTGCATTACTACATGGTGGCCATCCTGTTCGTGCTCTTCGACATCGAAGTGCTTTTCATGTACCCATGGGCTGTCCTGTTGCGCCAGTTACGCTGGTTTGGCATCATCGAGATGGCCATCTTTCTGGGGATTCTCCTGGTAGGTTACATCTACGCCTGGCGTAAGGGCGCCTTAGATTGGATATAAGGTTACGGATAACCGCAGACATGCTGGAAGAGACTTCGGGGGAGAGCCTTGTTCTTCATCAAAGGCAAGTTTTTCTTGCTGAGGCTACACCGGTATTTCGTGAGGGTCAGGGGGTGACTCAGAGGGACCCCATGCTACCCCTTCGTGATTTGTGGCTGTAAGCCGCTGCACTGTGTTTTTCATAGGGTAAGGAGATGGAGATGGAATGCGAAAGCACTCCGATCGGAGATTCGGGGCAGGTCCGTACTGAAGGGTATATACTGACAACCCTGGAGCAGGCGATTAACTGGAGCCGACGGAATTCGATCTGGCCTTTGCTCTTTGGCCTGGCCTGTTGTGCCATCGAGATGATCACGGCTGGTACCAGCCGCCACGATATTTCGCGCTTTGGCTCAGAAGTCTTCCGGGCCTCTCCCCGGCAAGCGGATCTCATGATCGTGGCCGGGCGGGTGTCCAACAAGATGGCTCCTGTGATCAAGCGACTGTACGATCAAATGCCGGAGCCCAAGTGGGTTATCGCGATGGGGATTTGTGCCTCCGCAGGCGGCCCGTTCAACAATTATGCTATCGTCCAGGGGGTAGACAAGATCATCCCCGTAGACGTTTACATCCCTGGTTGTCCCCCACGGCCGGAGGCGCTCTTCTATGGCCTGGAAAAACTGCAGGAGAAGATTGACCGCGAGCGCGCGGCCCAACGGGGCGATTTGCCCTGGCTTCGCCGACGCGCGTCCTGGGCGGAGGGATAGACAGTGGCCCAGAGAGCCTTGCGTGAGACAGTCATGACGGTGCCTTTTAGAGCTGATGTGGACGGGGAGTGCCAGGTGGTAGAAACCTTGCAGCAGCGTTTCTCCGACGCGATCCTGGCCACCGAGGAGTTTCGTGGGGATCAGATCGTCACCATCAAAGCCGACCGATTGTTGGAGATAGCCCGCTTCCTGCGGGATGATCCCCAGATGCACTTTGATCACTGTGTGGACGTAACCTCCTATGACCGCCTGCATCTTAAGGAAACTCCGCGATTTGCTACAGTCTACCAGTTGCATTCGATTCCCTTCAACCGGCGATTACGTTTGATGGTGCCTCTGCCAGGTGGAGATAACCCGGTGGCTCCTTCTGTAGTGGGTGTCTGGCCCACTGCTAACTGGCTGGAGCGAGAGGTTTACGACCTGATGGGCATCCGCTTCCAGGGGCACCCCGATCTGCGGCGCATCCTCATGCCTCACAACTGGAATGGGCACCCGTTACGCAAGGATTACCCGCGCGGTGGAGAGCCTATCCCCTTCACCGTAACCTGGTCTGATCAGGAGTTTGAGCACCTGGGCCGTCAGATCCTCCGGCCAGAGCTGCCATCAGAGGAGGTCCCCTCGGGGATGAACATACAGCAACATATGGTCATCAACATGGGACCGCAGCATCCCTCTACTCACGGTGTGCTACGCCTGGTGGTAGAGTTGGAGGGGGAGCGAGTGGTCAAAGTTGCCCCCGATCTGGGGTACCTGCACTCCGGCTTCGAGAAGCACGGGGAGAGCGTTCGCTATAAAGACTTTGTTTACTACACCGATCGCATGGATTATACCGCCGCTATGAACAACAATCTGGGCTACGTGTTGGCGGTGGAGAAGTTGCTGGGAGTTGAAGTGCCACCGCGTGCCCAGGCCATCCGGGTCATCATGGCCGAGCTGCAACGCATCGCCGCCCACCTGGTCTGGCTAGCCACCCATTCTCTGGACCTGTCGGGCACGATCATGTCCCTCTTGATGTACGCCTTCCGGGAGCGGGAGCAGATCCTGGACATCTTCGAGCTGGTGTGTGGGGCGCGGCTCACCACCTCCTACATTCGCATCGGCGGTGTGTGGCAGGATTTGCCTCCGGCCTTTGAGCCCAGGGTGCGGGATTTTCTCGCGATCATGCCCCGTCGGCTGGATGAATACGAACACATGCTGACGGATAGCCCGATCTGGCGTAAGCGTACGGTGGGAATTGGTAGGCTGACCGCGGAGCAGGCGATCGCTCTGGGCATCACCGGCCCGATGTTGCGAGCCACAGGGGTTCCTTACGATCTACGCAAGGTGCGACCTTATTCCGGCTACGAGCAGTACGACTTCGAGATCCCTACGGCTACGGAGGGAGATTCCTATGCCCGCTACCTGGTGCGCATTAACGAGATGCGTCAAAGCCTGCGCATCATCCAACAGGCGCTGGACACCTTACCAGCCGGGCCGTATAAGACCACCAACCGCAAGGTGAGCCTACCCCCGCGCGCAGAGCTGGACACCAGCATGGAGGCTTTGATCCATCACTTCAAGCTGATGACGGAAGGGATCAAACCGCCGGTCGGCCAGGTCTACATGAGCACTGAAAACCCGAAAGGGGAATTGGGCATCTTTATCATCAGCGACGGTAGTGCTCACCCCTACCGGCTGCGGGTGCGCGGACCTTCTTTCGTCAACCTCCAGGGGCTCGACCCCATGTCTCGGGGCCACCTGGTGGCGGACCTGGTGACGAACATCGGGTCGGTGGACATTGTGTTGGGGGAAGTTGATCGCTGAAAGCGTAATCCGTAAAACGTAAAGCGTAACAGCCCATTTCCCCTTCCGTCTTACGTTTCACGTTTACTTATCAGGAGAACCGAATGCTGTCAGAAGCGGCTAAAGCCGAGATACGAAAACTGATGGCTCAGTACCCGCAATCGCGCTCGGCCTTGGGGCCAGCGTTGCATGTGGTGCAGCGCGAGTTGGGCTGGGTGCCTCCTGAGGCCGAAGCGGAGGTGGCCGAGCTGTTCGACCTTGACCCCACCGAGGTGCACGCCTTCTCTGGCTTTTACAACATGTATGACAAGGAACCCAAAGGGGTCTATCATCTGGAGGTGTGCACGAACGTTCCCTGCAAGCTGCGCGGGGCCGAGCAGTGCGCCCATCACTTGATGCAGACTCTCGGTTTGAGCAGGTGGGGGGAGACAACCAAAGACGGTCTCTTTACCCTGGATCATGCAGAGTGCCTGGGTTCTTGCGGTACGGCTCCAGTAATGAGCGTACGCAAGCGGGGACAAGACCTCCCGCGCTACTACGAGGCGTTGACCCCGGAACGGATTGACCAGATCCTGGCCGATCTGCGGGCAAACGCCAGGCAGCCCCTGCCGGTGGAGCCAGTGCCGATGGGGCCTCTTCATTTTGGCGGCATGGAGCCTAAGGTTCTTCTGGCCCGGATCACCCGGCCTGACTCTCACCGTATCGAGACGTATGTGGAAGACGGTGGCTACCAGGCGCTGCGCAAGGCGCTCACGGCGATGACGCCCGATCAGATCGTGGAAGAGGTGAAGGCTTCTGGGCTGCGTGGCCGCGGAGGCGCAGGGTTCCCGGCCGGCACGAAATGGGGGTTCCTCCCTAAAGGCGTCTTCCCGCGCTATCTGGTTTGCAACGCTGATGAGAGTGAGCCAGGCACTTTCAAGGATCGCATCCTGATGGAATACGATCCTCATCAGGTGCTGGAAGGGATCATCATCACCGCCTATGCCATCCAGGCCGAAAAAGCGTTCATCTACATCCGAGGCGAATACGGCTTCCCCTATGCCCGCCTGCAGCAGGCGGTGGAGGAGGCTTATCAGCATAACTATCTGGGGCGCAACATTCTCGGCAGCAAATTCAGCCTGGACGTCGTGGTTCATCGCGGCGCGGGCGCCTACATCTGCGGCGAGGAGACGGCCCTGCTCACCTCGTTAGAGGGGTATCGTGGGCACCCACGGCTGAAGCCCCCTTTCCCGGCAGCGGAAGGGCTTTACCGCAAGCCCACCATCATCAACAACGTGGAGACCCTGGCCAACGTGCCCCACATTGTCAAAAATGGGGCTCAGTGGTATCGTTCCTTTGGCACGGACAGAAGCCCCGGCTTTCGCCTCTTTGCCGTAAGTGGCGAGGTCAGGAAGCCGGGGGTCTATGAATTGCCGCATGGGGTGACGCTACGGGAGTTGATTTACACCCATGCCGGGGGGACCCTGGACGACCGGCCGGTGAAGGCTATCGTGCCGGGTGGGCTATCCATGCCTCTCCTGACCGCGGCACAACTGGACACCCCGTTAGACTTCGAATCGGTGCAGGCGGCTGGATCGTCGCTCGGCTCCGCCGGCATCATCGTCATCTGCGAGGGGGCGTCGCTGATGGAGATGATGGAGCGTACCATCGCCTTCTACCGGGAGGAATCGTGTGGCAAGTGCGCTCCCTGCCGTGAGGGGACAGGTTGGCTGGAGAAGGTGCTGCATCGCATCCAGTCAGGCAAGGGACGCCAGGAAGACCTGGAGGAGATCCTGCGAATTTCCAAATTCATCGAGCAGCAATCCTTCTGTCCTTTTGGCTCTGCCGCGGTGTGGGGAATCAAGAGCGCCATCAATCGCTTCCGGCCAGAGCTGGAAGAACACATCAGGCGCACCAATCCCGACGGCAAGGTGCCGCCATTGCCTGTGCGCCCCATCTACCGGCCAGATACCGGCGCGCCAGCCCACGAGCGAGATTAACATCCTGAAAGAGCGGATGAATGTCTCACGTCCGCGTTATCCGTGTCCTACCCCCGAGGCACATGAATGAGCGAACTGGTCAAGTTTAAGATAGACGGCAAAGAATGCCAGGCCCCCAAGGGGATGTCGCTGACGAGCGCGGCTAAGGCCAACGGCATCGAGATCCCCACCTTCTGTGCGCACCCCAAGCTCGATCCCGTCGGTGCTTGCCGCATGTGCATGGTCGAGATCGAGGGGCCGCGCGGTCTGCTGCTGACAACAGCATGTACTACCCCGGTGACGGAAGGGCTGGTGGTACACTACAACAGCCCCCGCGCCCGAGAGGCACGGGAGGCTACCCTCGAATTTCTCCTGATCAACCACCCGCTTGACTGTCCCATCTGCGACAAGGGGGGGGAGTGTCCCCTTCAGAACCAGACCTTAGAGCACGGGCCAGGGATGAGTCGCTTTATTGAGGAAAAGATCCACAAGGACAAGCACCATCCCATCTCCGATCTGATCCTGCTGGATCAGGAACGCTGTGTGGTCTGCTGGCGCTGTATCCGCTATCTGGAAGAGTGGGAGTATAAGCCGGAGTTGGGGCTTTATCATCGGGGTGGAGAGACGGTCATTGACACGTACCCTGGCCAGCCAGTTATGGCCAAGACCAGCGGCAACATCATTGACCTCTGTCCTGTAGGGGCGCTGACCAGTCGCGTCTCCCGCTTCCGCTATCGCCCCTGGCGGCTGACCTCCGTACCCAGCATTTGCATTCACTGTTCCCAGGGATGCAATCTGCGCCTGGACGTGCGCACGGATCAAGTCCGGCGCATCGTGGGCCGGGAGAATCTGGCCGTCAACGATCAGTGGATCTGCGACAAAGGGCGCTTCGCCCAGGGATATTTTCACCACCCGGACCGCCTAAGCCAGCCGCTGGTGCGAGAGAACGGTACGCTGCGTCCGGCTACCTGGGATGAGGCGCTACAGCGGGTCGTGGATAGGTTATCCCACTGGGCGCAAGAGCAACCACAGGCGGTAGGTGCCATCGGTTCGGCCAAAGTGAACAACGAGGCCAATTACCTGTTGCAGAAGTTCTTCCGCCTGATGGTGGATACCAACAACATTGACCATCGCTGGGGCGGGGACGTGCAAGCCGATCCGCGGGGCCTTTCCGCCATCACAAATGTGCATACCGCCGACTTGCTGGTGCTGGTGGGGGTGCATCTGGCAGAGGAGCAGCCTGTCCTGGCGACCTTTTTCAAGCGGGCGGTTAAGCGCAACGGCGCACGCGCGCTGGTCATCCACTCGCAGCGTACGGAGGAATCGCCTTTTGGGCTTCACCTCTCCCCGCGGCCAGGCACGGAAGCGGTGGTGCTCAACGGTATGATGGCCCTCCTCGTCGCCCAGGAGCGTTACGAGAAACAGACACAGCGGGTGGCTGGCGGGCGCGATTTTCTGGCTTCGCTGCAAGAGTTCACGCCAGACGCGGTGGCTGCCCTGAGCGGGGTGCCCGTTGATGCCCTGCAACGGGCGGCGTCTCTCTTTCAGGCCAGCGAGCGCCCGTTGGTGCTCTACGGGCCGGACGTGGTGCGCGGGCGCGCCGCCGAAGCCAACGCTGCGGCTCTGGCCAACCTGGCGCTCCTGGTGGGCCGTGATCGCGTGGCTTATCTGGGGCCAGATGCCAACAGCCAGGGCGCGCGCGATATGGGTGTGTTGCCGGCACGTTTGCCTGGTCACGCACCGGTCACGGATGAGGCGGCGCGCGAGCGCCTGCAACGCCTATGGGGCAGCGAAGTGCCTGAGGAGCCAGGGCTGACCTACACTCAGATGTTGCAGGCCGCCGCGGAGGGCAGGCTCAAAGCGCTTTACGTGATGGGGGCCGACCCCGCCGCGGAGGGGAGCTGGGCCGTGACAGCCCTGGAACGCCTGGACTTCCTGGTGGTACAGGACGTGTTCCTGACCGAGACGGCGAAGCGTGCCCACGTGGTCTTGCCCGCGACCACTTACGCTGAGGCTGACGGCACCTTCACGAACCTGGAGCGGCGGGTGCAGCGAGCGCCCAAGGCCTTCCGGCCTTTCCAGGAGGCTCGCCCTGACTGGGAGATCCTGGTAGAACTGGCCCGGCGTTGGCCGGTGCGAGAGGTGGAAGAAAGCTCGCGTAAAAACAAAAAAGGGAAGAGGCGGTCGCGTTTGCCCCAGGAACGTTGGGAGTACGATAGCCCGCAGGACGTGCTACGGGAGATCACGCGCGCGGTGCCTCAGTATGCGGAATTGACCTGGGAGGCGCTAGGGGAGGAGGGGAAGCAGTGGCCTGGCGATGGCTTGAGCGCCACTTCCCGATTCCGTGTCGTATCGCCGCCGCATCGCTCGTCGGACCCGGCCTTCCCCTTCCGCCTGGTGGCTGATCGCGTCCTGTACGATCACGGGACGCTGGTCCGCACCACGGAACGGCTCAGCGGCCTGTTGGCGACCCCGGTCGCGCGGCTTAACCCGGCTGACTTGAAGCGTATCGGCCACCATGATGAGGGGCAGGTCCAGGTGACATCACCGTACGGCGCGGTCATTTTGCCTGTGCAGGCCGATCCCATGGTGCCGCCTGGCATGGTGGCTATTGCCTACAGTTTGCCCGGATCGCCCGCAGAGACGTTGATGGGGCCAGCCGGGCCGGGCGTGGCAGTGAACATAGTCTCTGTGCGTTAGCCTTCAGCGGTCAGCTATCAGCGCTCAGTGCGAATTTGTGTTCTGACTGATTGCTGATCGCTGAAGGCTGAGAGCTGAATGCCTAGTCGAGGATGTGCGATGGACCTGATCAATCTGGTTGTGATACCGGCCATCAAGGGGATCATCATTCTGCTGGTCTTGTTGGGGTGTACGGCGTATCTGACCCTGTTCGAGCGCAAACTGTGTGCACGCTTTCAGGTGCGCTATGGGCCGAACCGGGCGGGGAAGTTCGGCATCCTGCAACCGATAGCAGATGTGCTCAAACTGATGTTTAAAGAAGAGATGATCCCAGGGCACGTGGACAAGCTGGTCTACCTGCTGGCCCCCATTCTGGCTGTGGTGCCGGCTTTTGTCGTCTTCGCCGTGGTACCGATCGGGCCGGATCTGCATCTCTTCGGCTACACTATCCCCTTGCATATGGGTGACGTCAATGTGGCCCTGCTTTACGTGCTGGCTATCGCTTCGGTGGGCACCTACGGTGTGATATTGGGTGGCTGGTCCAGCAATAATAACTATTCTTTATTGGGAGCCTTGCGCACCAGCGCTCAGATGCTCTCCTACGAGCTGCCGATGGGCATCTTCCTGGTCAGCCTGCTCCTGATCACGGGCACGTTAAGCATGGTGCAGATCATCACCCAGCCGCGTCCGTTCTGGGCCTGGATCTGGCTGTGGCTGGCTTTCCCGTTTTTCTTTATCTGTATCCTGGCAGAGACGAATCGTTCGCCCTTTGACCTGCCTGAGACGGAGAACGAACTGGTGGCCGGATACCAGACGGAGTACGGGGGCATCAAGTTTGGCCTCTTCTACCTCTCAGAATACTTGCATATGATCACGTCCAGCGCGATCGTGGCTACCCTCTTCTTTGGCGGCTGGCGTGGCCCTTTCGTGGACCAGGTACCTTTCCTGTCGGTGGTGTACCTGGGGATCAAGATCGTGGCCTTGCTCTTCCTGTTCGTCTGGGTGCGGGCCAGCGTCCCCCGCGTCCGCTACGATCAGTTGATGAACTTCGGCTGGCGGTACCTGTTGCCGATCTCGTTGATCTACCTGGCAATCACGGCAGTGTTGGTGGTGGT
>DAOUAJ010000225.1:0-2795 GCA_034433615.1 Anaerolineae bacterium | reverse complement strand
GCGGCGGCCCGGCTTGGGCTGGATCTGAAAGATGCCCAGGTTGTGGTCCAGGGCTATGGCAACGTGGGCTTGACTGCCGCTCAACTGATTCACGAGGATGGGGCCAGGATCGTTGCCGTCAGTGATTCTAAGGGGGGTGTCTACAACCCTCGCGGCCTTGACCCCAGGGCTGTCCTGCGCCACAAACGGGAGAATGGCTCCGTGGTCGGGTTCCCAGACGCAGACGTGGTCACCAATGAAGAGTTGCTCACTTTACCCTGTGACGTGCTGGTTCCAGCCGCTTTGGAGAAGCAGTTGCACGCGGGTAATGCAGGCCACGTGCAGGCGAGGATCATCGCAGAGGCCGCCAACGGCCCAACAGAGCCAGAGGCAGACCACATCTTCTTCGACCGTGGCATCTTTGTCATCCCTGACATCCTGTGCAACGCGGGGGGCGTGACCGTTTCCTATTTCGAGTGGGTGCAGGATATCCAGTTCTTCTTCTGGGATGAAGCGCAGGTGAACCAGAACCTGGAACGGGTGATGAATCGGGCGTTCGACGCGGTCATGAGCGTTGCTGAGGAGAAGAGGGTGCACAACCGGCTAGCCGCTAACATCCTGGCCATCAGCCGGGTCGCCCGCGCGACGATGCTGCGGGGCATCTATCCGTAACTCCTGGGATGTGATGCGGATAACTCTGCTCAGTCTCATCTGGAGCTATGGCTGAGACATCTATCGAGGTACGACTGATGGTATCGGAGGATGTGCCGGCACTGGCACAGTTCATCGCCGGTGATCCTCTCTGGCAACGTTATGAGATCTCCGAAGAGAAAGCCCAGCGGATCTTTGATGCAGCTTTGCACCGTGGTGAGGCGCTGTATGTGGCCCTGGTGGATGGGCAACTGGCCGGGCTCGTCTGGTTCCTGTTGCGGGGGACGTTTGCCTATAGCGGTTACGTGCGCCTGGTCGGCGTGCTGCCCGAATTCCGTGGGCGGGGCGTGGGTACAAGGTTGATGGCTACCGCCGAGACGATCATCGGGCGGGAAGCACCTTCTGTGTTTCTGTTGGCCTCTGACTTCAATGAAGACGCGCAGACCTTCTATCGGCGGCTGGGGTATCAACAGGTGGGCGCTATCCCCGATTATGTGGTGCCGGGGATCACCGAGCTCATCTTCTACAAGCGGTTATGGTGAGGCTTTGATGAGTTAAGGAGAGTGCGTCACACCCTCCTGGCAGTGAAGACGGATGATCGTCGTGGGACTGATGTCGGGCACTTCGGCCGATGGGATTGACGCGGCGGTGGTGGAGATCACCGGCACTCCGCCCTGGCTGGAGGTGCGCACCCTTGCCTTTTACATGGCACCGTGGCCTGCCCCCGTGCGTCGCCGCATCCTGGCGGCGGGGCAGGGGCAGGCGAACACGGGTGAGCTGTGCCGTCTGAACTTCGACCTGGGCGAGCACTTCGCTCTGGCAGCGTTACAGGCCATTGCCCTCGCAGGGCTGAAGCCGGAGCAGGTGGACCTGATCGGCTCGCATGGGCAGACGGTGTGGCATGATGTGGATCCGAACGGCCGCGTGATCTCCACGCTTCAGTTGGGCGAGGCTGCGGTGATCGCCGAGCGGACGGGGGTAACGACGATCAGCCACTTTCGCGCCCGCGATGTGGCTGCCGGCGGCCAGGGCGCGCCGCTGGTCGCCTACGTGGACTGGCTGTTGCTGCGTCACCCATCTCGGGCACGCGCCGTGCAGAACATCGGCGGCATCGCCAATGTGACGTACCTGCCGCCAGGTGATGATCCGGGCGGCGTCATCGCCTTCGACACTGGGCCGGGGAACATGCTGATTGATGCGGCCGCAGCGCGGGCGAGCGGTGGTGCGTTGACCTTCGATCGCGACGGTGAGCTGGCCCGGCGCGGCCGCGTGGACGAGGCCCTGTTGGCCGAATGGCTGGCGCATCCCTACTTCCGGCAGCCGCCACCCAAGACAACCGGCCGTGAGCTGTTCGGCGCGCCGTTTTTCGAGCGGGCCTGGGCGGCGGCGCAAGCGCGCGGCCTGTCGGAGACCGACGTGGTGGCGACTCTCACCGCGCTCACCGCGCGCAGCATCGCCGACGCATACCGACGCTTTCTGCCCGGCCCTGTCGCTGAGGTGATCGTGGGAGGTGGCGGAGCGCGCAACCCGGCACTGTTGGCGTTGCTGCGCGAGGGGTTATCGCCCGCGCGGGTGCTCACCCACGAGGACGTCGGCATTAACTCGGACGCCAAGGAGGCCATCGCCTTCGCAGTGCTGGCCTACGAGACGTGGCACGGCCGGCCGGGCAATCTGCCCTCTGTCACGGGTGCTCGTCAGTCGGTGGTGTTGGGGCAGGTGACCGAGGCCTCGGGCTGGCGAAAGGCGGGACAAGTCAAAAACATTTGGGAGGATAACCATGGTTAACGAGAAATCTTTGGGTTTGCGAGAAGCGGTTGAACAGGTATTGGCCCAGCTAGATGGCCCCATCACCGTGGACGAGTTCGCCAGGCGTATCCTGGAGGTGCGCCCGTCGCAGGCTAAGAATCCCCTTGCCCCGATCCGCAATCATCTTCGGTGGGAGCACGCGGGCAAGACTCTGGCCTATCTGGATCGCCAGACCATTATCCCGCTTCGCATTACCATGCAAGGTGTGCGATTTCGCACTCGCCTCACACGCCAGGAAGCTGATCGAGGAGTGTTGTTCATCGAGCCTGCTTTCCATTACTTCCTGCGGCAGGACATCGCGCCCCAAAATGTCCAGTTGCTGGATGCAACCGGACGATCATTACCTGTCCACGTCGTTA
>DAOUAJ010000224.1:0-11456 GCA_034433615.1 Anaerolineae bacterium | reverse complement strand
GCGCGGGACGGGCTGGAAAGCCCGTCCCACACCCCGCCTGATGGCAACGGCGCAAGTCTTGGCACAAAGTGTCAGGTAGCTAGGCCAGGGATCACGCCGGCACCGGGAAACGGCTGGCCAACATCCGCACCTCATCGGCCACGCGGCTTAGCATAGCCTGATCATCAATGTGCCGGATCACCTCCCCGATCCAACGCCCGATCTGCCGAAACTCCTCTGCCCCAAACCCGCGCGTAGTGCAGGCTGGCGAACCGACCCGTATCCCGCTCGACACCAGGGGCGGCCGTGGATCGTAAGGGATCATGTTCTTGTTGACGTGAATGCCCACCTGATCCAAGGCGATCTCAGCCTGCTTTCCCGTCACACCTGCCGGTGTCAGGTCCACCAGCGCCAGGTGATTGTCGGTACCGCCGGACACCAGACGCAGTCCCTGCGCTGTCAGCTCGTCAGCCAGCGTCTGCATGTTGTCTAAAACAGCCTGCTGATACACCTTGAACTCGGGGCGCAACGCCTCGCCGAAGGCCACGGCTTTGGCCGCGATGACGTGCTCCAACGGCCCCCCCTGCGTGCCAGGGAACACAGCCCGGTCAATGACTTTGGCCAACTCCCTGGTGCACAAGATCAACCCACCACGCGGGCCCCGTAACGTCTTGTGAGTTGTGGTCGTCACCACGTCCGCGTAAGGCATGGGGCTGGGGTGCAGCCCGGCCGCCACCAGCCCGGCGATGTGGGCCATGTCCACCATCAAACGGGCGCCGACCGTATCGGCGATCTGGCGCAAGCGCGAGAAGTCAATAATGCGCGGGTAGGCGGTAGCCCCGGCCACGATCAGCTTAGGGCGGTGTTCTTCAGCCAGACACGCGGCTTCCTCGTAATCAATCTGCTCCGTCTCCTGATGCACGCCGTAATGAACAAAACGATAAAATTGGCCGGACGCGTTCAAGTGGAGCCCGTGAGTGATGTGCCCCCCGTGGTCCAATTTCATCGCCAGCACCGTGTCACCTGGCTCTAACAACGCCAGATAGGCCGCCAGATTGGCCTGAGCGCCCGAGTGCGGTTGCACGTTGGCATGCTCAGCTCCAAAGAGCCGCAGGGCCCGCTCGATGGCGATCTGTTCGATGGCATCCACGAACTCACAACCGCCGTAATAGCGCCGACCAGGAAGGCCCTCCGCGTATTTGTTCGTCAGCACCGACCCCATTGCCGCCAGCACGGCCGGACTGACGTAGTTCTCGCTGGCAATTAGCTCGATACCATCCCTCTGTCGGCGGCGCTCACTCTCGATGGCCTCAAACAGTTCAGGATCCTCTGCCTGCAACACGGCTCTGGGATCAGGCATTTCTGTCCACGGCCGGAATCCATTGGACGTGGCGGCTACAGTTGACGATGTAAGACGTTGCTCCATAGCGGTCATGGATTCTCCAGATCGTAAATGACCAGCCCAGAGGGCAGCTTGGGGTAGAAGAACGTGGCTTTGGGGGGAGCAACCTGGCCGGCCTCGGCCACAGCGCGCAATTGGCTCAGGCGGGTGGGCGTGACCAGGAAGACAGCCTGGTACCGCCCTTCCCGTACACCCACGATAGCTGCCTGAGCGCTGGGCTCAAAATGAACGAAGGGGCGTTGCTCGTGGCTCTCCCGGCCAATACCCAGGATCGGCCCCAGCACCAGCGACTGGAGTATTGCTACGTCCAGATCGGCCACAGCCGGATGGTCATCAGTCAGCAGAGCACTCAACGTGACCGCGTCGGGGCGCAGATGCAAGAGGTAGCCACCAAGCCGGTCGGCCAGGATCAGGCCGAAGACCCGGTCGCGTTGCGTGGCCCTGTGCAACTCGCCCAGCAGTTCGATCTCGGGCACGTAATGGGTGATGTCAAAGTGACGCGCCAGCGCTTCCAGCAGGCGATCAGAGTCCAACCCCGACACATCGTGCAGGCAGCGATGAGTGGGCAGAATGATCACGCCCGGGTCCTCCATCGCCACTGCGTAAACAAGGACGTAGTTATGGGATGCCTCAGCCCAAACACCGTTGGCGGCTATCTGCTGGCGTTGATAAGCCAGTGCTGTCTCGTAGCGGTGGTGCCCGTCGGCCACGTACAGGGTGCGGGAGGCTATGGCCGCGCATGCGCGGTCTATAGCCTGTGTATGGGTCACAGCCCATAGACGATGGACAGTCTCCTCATCTCCTGCCACAGCGACCGGTGCGATAGGCCGCGCCTCTAGCAAGGGAGCCAAGACCTCTCCCAGCGGGTCACTGTATAGCATGAAGATGGGATTGAGCTCCGCCCGCGTGGCTGTGAGCAAAGCTAACCGGTCCGCTTTCGCATGCGGGAAGGTGCGCTCGTGAGGAAGCACCCCTTCTCCCCAGGGGGTCAGGTACAAGCGGCCGAGCAGGCCCGTGCGCGTGAGTTGCTGACCATTGGGCAGTTGGAAGCGTTGTTCTAACACGTACAACGCGGGCACGGGCTCTTGCACCAGAACGCCTTCCCGTTGCCACTGCCTGAACAGTTCTGCCGCTCGCGCGTACTGATCGGCCCCCTCAATCTCTTCAGGCAAATCCACCTGAACGATGTTGTGAGGATGCAAGCGGGCTAAAGCCCTTTGCCTTTCCGGCGAGATGACATCATAGGGCGGAGCGAGACGAGTAGCCAGATTCTCTGTCTCTGGCACCGCAAAACGCCAACCCCGCAGCGGGCTCAGCGTGACCATCGCTCATCCTCTCGTAGAAATCGTTGTCGTGAGACCGCAGCTCACCATAATTCTCCAGGTTCCTATCGTGGTAGCCACTCCTCAATAGGCTGACCGATCACATGGGTGGGTGTGCGGTGGAGAGGGAGAAAGCCCTGCGCGGCCAGCTCTGGACCTGGCACAGAGGCCTCGTCCGGCTTATCGGACAGTGCCAGCAGAAGAGCGCCACGGGCTTTCAACCATCGCACCACCGCCGCGACCTCAGCCGTCAGACAGATCTCCTCTTTCAAATAGCGCTCGACAGGGGCACCATCCGGCAAGCTCCCCATGCGTGCTACGGTTGCCCGGTATTCCTGGTAGCGGAAGGCCTTGAAGGGAGTGGGGTCTCCGGCCAGGAAGCGGGCGTATATGGCGCCGTGGAGCTCTACCAATCCCAGATTGTCCTCCCGGCACAGACGGATGTCAGCCCAACGAATAAATTGAGCAAAATCGGTCATGTGTCTCTGGGCGATCTCTTCCTTCAGTTCTTCCAGGGTGCACAATCCGGCTCCCAGGATCAGGCAGGTGTAAGCCAGATAATCCTGGTTGTCGGCGGTGAAGGGATGGTAGCGCGGTTGATTCAATTCACGGTAAGCCGTTCGGAAAGCTGCCAGGTCGAATTGGGCCCCCAATACCTGGGCGATGATGTGCTCTATACCCTCTATGCGCGCATTGTCAATCGGCGTTGCGTTGCGGCCACGCGCTCCCAGGGCTGTTTTGTCAATGTCCACCACTACCGCTGTACTCGCATCGAGGTGAGCGCCCTGGAAGGCCAGGAGCCAGTTCAGCCATTCAGCGATGGCCGCCCAACGGTTGGACAGCGTCACGCCGTTCGTCTGGTGTGTGAGCTCCGGCGGAGCACTCAAGCGCTCATCGGCAATGAATGCCCACCCCTGCCAGCCCGAAACCTGCACCAGGTTGTGAAAGGCCGTGCTGTCCAACAGGGCTGTGTCGCCCAGGTACAATAGCTCACGGATCGGTCGCCCTGGCGATTCCAGTTCCTGGATGCGCTCCAGGAGCCATCTCACGACCTGAGCATACCCCTCTTCGTGCTTGCGGGGCAGTCGGCTGTCCGGCAGTCCTATATCCTGCCAGGCACGCGCGAACGGAGGTAGCCGTGAGTCCATGGGATCCAGGCGCCGATACAAAACCAGGTCACCCAGTAAGTCAGACAACGGTGCGCGCCCCTGCACTTCCAACGTGGGGGCTTCCAGGTATGATGTGGTGCTTAACGGTTTAGACATGCGCTTCTGCTCGCTCTCGCATCATGGGGGCCCCTATCCATCCCTGGGCAACCAGCAGCTCAGCGTTCAAGAGGGCACCGCCAGCAGCGCCACGGATGGTGTTATGTCCCAGGAGGACAAATTTCCAGTCCAACAGTGGACAGGGACGGATACGCCCCACCACCGTAGTCATGCCCGGCACACTACCCACCAGACGATCCATCCGAGGCTGCGGCCGGTCCACCTCATCACGCACCAAAATGGGCGGTTGGGGTGCGTGAGGCAGCCTGAGGTGCTGGGGGACTCCCTGGAACGACCGCATTACCTCGATGATCTCGTCCCGCGTAGCCCGGCGCTGCAACGCCACCGACACACACTCAGTATGCCCGTTACGCACCGCCACCCGGTTACACTGAGCACTCACTGTGAAAGATGCCATTTCCACGTGATCTCCCACCAGGCGGCCCAGCAGCTTGCGCGGCTCGCTTTCCACCTTTTCTTCCTCGTTGCTGATGTAGGGGATCACGTTATCCAGGATGTCCAGCGAGGGCACACCCGGATAGCCTGCGCCCGAGACGGCCTGCATGCTCACCATGAACACCTTCTCCAGGCCAAAGGCATCGTGGAGAGGTTTCAGCGCACTCACCAGGTGGGTGGCTATGCAGTTGGGGTTGGTGACGATGAATCCGCTCCAGCCGCGACGATGACGTTGCACCTCGATCAGGGCGGTGTGATCGGGGTTGACCTCCGGGATCAGCAGCGGGATGTCTGGCTCCATCCGGTAAGCTGAGGCATTGGAGCAGACGACATAGCCGGCCGCTGCAAAGGGGGGCTCCACCTCGCGGGCAATGTTGGCAGGCAGAGCGGAGAACAAGAGATCGCATTCCAGGCCCGGGGTGCCGTATTCCAACACCATGTCTCGCACCGGCTCCGGCATGTCCCCGCGCAAGATCCAACGGCAAGCGTCTGCATAGCGTTTTCCGGCCGATCGCTCGGACGCCGCCAGCACTGTGATCTCGAACCAGGGATGCCCCATCAACAACTGCACAAAGCGCTGACCCACAGCGCCCGTGGCACCCAAGATGCCTACACGGATTTTGCTCATCTCATCTCCTCGTTTGTCAGCTCAGACCCTAAGGGTTTTGCAAACCCTTAGGGTCTGAGCTCGATTCTTCTCACCTCATGTACTGAGCCAGAGTTACGATATCGGACAGCACGCCGGCAGCCGTGACGTCCACCCCGGCACCGCGCCCTTGTATGACCAACGGGTTGGGATGGTACCAGCGGGTGTGGAATTCTGCCAGGTTATCACTGCCTTGCAACCGCCCTAACGGACTGTCGGCCGGCACCGGGCGCAAGCCGACTGTGCACCGCCCGTCTGCGATTTCCGCGGCATAGCGCAATGCCTGTCCCGCGGCCCAGGCCGCGGCCGCTCGTTCTGCAAAAGCCTGATCGAGCGCATCCAATCTGGTCAGGAAGTCGCCCACCGTCCCCCCTGCCATGGACACAGGGAAGAGTGGTTCGACTGTTATGTCCGTCAGCTCCAGCTCCCAGCCCAGCATACGAGCCAGGATCAACGCCTTGCGGGCGATGTCCATCCCGCTCAGGTCATCGCGCGGGTCGGGCTCTGTGTATCCCATCCGATATGCCTGGCGCACCGTCGCCGAGAAAGGCTCCTCCGCCTGCAACCCGGTCATCAGGTAACCCAGAGTGCCGGAGAACGCGCCGGTGATCCGCCGCACCTCATCCCCACTGCGGATAAGCCCCTCCAGTGTGGCAATGATCGGTGTGCCTGCTCCTACCGTGGCCTCGTGGCGCAGGCGCCCCGAAGCGGTCAGTCGGCGAAACAGGTCCAGCGGGCCCGTCAGTGGCTTTTTGTTAGCCAACACGATGCCATACCCTCGATCTAACGCCATCTCAAGCGCCGGGATGATGGCATCCGTAGCCGTACAATCCACCACAATGGCCCCATCGGTGCCGGCCCCATCTATGATCGCCCGCGTGTCTGTGGCAAGGTAACCTTGCGGAGTCTCTGCCAGCGATGTGCCCTGCGCCTTAAGTTGCTCAATCGCTCGCAACGCTTCATCGCCCAGGCCGTCCGGCTCCACCACAGCACCTCTGCTATCGGCCAATGCGACTACCTGCAGGCGCACTCCAAAGCGTTCAGCGTGGAGACGACGGCTGGCCACGATTTGCCGCAACAGTGCCCGGCCGACGCCGCCTACACCGAAGACAATAAGCGGCACGGTGTGGATTGCGCTCAATTCACGCTCCTACAAGTCTAAGACGTAAAACGTGAAACGTAAAGAGATGGCTATGTTCTTGTGCTTTACGTTTTACGTCTTACGCATTACCCCCACAACAAAGGGGAACTGCAAGGCTCCCTTAGAAGCCTCAGTTCCCCTTTGAGCAGTGCCGTCGCTGACCAAGTTACAGAATCTATGTGCAAGGTGTGAGCATCCTCATTTACCGGTTGCACATAATACCCATGCCATCACCCCTTGTCAAGTTGGAAGGCAGCGTGGATGCGGCGCACGGCCTCATCACTGTCCCCCTGCGCGACTACCAGTGAGATGTTGGCCTCAGAAGACCCCTGAGCGATAGCGATAACATTGATGTTCGCCTCGCCCAGCGCGTTGAACACCTTGGCGGCGATCCCAGGCGTGCCCTTCATCGCGGAGCCGACCACGGCCACGATGACGATGTTGTCTTCACCGTAGATTGAGTCAATGAGCCGATGCTGCAATTCGTGAGCCATCGCCTGCCGCAGTGCATCGAGGACGCGCGGCGCGTCTGATTGCGGTATCACGAAACAGATACTTTGCTCAGATGAAGACTGGGAGATCATCAATACGTTAGCACCCACACTGGCTACTGCCTGGAACGTGCGCGCGGCGATGCCGGGCACGCCGATCATCCCGCGCCCTTCCACATTGACCAAGGTCAACCCCTTGATGGCGGTGATCGCCTTGACGACGTTCCCCTTATCATTCGTTTTGTGCACAATGCGCGTGCCAGGATGGTCAGGGTTGAAGGTATTCAGCACGTAAATCGGTATGCTTTGCTCGATGGCAGGCAGGATGGTCTTGGGATGTAACACCTTGGCGCCGAAGTAGGCCAGCTCGGCGGCTTCAACGTACGACAACTGAGGCAAAGAGCGCGCCTCTGGCACGATGCGCGGGTCGGCCGTCAGCACGCCGTCTACGTCCGTCCAGATTTCCACCCGTTCCGCGTCCAGGCAGGCGCCAATGATGGCGGCCGAGTAGTCGGAGCCGCCTCGTCCTAGCGTCGTGGCCGCCCCTTTCTCCGTGGCCCCCACGAAGCCGGTGACTACAGGCACGATCCCGCCCTTGATCAGAGGGAGAAGCCGGGCCCGGGTGCGCTCCCGTGTGAGGGCCATCAATGGGTTGGCGCTCCCAAAGTGATCGTCCGTGACGATGATCTCTCCGGCGTCTACCGCCTCTGCGCTCATCTCATGGGCGCGCAGTACGGCGGCCAACAGAGGAGCAGCCAGCCGCTCACCCAGGCCGGATACAACGTCCAGGCCGCGCGCTGTCAGCTCGCCCAGGACGGCGATGCTGTGACATAGTCGCTCGAACGTCTCCAGTTTCTCCTCGAACAGGCGGCCCAGCGCGGCGCGCGCCACACCGTCCGGGATGAGCTGGCCGACCACCACTTGATGCTTGATCAATAGCTCCGAGCGCACATCCTGGTACAGTTTCTCGTTTCCCTCGGCGGCAGCTTTTGCGGCTGCGATCAACGCATTAGTGACGCCACTCATCGCTGAGGTCACCACGACCGTTTCGGGGTCCTGGGCTCGCGCTCGTTGCACGATGCTGGCCACCCGCGCGAAGGCGTCAGCATTGCCCACCGAGGTGCCACCGAATTTTAAGACACGCATAAGCCCTCCAGATTGAGTGTGATTACAATATCCGAAGGAGCGATGCGTGATACGTGACACGTTGATGCGTGGCTCGTGAGCAGATAATCACGTGTTAAGCCTCACGCATCACGTTTTACGCATTACGTTTCACGCCGCCCTATCCTTCTCGATGACCATGATCGCCACCGTTGCCAGCAAATTCTTCCACTTGCGCTGGGGGGACACCTTCCCCCAATCGCCGAAGTAGACCTGATGGACGATGCGGATGCTCTGGGCGCGACAGAAGTCGCCGAAATCGCGCACGGTGAGCGGGCGCACGCGCGGCGGGATATACCACGGCTGAGGCAGCGCGGGCGCCTCCGGCATGTGCCCGGTGAGAAGCAGGCCCAGCCGGCATCGCCAGTGCCCCCAGTTGGGAAAACTGACGATTCCTCGCTGCCCCACCCGCAGCATCTCCTGTAAGATCAGCGCCGGATTGTCCAGGTAAGGCAGGGTCTGGCTGAGAATAACGACATCAAACATCCCGTCAGGATAATCTGCCAGTCCGTCATCAAGGTCTCCCTGAATGACAGACAGGCCACGAGCCACACAAGCTCGCACCCCCGCCTCAGACAGTTCTACCCCGCGACCGTGAACGCGCTTGTAATCAACCAGGTAGCGAAGGAGTGCGCCATCGCCACACCCCAGGTCCAGGACCCGGCTCCCGACCGGCACCAGGTCAGCGATAGCTTGCAAGTCTGGACGCAGTGCATCAGTCATACGATGACGGTCCTCTGCTTTTTACGGGCGGGCAGACTTGACCCAAGTCGGCTCCACCTCCCGATCCACGCGCACCAGGAAATCGCCCACCAATTCGGTCAGGGTGTCCACCTCGAGCAGGAAAGCGTCATGCCCGTAGTCGGAGTCCGCGTCGCAGTAGGTAACGTCTGCACCGACGGCCTTGAGCGCGCTCACGATCTCGCGTGACTGGTAGGAAGGGTAAAGCCAATCGGAAGTGAACGACATCACCAGAAATCGGACGTTGGCCGCAGGTAGGAAGGCTTTAACCAGGCTTCCGTTGCCGTTGGTGAGGTCGAAGTAATCCATGGCCTTGGTGATGTACAGGTAGCTATTGGCGTCAAACCGCTTGATGAAGTTCTCGCCGTGGTATTGGAGGTAACTCTCCACCTCGAATTCGATGGAGAAGTCATAGCCATACTTCTCTCGGTTTTGCAGCCTGCGCCCGAACTTGCGGTGCATGGATTGGTCGCTGAGGTAGGTGATATGGCCGATCATACGGGCCAGAGCCAGCCCATTGTTGGGCCGAGGTCCGTCGTAGTAATCGCCATGGTTCCAGTTGGGGTCCCGATAGATGGCCTGTCGTCCCACCTCGTTCAGAGCGATCGTTTGCGGTGACAGGCGCGCGGTGGCCGCCAGAGGGATGCTGGCGCGTACCCGTTCTGGGAAACTGACGGCCCATTGCAATGCCTGCATCCCTCCCATCGAGCCGCCGACGACGGCCAGCAGCCGGTCAATGCCCAGGTGGTCAATCAAATGACGCTGGACGTTCACCATATCACCGATGGTGATGACGGGGAAGCGCAGGCCGTATGGCTTGCCTGTCCTCAGGTCAATGCTGGAAGGGCCGGTACTGCCTTTGCACCCCCCGATCACATTGGAGCAAATGACCCAATACCGGTCTGTATCGAACATTTTGCCTGGGCCGACGGCCTCGTGCCACCAGCCCGGTTTGCGGTCCTCGGGTGTATGATAGCCGGCAACATGAGCATCGCCGGAGAGTGCGTGCAAGATCAGGATGGCGTTGGAGCGATCCGCGTTCGGCTGACCGTAGGTTTCATACGCCAGGGTGATCGGTCCCAACTTCTCCCCGCTCTCTAGAGTCAGCTCATTGGGAGGCTGAGCAAAGGAGAAGTACTGTGTTTCCACCAGGCCAATCGAATCGGGCGCTCCAAAGCCGTTCGATAGTTGCGAAGTCACTCTCATAACAACTCCTGCGTAATGGATGAAAGTAGGGGCGATCCCTCTGTGGTCGCCCCACGGGTTGGCACAGAGGCACCGCCCCTACGCTGTCGCGGCCAGTGCCTGGTCCAGGTCCCACAGGATGTCTTCAATGTCCTCGATGCCGATCGAGAGGCGCACAAAGTCTGGTGTCACGCCAGCCTGCATCTGCTCCTCTTCACTGAGTTGGCTGTGGGTGGTGCTGGCAGGGTGAATCGCCAGCGATTTGGCATCACCTACGTTCGCCAGATGGGAGAACAACTTAAGGTTCTCAATGAACCGCTTCCCGGCTCCCCGTCCCCCTTTGATGCCAAAGCCCAGAATGGCCCCAACCCCCTTAGGGAGATATTTCTTCGCCCGCTCGTAGTCGGGGTGGCTGGGCAGTCCGGGGTAAGTCACCCAGCTCACCCGGGGATGATCTTCCAGGAACTCGGCCACTTTCTGCGCGTTGGCCACATGCCGCTCCATGCGCAGACTTAACGTCTCCAGCCCTTGCAAGAAGAGCCAGGAGTTGAAGGGGGACTGGCAGATGCCCAGATCGCGCAACATCTGCACCCGTGCCTTCAGGATGAAGGCTGGCGCGCCCAGGTCAGCGTAGACCAGACCGTGGTAGCTACCATCGGGTTCGGTGAAATTGGGGAACCGGCCACTGCCCCGCCAGTCGAAGTTCCCGCCGTCCACGATCATGCCACCGATGGCGGTCCCGTGCCCGCCGATGAACTTGGTGGTGGAATGAATAATGATGTTGGCTCCCCACTCGAATGGCCGGCACAGATAGGGTGTGGCGAAGGTGTTATCAATCACCAGCGGGATGCGGTACTCCCGCGCGATGGCCGCCACCTCGTCGAACGGGAAGACGTTGATCTTGGGATTGCCCAACGTCTCGCCGTACAGAATCTTAGTGTTGTCCCGGATCGCGCGGCGGAAGTTTTCCGGGTCGCTTGGATCCACCATCGTCACTTCGATGCCCAGCTTGGGGAAGGTATAGTTGAACTGGTTGAAGGTGCCCCCGTAGAGTGTAGAGGCGGAGACGATGTGATCGCCCGCCTGGCAGAGGGTGAGGATGGCCATCGTCTGTGCCCCGTGCCCGGATGCGGCCGCCAGTGCTCCCACGCCCCCCTCAAGGGCAGCCATGCGCTGCTCGAAGACGTCCGTCGTAGGGTTCATGATGCGCGTGTAGATATTCCCCATCTCTTGCAGGGCGAACAGCCGCGCGGCGTGCTCTGTGTCTCGGAAGACGTAAGAGGTGGTCTGGTAGATCGGCACGGCTCGCGCGCCGGTCGCGGGGTCGGGTCTCTGCCCGGCGTGCAGTTGTCGGGTCGTGAAACCAAACTGACGTTCATTATGTCCGTTCTGCGACACCGTGCGGTTCTCTCCTAAAGAGATAGTTATGAAAAAGCCCCTCTGATGAGGGGCAATCTATCCCTCGCCTCTGGGGCGAGGGCACAAAAAACCCCCTCTCGAAGACGATAGGGGGCATCTTTGCGTAACCTCTCATCTTCCAGATTAACTCTGCCGGAATTGGCACCATAGTCAGTCGAGTAATCCTTAGTCCCTCAGTCCTTAGTCTTTGGTCCTTAATCCTTGCAAGCTGTAGACTGCGGACTATGGACTATCCGACTAGACCT
>DAOUAJ010000223.1:0-1979 GCA_034433615.1 Anaerolineae bacterium | reverse complement strand
GATGCTCAGCCGCCTGAGCGGATAGACACCGTCTCTCTGCCCGTTGCGCCGGTCTATCGCGCGAGTACATTAGGCAAACGGACAACAGTTTGGCTGGCCGGCCTGGCCGCGTGGATGGGCAAAGAGTTGTGGGAACTGATCAAGAAGACAGCAGAGCCCTCTATCTCGAAAGCAAGATCCAGGGTTTAGAGACAATACCTTTCAAATAAGGGCCACAGCCTCGCGGAACGGGCGCGTGGGCTGGGGCCGGTGATGGTGATGCGGTCGTTTGAGATGGAACTTGGACATCTTGCGTTTGACGACACGTGGGTTGGTGCGCAAGCGGCGTGGAGGTAAACGCACGGCTGCGATGTCCCGCAGCATGCGCTGGTACAGGTGGGGCAGGAGTTCTGGGGCCGTCATCTGAAACTCGGCGATCGCCTCCTGAACGACCTGCAAGGCATGCGTGAAACTGAGTTGATCCGGATCGACCGCCGCCAGGCAGGCGGCCTCATACATGGTCAAACGGATCGCATAGTGGGCGATGAGGAGGGCGTACAGTTCCTGGATCACTCCCAGGGGCTTCAAGCTGCGTAGCGGGCGTCCGGCCAGGCGCTGGTGATCGTCCACTTCATCGATCACCATTTCGATCTCCCAGCGCTCATGATAGCAGCAGGCCAGATCGAGGGCCGAACAGCGCTGGGGGTCCAGGAGCGTGGTTGCCAGGCGGTGGACTTGGCCATGGCCAGGCAGCGCCGGGTCGGTGATCGTGTACTCGATAATCCGCAGCAGCAGATGTTCACCACGCTTGCGGCGTTGGTAGTCCGACGGGTAGAGATAGGCCAGATACGAGCCGTCAGGCAGGTTGCGCACGCGTTGGGGCTTGACATGGGCTGGCAAGCGCCCCAAGGCATGGGCATGGCGCCGGAGGACGGCTTGGAACATATCGAAATCGTGAAAGCCGCGGTCCCACATGATGAGCATGTCCGGTGTCAGTGAGCGCAGCAGGCGCAATCCCCCGACCCGCTCTGAGGTCTGGCAGGGCCAAAAACCGGCATCCACAATGGCATGGGTGCCGCATTCGGCCAAGTAAACCGCCCGAACCTGGGTAAAGGCGCTGTCCCCCCGGCTACCAGGCTGCCGGCCAAAGTAGGCAACGTTCTCGGCCGTATCCGGCACATCTTCAACGGTGCCGTCCAGCGCCATCAGGCGCAGACCGCACAGAAAGGCACCGGGCGTTTCCGGGGTCGCCAGGGGCCGGCAGACACGATGGAACAGATTGACGAGCGGCCGCGGGCCCACCTGGTAGCGCCGATAACTGAAGGCACTGGCCTGCACCACGGGGTAGTCAGGGTCGGGCCAGATGTAGCGCAGACCCTTGGCAAGCTTGGTCAGCACCGCACCAATCGAGATGCGCGCATAGAGGTTCATCGCAATCGTCACTAACACCGTCATGACCATGTTCAGCTTGCGCTCGCGTTGTTCACACACAGCTTCTTCCGCCAGTGCCGCTTTGATCTCGCTCATCGGCACGGCCTGCGCAATGGCTTCCAATGTCAGCTCCTGGCTGAACTTGCTTTCTGCGGCAATCTCGCGTAACTTGTAGCCCATGAGGCGATTCTCCTTTGGACTTGGGTTGTTCACTCCAAAGTATGCCAAAGAAGTCGCCTCTCTGCTTATTTGAAAGGTATTGAACTTAGAACTCATATTCATAAAAGGGAGAAATACCATGGAGTACAGGACACTCCGAGGCACAGGAGCTAAAATCTCGCGACTCTGTCTGGGCACGATGACCTTCGGCGCTCAGGCGGATGAAGCCGCGGCTGTCCGGATGATCCAGCGCGCCCTGGATGCGGGGATCAACTTCGTGGACACAGCCGACATCTACAATAATGGGATCACGGAGACCATCGTAGGCAAGGCGCTTGCGGGGCGACGTGAGGGGGTCGTGCTGGTGAGTAAGGTCCGCTGGCTGGTCGGAAATTATCAATTGAAAGACC
>DAOUAJ010000222.1:0-3235 GCA_034433615.1 Anaerolineae bacterium | reverse complement strand
CTGGCGTTGGGCATCAGCGCCTTGATCCTCATTGAGCGGGATCAGATCAGCTCCCTGGGCCGCTACGGGTATCCAGGCATTTTCCTCTTCAGCATGGCCAGTAGCGCCACAATCTTCCTGCCGGCCCCTGGCATCGCGGTCATCTTTGCCACAGGCAGTGTGCTCAACCCCATTCTTGTAGGCATCGCCGCAGGTCTGGGCGATGCCATCGGTGAGCTCACCGGCTATGTGGCCGGCGCCAGTGGCCGCGCCATCATTGAGGATCGAG
The DNA here is from genome assembly GCA_034433615.1 of Anaerolineae bacterium. Taxonomy (GTDB): domain Bacteria; phylum Chloroflexota; class Anaerolineae; order DUEN01; family DUEN01; genus DAOUAJ01. Next base: position 2,967 of record DAOUAJ010000222.1, on the reverse strand, counting down.
AACGGTATCAGCGACTGGTCGAGAAGATGCGTCGCTATGGCCTGTTCATCGTCTTCTTTTTATCTGCCATCCCTAATCCAACCTTTGATCTGGCAGGCATCGCCGCCGGCGCGTTGCGTTTCCCGCTCAGCCGATTTCTCCTGGCCTGTTGGGCAGGGAAAACTGTCAAAGCCATACTGGTTGCGTTATTGGGCGCCGGATCGCTGGGGCTGCTCTCGCGGTGGCTGTGAGCTGCCAGAAGCGCACTGCCCGACACCTACGGCGTATTCACCACCCTCGTCCTGGCCAAGACGATCTCCTCCCCGATGACCTGGCCGTATTGGGCGACTGGCAGCCACCGCTCTTCATCAGGTGGGCGGACACTGGCGATCACCCGATAGTCCCCAGAAGGCACGCCCTCCGGCACGATCATGCGATGCCGGGCAGAGACAATCCGCCCCACCGGCCAGCGATCGGTGGCGTAGCGCCCGGCCGAGGGTGTGCCAAAGTCAACGACCACCGGATCCCCATCTACTGGTTGCAACTTGAGCTGGAGCCAGAGATCGCGGGTCATTGGCGCCAATGCCTGCCATCGCGTCTCGATCAGGATGCTATCCCCCGACTGTAATGGATCGCGCGAGAAGAGAACCTCGTACTTCAGGCCCAACAGCCCACCGAACACGATGGGCGGCGGTTCCGTGCTCGCCGGTTCGGTGACCGGTGGTGCGTATGTAGGCCGGATGATTCCAAGCAACGTCCAGAGGCTCAGGGACAGCAGTGCCACTGTCACGGCCATCGCCAGGAAGCGTTTGGCCCGTTTCCACAGCGATGTCAGTCCACTGGCCGCCAGTATCACCATCGCCGGCAGTGCCGGAAAGGCCAGCCGCGCCTGGTCAGTCCCCAGAATGTGAATCGTCCAGACCCCCCACGCTGCCACGACAGCCAGACTCTGCAAAGTAAGCATCACCATCACAGAGGGCGAGCAGACTGTCTGGATCCGGCCATGGTGCGCCAGTCTGATCCATCCCAGTAAACCAAGCAGTGGGATCAGCGTCAGTGCAGTGTAGACCCATGCCGGTTGCCGGAGGTGGAGCCATTGCAGCCAGTAACTTTCCCAGACCCCCCTGGCTAGAGCAATCCAATTTGTGACTGTGAGGGGGGCCTCTCGCCGCAAATTGAGGTTCAGGGTGCGGCTCCAGCCCAGGAGATCGTCGTGAGTCCACCATTGATAGGCGGCCCACCACCCGCCGGTCGCCAGGGCACCCAGAGCCAGCCAGGCAGCGCGATGGAGCAGAGGAGCCCACCGTTGCTTGCCTGACTGCCGACAGGCATAGCCCAGGGCGAACGCGGTTGGCACCCACAGAGTCAGTAAGCTCATCTTGGTCATAAAGCCGGCGCCCAGCAGCATGCCCAGGATCAAGGGATCTGGCGCACCGCTCCGGTCCTGCAGCAACCGCGCGCACCACCACAGCGTGAGGGCTGCTAACGCCAGCGCCAGGTTGTCGTTGTTGACTGCGCTGGCGATGAAGAGCACGCCGGGGGCGAAGGCGATCAGCACGGTTGCGAGCAGGGCTACCCACGGCTCGCCGGGACAGGCCAGATGTGCCAGCTTCCACGTTGCCGCCAGAGCCACGGTCACGCACAGAGTGGAATAAAGCCGCAACGCATGCCAGGCCCACACCCACGGTGCAAACGGCCAGTCCTCAGCCGCAGTGTGGATGAACAGATTAGGGGCCGATTCTGAATCGCCGGTTGTGAAGTCCCGGTTGCGATACAGGCGGGCGTGGCGTAAGCCGAAGGGTTGAGCGAGGCTCGCGCCGATCAGGTAATACAACGGCGGCTGGAAAGATTCGTGCTGGCGACCACCTTGCAGCAAACCCCATCGTCGGTAATTGCGAATGACGCCGAAGTGAGAATCCTCGTCCGACGCCTCGCCCAGAGGATTGGAGAAGTTATAGGCGGTGGCCAATAGCATAAACATGAGGAGCAGCGCGATCAGCCAGCGGCTCTCGTGGCTGGAGAGGCTGGCTGCGCCGCAAACCCCAAAGGTCTTTGTCGAGGAAGCTCGCGTACCAAGGATCATCTTGGGAGGCCCGTAGAAGGCTTCGGTCAAGAGACCTCGCCCAACTCATTTTGAACACACCCTTTTCTTTTCACGCCTGGTGACCAGGAACGCCAGTTCGGTGGCGAACTCGAAGCGCTGAACCGCCCAGTTTCGCTGGGCTATCAGATCGCGAAACCTGGCCTCGTATGTGCGGGTCATTCCCACCTCTCTCCCGCCCAGGCTATAGATAGGGAACGAGACCAGCAGGTGATCGGCATTGATCGTGTCCAGGAGCCGCAGGCCGACCGCCTTGTCCACCTGCTCCAGGCAGGGGATGGTTTTGAGGACGAAAGCCACATCGGCCTGCTGTGGGGGGCAAGATTGGATCACATCACATGCCTGCGCGTGCCCCTGGATGCCAGCGATAGCCATAAACTCGTTCAGAAAGTCCACCATGTCCTGGTAGATGTCACACGCGTAATAGGTCGCGTCCCTGGCCAGTGGCATCCAGGGGATGGCCAGCGGGTTCAGCCCGCAGGCGACATCGAGGACGGAGTGCAGCGGGGCCAGCTCAGCCAGCACGGTCGCATAAAACTGATCAAGGATGGGCAGGCGCTCGCGCGTGGACGCGTGGTGGCTCATGATCCTGGCGCAGACGGAGCGGAAAGCTTCCTGGTCGGTGGATTGCGCGGCCCCCCTTAGCTCGTCCAGCCAGGCAACGTAGCTCATCCGGCCCTCCAGGTAAGCCCCGCCTACCTGATGCAGCTTGTTCCTGGTCGCTTTGATCGCCTCTTTCAGGCTGCGCCGTTTGGTCAATTCTTGCGCGCCGATGCTCCGGACGAAGTCGGGGCAGATGCTCCGATATTTGGGACTGGCCAGGACGGCGCTCACCAGTTGATTCAACGCGTCTTCCATCCTCGTCCGTTCCTGGTGGAGGCGTGAAA
>DAOUAJ010000221.1:0-5002 GCA_034433615.1 Anaerolineae bacterium | reverse complement strand
GGCCCATAGGCAACGATGCTCCCAGGGGGGAAGCAGCAGGGGTGCCGTACACATCTGGCCCCGTCAGCCAGAGGATCGGCTGCGTAGCGCCCGGTGGCAATGCGGCCAGGCTGTGCTGCCCGTTGCGCCAGAGGGCGAAGAGCAGTGTCCCGTCCGGCCCCCATGCCGGCGAGCTTAGCATCGTCCGGCCGTCGTCTGTAGTCATCCATAACGGCCGTGGTGACTGACCCGGTCGGATCGTAAAGAACCCCAGCGGCGCGCCGTCCCGTTCCCGCCCCAGGAAGAGAATCGTCCCCCCGTCGGGCAGCCACAGCGGGGACGAGGCATGAGTTGGCCAGTTAGTGAGCGGCGCCGGCCCCAGGCCGTCAGAGGTCACGATCCACAGCCGCTGCCAGCCGCTCTGGGCGTCAATGCCTGTGAAAACCAGCCGCTTTCCGTCCGGGCTCCAGGCCGGGTCCCGCTCGGCACGTGGGCCCTGAACCAGAGGGGTCAGCGTCCCACTAGTCACGTCCAGCAGGAAGATGTCCTGGTTGCCGGCGCGCTCGCTGACAAAGGCGATGGTGCGGCCATCAGGCGACCAGGCCGGCGCGTAGTCGTCGGCCGGGTGATCGGTCAGCCGGCGCAGGTTGGAGCCGTCGGCGTTCATCATCCAGATGTCGGCCTGGCCCGTCCGCCACGACGTGAAGGCGACCTGGGTGCCGTCGGGCGAGACGGCCGGGTCCCAATCCACGGCCGGGTCGTCCGTCAACTGGTGCAGGCCCTGCTCGTCCAGCCGGTAGATGTCGCCGTTGCCAGCCTGATCGCTGGCGAAGAAGAGCGCGGTTGGCACGCGCGGCAGGGATGTGGGCATGGCAATGGGTGACGGAGTAGAGGTAGGCGTCGGGACCGGGCGCCCGCAGCCGGCCATAAGTACCAGAACCAGAGCAAACAGCAGCCAGATTGCAGTACGTTGTCTCAAGATGTCTCCCAACGAGAGTAGAAGCGGGTTTCGCTTCCCCGCCAAGGCCATCTGTTGCCTAATCCCTCATTGCCTGGTCTGCGCATCAGGTACCACGACGAGGGCGCGCCGTGCTCCGCGCCCGTGCGCACCCAGATCGTCTCGAACGCGTCCTGGAACAGGGCGGCAACTTCGGGCGGATCGAGCCCGGCCCAGCCGCGGTTGCCCCAGGCGTAAAGCAGGTAATGCCCACCGGGGCGCACGGCGCGGGACAGCGCGACCGCGTAAGCCGGGCGGTCCGCCGGCCACAGCCCGTGCAGGCAGCCGATGTCCAGCGCGAAGTCGGCCGGCCAGGGTAAAAAGTCCAGCCGGGTGACCAACCCCAGGTGGAAGCGGACATGCACGCCGGCGCGGCGAGCCTTGCGCTGCGCCTTAAGGATGGCCAGGACCGCGCTGTCCACACCGATCACTTCGAAGCCGCGGCGGGCCAGGTAGATGGCGTTAGTGCCTGTGCCGCAGCCCAGGTCAATCGCCCGGCCGAGCGGCACGACGCCCCCCTCAATCACTTCGACGACCTCCGGCGGGGTGATGCCCGTGTCCCAGGGTGGCCGGCCCAGGTACATCAGATTGAAGCGCAGAAGCGCTCGCCAACGTTGCCAGGGCGACAGGGAAAAAGCTTTCATCCGACAACCTTATAGCTTGACCGAATTGCTACTCTTGTGGTAGGTTGTGATCGTACATCTCGGCGAAGGAGGCCATGATGAAACGGTCCCTGATTTTCTCTCTATTGATCATCATCGCAATGATGGTCAGTGCTTGCAGGCCGTCACCCAAGCCCACAGCGACTCCGACACCGGAGCCGACGGCGACACCTTTGCCGCCAACGCCCAAGCCGACCGATACACCTGTCCCCACGCCAACGCCCAAGCCGACCGATACGCCCGTTCCCACGCCTGCATCAAAGCCAACGACGCCTCCCACTCTGACGCCAACCCTTGAGCCGACGGCGACGCCCACATCCGTGCCAGTAGATGTTTTCAATACAGCCTTCCGGGATGAACGGCTCACCATGTTCGTCCTGGCCCTGCGGGCAGCCGGTCTCAGTGATACCCTGAAGACTGGCGGACCCTACACCATTTTCGCGCCTACCGATGATGCTTTTGGCAAGCTCCCGAAAGGTATGGTCGGTGCACTGTTGGAGGACATCCCAAGGCTCAAGAAGATTCTGCTTTACCACATGGTGCAGGGTCAGGTGCTGATGGCCGAGTTGGCTGCGATAGACTCGGTACAGACAATCACGTTGAAAACCGCCTTAGGTGAGCCTGTAACCATCGCCGTTGGTAATGGCAAGGTTACCGCGCTCAATGGCGCCCTGTTCGTTGATACGGACATCAAAGCGACCAATGGCGTCATCCACCTGATTGATGCGCTGTTGATGCCCTCAGAGGAGAGGGCGATGGAACAGCCGGGCTTGCCGCAAAGGACGCCGACGATCGAGCTGACCGCTACGCCCGCGCGAGCCCTGACCGTGACCCCGAAGATCACCCCCACGCCAGCGCCGGTAAGATAGCTTTGGAGCAATGGTGCAAAGGCGGAGCCCCTTCGGGTTTTCTGAGACCCGAAGGGGTTAGACAGTTACTTTATTAATCCACGGCTCGATCCCCTGCAACACGCTCATCAGGCGGTCATAGTCGTCCCGTAGCAGTGTGGCCACCTCTCGCGCGGCCGCTTCCAGCCAGCCCAGATCGTCGCCGCGGGCGGCATAGACGGCGCGAATGTGCGCGGCGAGCAGTTGATCGGCTGGTAACTCGCCACCTGCGTTGAGTAGCAACCGGAAGTAGGGGCGGCGCTCGGTGAAGGCGCGCACCTCCTCAGTTGTGCACTGCCACACCGAGTAGTGTAGCGGCGGAGGCTGTGGCGGCAGCACCTGGCGCACAGGGCCGTCGCCGTCGCGGAAGCCGACCAGCAACGCCCGGAACTCGGTGCGCAGCGTCCGCTCCAGTTGCGGGTGCTCGTGGTAGATGGCCTCGTCGAATACCTCGTCAGTGGAGCGGCGCACTACTCGCCGGCCGGGATCAATCCCCGTCGTGGCGCCGAAGCTGACCACGGCGTAAAGGACGCGATCGTCCACGCTGATCCGCACCAGGCTGCCCAGTGCCGGCGGTTGATGCAGGGAAAAGCTCTCTGCCACAAGACCCAGGCTGTTAGTCTCGACAATCTCGCCGATACGTTCCATCACACGCCTCGCACACATTTGCCAGATTTCAAACCCGAAGGGTCTCTGAAGACCCTTCGGGTTTTCATACCCCCCGCACGCGCTTGCTGGAATCTTTCTCCGAGCGGATGTAGACGACAGCGCGGTCGGCCAACTCCCGCGCCACCATCTCCTCCACGAGTGATCGTTCACTCACGGTGATCACCGCCTGCTCGTGCGCCTCGGTCAGGACGGGCGGGTAGCCGTGGCCGCGCTGGCACTGATCGTAGATCACGGCGTGCACCCGGTCCAGCAGCGCTGGTGTCTTCGCCACCCACGCTGGCACCTCCACACGAGCGATCTCGTCCCCCACGTTGAGGTAGAAGAAGCACACCTGTTGATCCTCGTCGTAGAATTTGAGCACCGGATGCCGGCTCAGGAAGAAATCGCTGCGCTCGCCGTCCGCCAGGTGCCGGGCGAACAGGAGCCGGTCGGGCAGCATCGCCAGGTCAGCGCAGCGAGCGCGGCCGTGCTTTTGCAGCGTCTCACAGCGGTTGCAGATGACGGAGGGGTCCGGACAGAGGCCCACCCGCAGCGCGTTGATGACGTCGTCCCCACCCGGGAAGCTGACGTAGGCGGCCAGCGGCACGCGCTGAGCGCGCAGTTGGCGCAGTGCCTCCCGGTACGGATCCAGGAAGCGGTTGCGCACCTCCTCTGTGAGGCCAGGGCTGTCCAAACCCCACAGGATGAGGGTGCCATCGCGCAGCGCCACGGCCTCGCGCTGGCTGATGGCCGTCGTCGCGTTCAGCAGCGCGGCCATCTCGTCCACGGCCATCTTCAATGCCAGCAGCGCTCCCTCGATGGGCAGGGTGCGGTGCTCCGGCGAGACGAACACGTCCTCATCGCGGTAGTAAAGCTGGGAGGTGGCGTCCAATTCGGCCTCGGGCCGGCTGCCGTAGGTGAGCACGGCGTAGCCGGTGTTGATGATGAAGAAGCGGACGGGGCTGTGACGGTCGGGGGCGATGGAGGAGCCGTCGGCACCCACGACGGTGAAGTCGGCCGGGCAGGGAGGGAGCGGGTAGGTTGCTGTGAAAGTGCGCGGTGGGTAGGCGACCAGCCACCCCGGCCGGGCCTGGGGATCGTCCAGGCGGGCGCGCACGTGGGCCGGATCGGTGGCATGTAATCGGGCCAGAGCCGTTTCCAGCCGGCCGTGGCGTTCATCGCCGTCGAAAGCCCACGCCATCTCGTGGATGGCCTGGGCGATGGTGTCCAGTTTCAGGGGCATCGCAATCTTCCTGCCGATTCCTCTAACGCATCGCGCCGGTCGTCGGTCTGTTCCAGCGCCTGCCGGATCGCTTTCCATGTGACGGCTCCCAACCCGTTCAGGGTTAGGCTTCTAGGGTCTTGCACCTGACCCAGACCGTGGCCTCGCGGAACTCTTCTTCTAACCGTTCACGCTCCTCACGCGGCATAGGAATGTCCCGCTCCCGAATTTGCCAGAGACGCTGGAGGCGGGCATGTACCCTACCGAACAGTTCTATCATATGAGCTGGATCATTGCTAACAGATCTCACGATTTCTTGAGCTAGCGGGGTCAGATCCTCGACCTTTTCCATGCCAAGAACCCTACGGATGCCGATCCAGCGGGGGTCGCGACGGCGAATGGGGTTAGGCAAGGCAAACTCCAGGCGGTCATCGCGCTCGTCAGGGAGAAGGTTGACCATCACATCATAGCGTTCCAAAGCCCTGTTCCAGCTTTCGGCGTCATCCCACCAATACGGCTTCTGGCCTACAAGCAGGCAGAGTGCTGTTGTGCGCTGTTGGCCATCCACAATCCAGAGCGAGGCTTGAGTGCCCTGAGCTGTCTTGGC
>DAOUAJ010000220.1:0-27693 GCA_034433615.1 Anaerolineae bacterium | reverse complement strand
CTGGCGGATCCACCAGGTAGCATACGTGCTGAACTTGTAGCCACGCTCTGGATCGAAGCGGTCCACGGCACGCATCAGGCCGATATTGCCCTCCTGGATCAGGTCCAGGAAGGGGACGCCCTGGCCAATATAACGCTTGGCGATGCTGATGACCAACCGGGTGTTGGCCTCCACCATGCGTCGCCGGGCCAGCTTTCCGCGCCGGGCTACCCGCTTCAACCGGGCGCGCTCGGCAGGCTCAAGATCAAGCTCTTGGCGGAGACGCCGGCGGGCGTGACGTGCCGCCACCACCTGCCGGGCCAGATCGGTTTCTTCTTCCGCGGTCAGCAAACGCGCGCGCCCCATCTCCCGAAAGTAGAGATCCGTCGCATCACTTGTGGGCAGCTCCGCCAGGAGAGTCTCGTCCTCGATCTTTTCACCCTCCAGTTCCTCGACCATCGGCTGCTCAACCTCACTATCCTCCAGCAAGGGGATACCTTGCTCTTGGAGGCGCGCAAAAAGTTCCTCCAGGATGTCCATGCTCTGCTCAACATCCGGCAGGACCTGCAAAATCTCCCCGTATGTGATATATCCCTGAGCAGATGCCTGGCTGATCAATTCCGCCAGGATATCAGGCACCTGCATCTCCTCTTCCATAATCTTCTACACCCTCACTGCACATGCGATAGTTTGCCTGCTCTCTCTCAGCGCATCTCGTCGAGCCCTTCTTTACAATTAAACAGTCTAACCCATGCCTCAACCTTTGTCAAGCGGCACTACAACGTGACTTTATCATTCTGATGCCCGTTCTTGACATACTCGTTGTATCTCAAGTAAACTAGGGTCAATCGGCCTCTCGAAGTGCTACGAAGGATAATGGAATGTGCTTGGAGTGAATAGGTGACGACGACGATTGCGTTAGCGGGCAAGGGAGGCACGGGAAAGACCTCCATTGCTGCCCTCCTGATCCGCAATTTGATCGAATGGGACGCCGGGAGCATCCTGGCGATTGATGCTGATCCTGCCAGTAACCTGCACCTGGCGTTGGGGTTGCCACTGGGCCGTACCGTCGGCGATATCCGAGAGGAGACGCTGCAGGAGGCGCAGGCGGGTTCCCTGGCGACGGGTGTTGCCCGTCAAGATTGGCTCGACCATGCCGTGCGTATGGCTTTGGAAGAAGGGGAGGATGTGGACCTGCTGGCCATGGGACGCCCAGAAGGGCCGGGGTGCTACTGCGCCGTCAATCACATGCTGCGCCAGATCGTGGACGCGCTGGGACGGGCTTATGATTACGTAGTGATTGACAACGAGGCAGGTATGGAACACCTCAGTCGCCGTACCACGCGAGATGTGGATCTTCTGCTCCTGGTGAGCGATCCCACGCTGCGCGGGGTGCTGGCAGCCGGTCAGATGGCTCGCCTGGCGGCCGGGTTGCACATTCGCGTCGGACAGGCGTATCTGTTGCTGAATCGCGTGACGGATTCCCTGCCCCAACCGCTGCAACGGGCTATCGTCGAAACGGGATTGGAGCTGGCAGGTGTGGTGCCGAATGACCCGATTCTGGCCGAGTTCGACGGCAGCGGGAGACCCATTGCTGACCTGCCAGCTTCATCTGCTGCCTATCAAGCCGTGCGCGACATCGCCGAGCGGCTGGTGCGTAGGCATTAAATACGTCTGACAAGGAGGCTGACGTGTACATCATTGGTGAAAACATTCATATCATTTCGCCGCGCGTCAAAGAAGCGCTGGCGGCCCAGGACAAGCGTTTCTTCCAGGAGTTGGCGCTCAAACAAGTAGAAGCGGGCGCCCAGGCATTAGACCTGAACATCGGTCCGCAGAAACGCGCCGGCCATGAGATCATGCCCTGGCTGGTGGATGCCATTCAAGAGGTGGTTGATGTGTCGCTCTCCCTGGACACGACCAACCTGGCCGCAATCGAGGCGGGGCTAAAGCGGGCCAGGAACCAGGCCATCATCAACTCGACCTCAGCTCAGCCTGAGCGGTTGGAGAAAGTGCCTCCCCTGGCCAAGCAGTACGGTGCTAAGTTGATCGCTCTGACCATGGCTGAGCAAGGGATCCCAGTGAGTGCAGACGCGCGAGTCGGCATCGCCCTGGAGCATCTGATCCCGCGAGCAATGGAGCTAGACATTCCGATGGAGAACCTTCTCATTGATCCGTTGGTGTTGACGGTGTCTGGTTGCCAGGAGTACTGTCCGGAGTGCATCCAGGCGGTACGTACGCTCAAGTTCGCGGCCGATCCGCCCCCTTTGGTCTCGGTGGGCCTGTCCAATGTCTCCAATGCGGTGCCCAACGAGAACCGATCCCTCATCAACAATACCTACATGGTCATGCTGATGGCCGCCGGCCTGGATTGCGCTATCGCTAACCCGCTGGACAAGCAACTCAAGGAGTTCATCCGCATCGTGGAAGAGCGGGATGGCAGCACACCGCTGGGGCGGCTGTTGCTCAAGTTGTATGATGCCACAGCCGCAGACGAGCAATTGCAGCCGGAGGATGTGGATATGAGCGATCCGGAGCAGGTGGCTGTCTATAAGACTGTGCAGATCTTGCTGAACAAAGTGATTTACGCCGATTCCTATTTGCGTTTGTGAACCCGTTGTAGCAACGGAGCAAGGGAGGAGCCACAGATGGCAGCTACGATCATTGATGGGAAAGCGATTGCTGCAGAAATTCGCCAGGAGGTCCGGGCAGAGGTTGAGCGGCTTAAGGCGCAATACGGCAGGGTGCCCGGTCTGGCTACCGTGCTGGTGGGGGAGAATCCGGCCTCCGCGACATACGTGCGGATGAAAGGGCAGGCCTGTGAGGAAGTGGGCATATACTCGGTGAAGCCTACACTGCCAGCCGACGCGACTCAGGAACAGGTAGAGGGATTGGTGCGTGAGCTGAATGCCGATCCCAGCATCCATGGCATCCTGGTACAACTGCCGTTGCCCCCGCATCTCAACGAGCGGGCTGTACTCAGCGCGCTCAGCCTGGAAAAGGACGTGGATGGCTTCCATCCCGTCAACATTGGCCGTCTGGCCATGAAGGGCCACGAGCCCCTTTTTATCCCGTGCACGCCGTACGGCGTTATGGTGTTGCTAGAACGATCGGGGGTGAAGTTGGAGGGGAGCCGGGCGGTGGTGCTGGGCCGCAGCAACATCGTGGGCTTACCGGTATCATTCCTCTTGTTGCACGCCAACGCCACCGTGACTGTGTGCCACTCGCGTACCCGGGATCTCCCGTCGGTCACGCGGGAGGCGGACGTGCTGGTGGCGGCTGTGGGTCGCCCGGAGATGGTCCGCCGCGACTGGGTGAAGCCGGGCGCGGTGGTGATTGATGTCGGCATCAATCGCATCAGCGATCCCAGCCAAAAGTCCGGTTTCCGGTTGGTGGGGGATGTGGCCTTTGATGAAGTGAAAGAGGTCGCCTCGGCCATCACGCCTGTGCCGGGCGGCGTGGGCCCCATGACAATTGCCATGCTCTTGCAGAACACGTTGCGGGCTTTCAAGTACACCTTGCCCAAGGAAGCCTAGCGCCGAAAAGTGCCAGGCGCTTTGAAAGTCCGCTCTGGCTTCGTCGGTCGGGCTGGAGTGCCTGGCACCCAGGCAACAAAATGCCCCAGGTCTTAAGGCTGTCCCAAGTCATTGACAGCCGCTTATGAGGGATGTTAGAATCGGAACAACTTAAGTGACGAGGGAGCGCTGAGGGTGGTGTCTCCGATTTTTGGTGATGGTAGCCTTCCTTGCTGCCTGTTGTAGCAGGGAAGGCGTCTTTGTGTTGTTTGATGGATTGCGATGAAAAGGTGTTAGACTTTTCGGTCTCCCCCAAGGGTCAAGAGCAGTGTTGAGCAGGAATTTGTTAGATCGTGGTGAGAAGGAGTCCGTGCGATGCCCTTATTTGCGCCCAGGCGTTTTCAGCCACCTTACTACCCTTTGCAGCAGCCCTCTTTTCCAGTGCGATTGCTCACAGCCTTCGAGCGGGCGGTGAAGGGTGCCCTCTTTGGATGCCGGATGTGCGGCAATTGCATCCTGCAGGAGACGGCTTTCATCTGCCCAATGGCCTGCCCCAAGGGTCTGCGCAATGGCCCCTGTGGGGGCGCGACCCCAGAAAGATGCTATGTGGATACCACGCGCCCGTGTATCTGGTACAAAATCTACGAGCGAACCGAGCACATAGGGCGGATGGACAAACTGCTGGAGATTCAGGCTCCCCTGGACGGCCGTCGCGTGGGCCAGGAGACCTGGCTGGAGCTCTACCGTCATTGGAAAGCGCGAGGCGGCTTAGGGATCGCGCTGCGGGACATCTTCAACCGCCAGAACCTGTCGCAGGCGCTGGACCGGTTCTTTTATGAGCTGCGTCAACCCGATTGGTGGCAGGGGGATGACAAGCCGCATCCGCCGACCTACGAAGGGGCGATGTCAAAGTTGGAGGCTCGCTTGAAGTCGGGCGCCTTTGCTGTCACAGCAGAGGTGGCCCCGCCTCTCGCCGCTACCGGCGCCTCGATAGAGAAAAAGATACACATGCTGGCCGATCACATTGATGCTGCCAACTTCACCGACAACCCATCGGCCACGCCGCGCATGTCCAGCCTGGCCTCTGCGTTGATCGGTCAGGGGTCAGGCGTGGAGTCGGTCCTCCAGATGACCGCGCGCGATCGCACCCGTATGGCAGTGCAATCAGACGCGCTAGGGGCCAGCGCGTTGGGCATTCGCAATATCCTCTGTCTGTCCGGCGACCACCCCCGGCTGGGGCCATCGCCCATGGCCAGACTGGAACCGATGGACGTGGACTCTATCCAAATGCTGTGGATTCTGCGGCGGATGCGCGATGAGGGCAAGTTCCTTGACGGACGCACCATCAAGACGCCCCCCCACTATTTCCTGGGGGCCACGGCCTCACCCTACGCGTCCAATCCCCGCTTTCAGGCCCTGCGGGAGGAGAAAAAGGTCAATGCGGGCGCCCAGTTCTTCCAGACTCAGCCCATCTACGATTTTGGCCCCTTTGAGCAGTGGCTGGAGGAGCTGGATAAGCGGAACCTGCTGGGACGGGTGTACATCCTGGCGGGGGTGGGGCCGCTGCGCAGCGCCCGGACGGCTCACTTCATGAACGAGGAAGTGCCCGGCGTCGTGGTGCCCCAGTCCATCGTTGACCGCATGGAGCGGGCCGCTGATCCTGAAGAGGAAGGCATCCAGATCGCCCTGGAGATCATGGACCGTCTGAAGCGCACTCCCGGTATCGCTGGTATCCACATCATGGCGGTCGGATGGGAATCGGTTGTGCCTCGTCTGGTTGAAGAATCAGGCATCGAGCGGTCACGGAAGAAACCCGAATTTGACATTGAGCAATTGTTGGAACCCGCCGGGGTGGTGATGTCAGGGTGAGCAGATGAACCGCCTACGCCCTGGCAGTACGAGTGAAGCTGAGGGAGAGCGATGTTTGGTCGTATAACTCGGCACCCTCGTCCAGCGTTTTCCCCGTCTGTGCACCAACCGCCATTAGCGCGGCTGGTGACAGGCATCGAGCGTCGGGTCAAGGGAGTGCTCTTTGGCTGCCGGATGTGTGGCAACTGCCTCTTGTTGGAGACCGCTTTCACCTGCCCGATGACCTGCCCCAACGGCCTGCGCAATGGCCCCTGCCTGGATTCCATTCCTGACCACTGTGCTGCTGATTTCGTGACCAACTGTACCTGGCTCCGTATCTGCCAACGGGCCGAACAGCGGGGCAGCCTGGAGAGGTTGTTGGAGGTCTATGCCCCTCTCGATGACCGGCGCGTAGGGTGCGAGACTATTCTGAGTGCTTATCAGCTTTGGCGCAGGCGGAAGCAGGGGCCGCGCCTGCGTGACCTGATCACGAACCGGGCGCGCTTCCGTGCGGACTGGGAGGCGTTTCGCTACGTACTACGGCAGCCGGACTGGTGGCAGGGCGATAGCCGATACCATCCGCCTGCCTACACTGAGCCGACATCATGGCTCGAAGAGATGTTGCGCAGTGGCCGATTCGTCGTCTCGGCCGGGGTTGCCGCGCCCCAAGAGCCCGCGGCCGATTCCATCGCCCAGATGGTGGGTTGTCTTCAGGGTTACGTAGACGCCATCAGCTTCACCGGTGATCTTCAAGGCACGCTCAGCATGTGTGGCCTGGCCTGCGCAGTCTACAGCCTGCAGAACGGCCTGGAGCCGGTCCTGCCACTTCAAAGCCGGTATCGCAGTCGCTACGCCGTCGAGTCTGAGGCTGTGGGGGCGGCGGCGGCAGGGGTGCGCAACATCCTGTGCCTTTCCGACGGCATCGGGCGGTCAGACTTCGGGCCGCCTCCCAGCCCTGAACTTAATGATCTCGATACGGTGCAAGCTCTATGGATGCTACGCCGGCTGCGCGACGAAGGGGTGAATGTGGATGGCGAAGTCATCGAGCGGCGTCCCTGTTATTTCCTGGGGGCAGTGGCCGCACCGTGCACCGCGTGGCCTCACTACGAGGCCCTCGTCACTGAGAAGAAGATTAACGCCGGAGCCCAATTCCTGCAAACGTTGCCTGTTTTCGACTTACCCCGTTTCGTCGGCTGGCTGGAAGCCCTCGACAAGCGCAACGTGCTGGGCAAAGCCTATCTGATACCTACCGTGATGCTTCTTGAGAGCCCCCGGCACGCTCATTTCATGGCCAACGAGGCCCCCGGCATCCACATCCCGCCCACGCTGCTGGCCCGGATGGAGGGTGCAGCCGACCCTCGGGAAGAGGGGGTCCAGATCGCTCTTGGCATCATCGCCGAGTTAAAGGGCATGGCAGGGGTTCACGGGTTGCACATTCTAGCCCCTGACCAGGAAGATATGGTGCCCCGCCTAGTGAGAGAGTCGGGCCTCAGAGGTTTCGCCTCGAGTATTGGGGTTTTCTCGGAGAACGGTCGAAACAAGTCTCGCCCCGGTCAAGCTGCCGGCCTGGACGTACTGCCGTGAGATGAATGGGCTGTACTCGCATGATGTATGTCAGCCTGTCGAAGACCAAAGTCGGCAAAGTGATGGTCCGTGACGTGATCACGGTTGCGGAAGACGTAGCGGTGGAAGAGGCGGCCCGCATCATGGTTGATCATAGGATCAACTGTCTGCTGGTGATGCGCCAGGGGGCGCTGGTTGGCATCATCACTGACATTGACCTCCTCTCCACCACAATGAAGATGCTGGGCGCGCGGCAGCCGGGGCTGCGTCTCTCGGTGATGATCCCCAACCGGGTGGGGGAGATGACGCGACTGTCCGCCGCCATCGCTGCCATCGGTGACAATCTGACGGCCTTTGGCTCCTGGCAGGGAGAAGAAGGCTCCGCACAACTGGGGGTGGTTCTGAAAGTCGAGAAGGTGGCCAAAGAACCACTGATCGCTGCCATAGAAAAGCTGGCGGCGGAGCACCTGCCGGGTGTAGATAGATCTTTGCGCGTCCCAAGAAAGGGACACGCACGCGTTCTCGAAAAGCCAGCGTGATAAACGCCTGACTGGTGGGCTTGCGCTTCAATTGTGCGGGGGAAATGACATGGCTGACAACGGTCACAAAGAAAACGGGGACGTGGTCGGCGCCGTCTTGGTCGTCGGCGGCGGTATCGCCGGCATGCAGGCGGCATTGGACCTGGCAGAATCCGGCTACAAGGTCTACCTGGTGGAGCAGAAATCGGCCATCGGCGGCCACATGGCGCAACTGGATAAGACCTTCCCCACCAACGACTGCGCCATGTGCACCATCTCACCGAAGCTGGTCGAGACGGGACGCCATCTCAACATCGAGATCCTGACCGACAGCGAGGTGGCTGGCCTCAAAGGCATGGCGGGGAACTTCACCGTCACCGTGCGCACTCGTCCCCGCTACATTGACGTCAAGAAATGCACCGGCTGCGGCGAGTGTGCCGATGTCTGCCCGGTGGTCATCCCCAGCCGCTTCGACGAGGGGTTGCGCCAGCAACGGGCGGCCCACAAGCTCTATCCCCAGGCTATCCCTAACGCCTACGCCATCGAAAAGCGGGGCATCGCCCCCTGTCGCGATGCCTGCCCGGCCCACCAGCGGGCGCAGGGCTACATCGCCCTGATCCGCGAGGGCCGCTTCGACGACGCGCTGCGCGTTATCAAGGAAGACAACCCCTTCCCTGGCATCTGCGGCCGCATCTGCAACCACCGCTGCGAGGACGCCTGCAACCGCGGCAAGGTGGACGAGCCCATCAACATCCATGCCCTCAAGCGTTTCGTGACCGACACGGTGTACGCCAGGCCGCGCGTCCCGCCCCAGCCGATCCCCAAGCGCTACACTGAGCGGGTGGCGATCATCGGCGCGGGACCGTGCGGCCTTACCGCCGCCCAGGACCTGTGCAAGCTAGGGTATCCGGTGACCGTCTTCGAGGCGTTGCCGGTGGCGGGCGGCATGTTGCGGGTGGGGGTGCCCGAATATCGCCTGCCCGGTTGGATCGTGGACCGGGAGGTGCAGGACATTATTGACTTGGGCGTCGAGCTGCGGCTGAACACCGCTGTCACCAACCTGGACGATCTCTTCAACGAGGGCTTCCAGGCGGTGCTGATCGCCGTGGGGGCGCATGAGGGCGTGCGGCTTCCCATCCCCGGCAACAACCTGGAAGGGGTGCTGATCAATACGCAGTTCTTGCGGGATGTGCGGCTGGCGGAGCTAGAGGATTTCGGATTTCGGATTTCGGATTTCGGATCCTTCGCTTTCCAATCCGCAATCCGCAATCCGCAATCCGCAATCCGCAATCAGGTGCGGGGGAAGCGGGTGTTGGTGCTGGGCGGGGGCAACGTGGCGATTGATGTGGCCCGCACGGCCGTCCGCCTGGGGGCTAGCGAGGTGCACATGGCCTGTCTGGAGGGCCGCCACAACATGCCGGCGCACCCGTGGGAGGTCCAGGCCGCGCTGGACGAGGGGATCGTCATCCATAACGATCGCACGTTCGTGCGCGTGGTGGACGACGGAAACGGACGAGCCGCCGGTGTGGAGTGCCGGCGCGTGGCTCACTTCGAGTTCGACGACCAGGGGCGGCTCTCGGTCGAAGCCGTAGAGGGCTCGGAGCACGTGCTGCCGGCCGACGTAGTGATCTTCTCTGTAGGCCAACGTGCTGGCCTGGCCTTCATCCCACCTGACGCCGGCGTTGGGCTGACACCGCGACGGACCATTGCCGTCAATCCCAACACCTTCGCCGCCACCCGGCCCGGTGTCTTCGCTGCCGGCGACAGCGTGAGCGGCACGGCTTTCGTCATCGAGGCGGTCGCCAGCGGCCACAAGGCCGCCGAGTCCATCCATCGTTACCTGCGCGGCGAGGCGTTGGAGCCCAAACCCCGCCCTGAGCTGCCGGTGGTGAAGCTGACCCAGGCGGAGCTGGACGACCGGATGCGACGCGGCGAGATCCAGATCACCCCGCGCGTGCCCATGCCTGAACTGCCCGTGGAACGGCGGGTGAGGGGATTCGCTGAGGTGGAGATGGGGTACACTCCCGAACAGGCCCAGGCCGAGGCAGCCCGCTGCCTGGCATGCGGCATCTGCTCCGAGTGTCTGAGTTGCTGGTACAAATGCGGTGTGAAGGCGATAGACCATGACATGGTCGAGCAAGTGCGCGAGTTGAAGGTGGGCGCAATCATCCTGGCCCCCGGCTACCAGGTTTACCAGGCAGAGCTTTCCGAGGAATACGGCTGGGGACGCTACCCCAACGTGGTCACCGCGCTGCAGTTTGAGCGGCTCCTGAGCGCCTCCGGCCCGACGATGGGCCATGTATTGCGTCCATCAGACGGCCGCAAGCCGAAGAAGATCGCCTTTTTGCAATGCGTTGGCTCCCGTGACCAGACGCACGACTATTGCTCGGCCGTCTGTTGCATGTATGCCACCAAGCAGGCCATCATGGCCGTCGAGCACGAGCGCGATACCGAAGTTCGTGTTTTCATGATGGACATGCGCGCCTTCAGCAAGGGGTACGAAGCGTACTACCGCCGGGCGCAGGAGCAATACGGCGTTCAATACATTCGTTGTCGGATCTCATCGGTCAAGGAAGACCCGATTACGAAGAATTTGATCTTGAGATATGTGGACGAGGCACCGAGGCACCGAGGCACCGAGGCGGTGAGGCGACAAGATGGCGAGCAGCCGGCCGCTGATTCTTCCCTCGTCACCCATCCCTCGTTACTCGTTGACGAAGAATTCGATCTGGTCGTCCTCTCCGTTGGCATGGAGATCCCGCAGAGTGTACGTGAGCTGGGTCGAAGGCTGGAGATTGAGTTGGACGACTACGGCTTCTGTCACACTGTCCAGTTCCAGCCTCTGCAAACCAGCAGGCCGGGGATCTATGCAGCCGGTCCCTTCCGGGAGCCTAAGGACATCCCCGAGACGGTGGTGGAGGCCAGCGGCGCAGCCGCGTTGGCGGCTGGCTTGTTGGCTCCGGCGCGGGGGACGCTGGTCACTCCGCCGGTTTACCCGCCAGAACGGGACATCAGCGGCGAGGAGCCTCGCATCGGCGTCTTCGTCTGCCATTGTGGGTCTAACATCGGTGGCTTCCTGGACGTGCCGGCCGTGGCCGAGTATGCTGCAACGCTCCCTTACGTCGTTCACGCCGAGCATAATCTCTACACCTGTTCCCAGGATTCCATCCAGCGGATCACCGAGAAAGCGAAGGAGCTGAGGTTGAACCGGGTGGTTGTTGCCTCATGCACGCCACGCACTCATGAACCCCTGTTCCAGGACAGCCTCCGGCAGGCCGGCCTTAACCCTTACCTGTTCGAGATGGCGAACATCCGTAACCAGTGCTCCTGGGTGCATTCGGACGACTGGGACGCGGCCACGCAGAAGGCCAAAGACCTGGTGCGTATGGCTGTGGCGCGAGCCGGTCGCCTCACCCCGCTATACAAGCAAGAGTTGCCGGTGCAACAGAGAGCGCTGGTCATCGGCGGCGGCGTAGCGGGCATGACCGCGGCCCTGGCGCTCAGCGCCCAGGGTTTTCCGGTGGATCTGGTGGAACGCAGCGGTCAGCTTGGTGGCAACTTGCGCCATGTCTATTTTGTGGCCGATGGAAAAAACGGCCGAGTTTCACCTGGCGTAGCACAACAGAGCGGGGACAAGCATCATGCCGGTGCCAACGGCTCGTCTGAACCATCTCTCGATCCGCAAGCCTTTCTGGCAGACCTGGTGCAACGGGTGGAGATGGACCCACGCATCACCGTGCATCTTAATAGCGAAGTAGTAGAAAGTAGCGGCTTCACCGGCAACTTCACCAGCACGTTGCGCCGCGTGAACGGCGCTGTTCAAGAGACGACGATACGGCACGGCGTGACCATCGTGGCTACTGGTGGTCAGGAGTATCGGGGCAAGGAGTACGGCTACGGCAGCGACCCCCGCATCCTCACTCAACAAGAGTTTGAAGCGCTACTGGCAGAATGGGCAGGGGAGCAGGGGAACAAGGGAGCAAGGGAGCGAGCCGCTATCCCAATCTTTAACTTCCAATCTCCAATCCGCAATCCGCAATCCGCAATCCGCAATGTAGCGATGATCCTCTGCGTCGGCCCGGCCGAGAAGTACTGCAGCCGTATCTGTTGCACCACGGCCCTCAAGAACGCGATCAGGGTCAAGGAACTTAACCCTGAGGCCAGGGTGACGGTGCTCTACAAAGACATCCGCACCTTTGGCTTCAAGGAGCGGCTCTACACGCGGGCGCGCGAGATGGGTGTCATCTTTATGCGCTACGATGACGAGCACCGACCTCAAGTCAGGGCGCCCGGTGGTCGGGATGGCACTTCGGCCGCCCCCCTGGAGGTGGTCGCCTGGGAGCCAATCTTCGGCGAGTGGGTGTCCTTGAACCCGGACTTGCTCGTGCTGAGCATGCCGATGGTGCCGGCTGAAGGTTCTCGTGAACTGAGCACCGTCCTGAAGGTGCCGGTTGACCTGAACGGCTGGTTCCTGGAGGCGCACCCCAAGCTGCGCCCGGTGGACTTCGCTTCGGATGGCATCTACATGGCTGGCGCGGCTCACTACCCCAAGTTTGCTGACGAGTGCATCGCGCAAGCCCAGGCCGCGGCAGCGCGGGCAGCCACTGTGCTGAGCCACGAAACGATGACGGTAGGTGGCGTGGTAGCCCAGGTGAAGTCGGAAATGTGCGTGGGCTGTCTGACCTGTGTACGGGCCTGCCCGTATCACGTGCCGGTTATAGACGCTGCGCGAACCGGTGTGGGGCGCATCTCCGGCGCGGCCTACATTAATCCAGCCCTATGTCACGGTTGCGGCATCTGCGCCGCCGAATGCCCGGCGCGAGCGATCAAGCTCATGCACTACACCGACGAGCAGATCGAAAGCAAGATAGGTGCGCTGTTCGGATTGGAGAAGCCGGAAAGGGTGAGGGTATAGGGAAGCGCCTATGAGCACAGGAAACGACTCACAGAGGAACGAGAGCCCAGAGATGTTCCAGCCGGAGATCGTTGCCTTCTGTTGCAACTACTGTGCCTATGCCGCGGCTGATTTGGCCGGCGTTCTGCGTCTGGCGTATCCGCCCAGCATCAGGATTGTGCTACTTCCTTGCACAGGACGGCTGGACATCGTAGAGGTGATGCACACTTTCGAGCACGGTGCTGATGGTGTGCTGGTGGCTGGCTGCCTGGAGGGGGACTGTCACTTCCAAAAGGGCAACCTTAAAGCCCGGCGGCGTGTTGAGTACATCCGGAAGTTACTCGATCAGATTGGCTTAGATGGCCGGCGTATCCAGATGGTGAACATGTCCTCCGCTATGGGCGCGCACTTTGCTATGGCGGCGGCCGAGATCACGGCCGAGGTACAGTCCCTGGGCCCCAACCCTCTGCGCAGAAGAGACGGGGCCGGTTCTGCTCGAGAGATTAAGGCGGAGCCGGGTACGCGGCCCCCTGAACGGGTGCCTGTCAGAGCGTGAGCAGGAGAGGTATGGCATGAACAAGCAGCCCACGAAGCAGGCCGAGGTGCATCCCATCGCCGGGGTGACGGCTGAACGCATGGCTGAGCTGGCAGGCCCTCTCGGTTGGGGTGATGCTTGCCGGCTGTTAACGCTGGACGAGGCGGTCGCCGCCCTGCGCAAATTCAATCTCTTTGCAGGGCTGGACGATGCTGAGTTGGCGGAGATAGGCAAGCTGGCTTATGAGTGCCACTGGTCAGCGGACACGGTGCTCTTTCGTGAGGGGGAGGAGGCGCGTAACTTCTGTTTATTGTTGGAAGGACAGGTTGCCCTGGAAAAGGAGGTGCGGCTGGGTCCCCATAGCCCACCGCGTCGGGCTACAGTGGAATTCGTACGACCGGGCGATGCCATAGGGTGGTCAAGCCTGGTGTCTCCTCATCAATACACCCGAAGCGCCATAGCCACTCAGTTCACGCGGGCACTCTGCCTGGATGGCCAGGCCCTGCGCGATCTGATGCAGCGCCAGCCGCGCGTGGGGATCATGGTGATGAGCAAGCTCGCCGGGCTGATCAAGTCGCGCCTGGCCCATCAGACCAGCATGCTGCTCTATTTTCTGAGTATCATCTCTCATGAGCTACGGGCCCCTCTGGCGGCCGTAGAGAACTACCTGCAAGTGCTCTTGAGCGGCTATGCTGGTCCCTTGACCCAGGACCAGCAAACGATGCTGGAGCGCTCGGTGCTGCGCCTGGAGGAGATGTCGGGATTGATCACAGGGGTGCTGGACCTAGCTCGTATGCAACCTGAGCAGATCCAGCAGGCGTTTGAGCCGGTTGATCTGTCTGAAGTGATCAACGAGGCCGTTGAGGACGTGCAGCTTGCTTTGAAGCAGAAGGGGCTGATATTGGCCGTTGACGTGCCACAGCAATTGCCTGGGATCGTTGCAGCTCATGGCCGACTGCGCCAGGTACTTTCCAACTTGCTGAGCAACTCTATCAAATTCTCACCTCAAGGGAGCAAGGTGCAACTCGTGGTCAGAGCGCAAGGGAACAAAGTGCGGATGGAGGTGATTGACCAGGGCATGGGTATCCCGCGCGACGAACTGAACCGCATCTTTGAAGCCTTCTATCGTACGCGCGGCGCGGCGGAGACGGCTGGCCTCGGGTTGGGCTTATCTATTGTCAAACGCATTGTGGACGCACATCACGGACGCATCTGGGCCGAGAGCCCCTACCCGCCGGAGGGAAAAAGAGGTGGCAGCCGCTTCGTGGTAGAGCTGCCGGTGAATCCATTGGAGGCCGCGTAGTTTCCGGCTCACAGCCCGGCAGCCTGTCTGTAGACGTTCGGACAATGTTTTGGAGCAACGCAGGGGCGATTCCTCTGGGGTCGCCCTCCCTGGCAAATGATGGCCAGCCCTCTGATGAGAGGGGGTGTTCAGGAGGAAGCATATGGCGCGAGGGGCGAAGATCTTACTGGTGGATGATGACCCGGACATCCACATGTCCCTTGGTATGGTGCTGAGGGCAGAAGGTTATAACGTCACGTCGGCCCGGGACGGCGTGGAGGCCATGAAGTTCATTTACAAGGATAGGCCAGACCTAGTGATCCTTGACTTGTTGATGCCTCGCAAGGATGGCTTTGCCGTCGTGCGGGAGATACGCGAGGATCCAGAGTACGCAGACTTGCCCATCCTGATCCTGACGGCTGTGCAGGAGGATGCCAGCCGGCGGCGCTACGAGTTGGAAACTGGCTCGGGGATGGAAGTGCAGGATTATGTGGAGAAGCGTATCCGGCCGGCGGAGCTGCTGCGCCGGGTGCGCCGGCTCCTCCCGTCGGGCGAAGCGCCCGCTGAACTGGCCGCACCGAAAGCGACCGTGTTGCTGATAGATGACGACCCGGACTTCGTGGCTGGCACGCGTACCACTCTGGAGGCCAACGGCTTTCGGGTGCTGACGGCGCTCAGCGGAGCGGAGGGCCTGGCGCTGGCCCGCAGCGAGAAGCCAGACCTGATCTTGCTCGACATCATTATGCCGAACCAGGATGGGTTTATGGTCTGCGAAACTCTCAAGTCGGAGACGGAGCTGGTGCATATCCCCGTCATCATGTTGACGAGCTTCGCCGAGCGGCTGCACGAGACCTCATATGCGGCCAGGCAGGGCATGATGTTGGAGGCAGAGGACTATCTGGACAAGCCGGTGCGGCCGGCGGAGTTGATCCGACGTATAGAGGCTGCGCTAAAAAAGAAATAAGGGGCGGTACCTTGCGCCCGCCCTCCCCCAGGGCCACCATGAGGATCGTCCTTACTCGGAGGGGGTGACTCATGATTATCACGGAACAGAAGGAGTTCGCTGAGATTCTGAGCATGCTGGAAGAGCACCGATCGGTCTTCGTGATCGGCTGTGGTATATGTGCTGCCACCTGGCGGACAGGGGGCGAGCCGGAAGTAAAGGCCCTGGCCGGCCAGCTGAACGCGGCCGGCAAGCAATGCAGCGGATGGACGGTCACCCAGGAGGCGTGCTGTGACGCCCGCCTCACTCGCCGCGTGCTCAGGCAATCGGACACAGCCTTGAGTGTCAGCGATGCCATCGTGGTCATGGCCTGCGGCGCTGGCACGCAGACGGTAGCGTCGTTGGTGGACCTGCCGGTCTATCCTGGCTTGAACACCGTTTCGTTATCGCAGATCCAGAGCCTGAGCTTGGCCATCGAGCGCTGCCGCCTGTGCGGCGACTGCATTCTGGCGGAAACCGGTGGTATCTGTCCCGTAGCGCGCTGTCCCAAGGGGTTGATGAACGGGCCTTGCGGAGGCTACGCCGACGGCAAATGCGAGGTGGATCGCACGCAGGATTGCGCCTGGGTGGCCATCTACGAGCGGTTGCAGCAGTTACGGCAAGCAGAGCGTTTTGCGGTGATCCATGATCCCAAAGACTGGAGCCGGATGCGCAGCCCGCGCGTGGTGGATAAGAAAGCGGCCGAGGCGGCCAGCGCGTAGCGTTGTTCCCTGCAATGGGCGAGGCCTCCCCTGTGCCTGTCCGGCACAGGACAGGCTGACCGGGCCCTTTCGCCTCGGTCGGGAGACCTTCGGTGATCAAAGTAAATAGCGGTTAGCGATCAGCGTTCAGCCATTAGCAGCCTGTGGTCTTCGCAGCCTGCCCTGAGCCGCTGTGCAACCTGCCTTCGTCATCCTCTCAGACGAGGGGCCAGGGAAGACCGCCAGTCACCTGCCGTCATCGGCTGGTAGCTAATAGCTAATAGCTGACGGCTGACCGCTTTTCATTGGCCGTGGCGCCATCTACGGCGTAGGAAACTGTCTTGAGTATGGCCTTCTATAGTCACCATTGTGAACCCGTCACTTCAGACTGACAGAGTACTGGTCAGGAGGCACGAGATGGAAGCGATCAGTCGCCTGGAACAGGCGTTGCAAGCCGGTCAGTTTGCTGTCACAGTGGAGATTGGTCCGCCTAAAGGCGTGGACGTGAGTCACTTGCTGGAAACCGCCGAGAACCTGCGAGACTACGTCCACGCCATCAACGTTACAGACCAACAAAGCTCTGTGATGACGCTGGGATCGCTGGCTGCCTGCCATCTCTTGTTAGAACACGGGATCGAACCCGTCTACCAGATCACCTGCCGGGATCGTAACCGCATTGCATTGCAGTCGGACCTGTTGAGCGCCTACGCGCTGGGGATACGGAACGTGCTCTGTCTGACCGGCGACTACGTTTCGCTGGGCGACCATCCTCAGGCTAAGCCAGTGTTCGACCTGGACTCCGTGACGTTGTTGCGCACGGTACGAATTCTGGAAGAGGGGCACGATCTGGCAGGCAAAGAGCTGACCGGGGTGCCACGCTTCTTCCCCGGTGCAGTGGTGAGCCCGGCCTCCAACCCCCTGGGCCCCCAGATCGCCAAAATGGAGAAAAAGGTGCGAGCCGGCGCTCGTTTCTTCCAGACCCAGGCGATTTACGATCCTGGCCGGTTCGAGCAATTTGTGCGCCAGGTAGAATACCTCGGCGTACCCATCATGGTGGGCATCATTCCACTCAAGTCTGCCGGTATGGCTCGCTTTATGAACCGCAACATCGCGGGCGTGCACGTGCCTGATTCGCTCATCGAGGAGATGTCTACAACAAGCGACCGGGTGAAAACCAGCATTGCAATCTCTGCTCGATTGATTCGAGAGATGGCGGGCATGTGCCAGGGGGTACATCTGATGCCGATTGGCTGGGAACAACACGTGCCAGCCATCCTGGAGGCAGCTCTGGCTGGGACACCACTGGCCGTAGGGGTGATGGCCAATCGTATTTCATAGCATCTTTTCCTGGAACGGAGGTTTTGATGATTGTCGCTGAACAAAAGCCGCTGGCCGAAGTCAAAGCAATGCTAGACGGCTACCGGAAAGTGTTGATGGTGGGATGTGGCACCTGTGTCACCGTTTGCTTTGCCGGCGGCGAAAAAGAAGTGGGCATCTTAGCCTCAGCACTGCGTATGGCGACCCGGCTGGACGGCAATGGGGTGGATATTGACGAAGTGACCGTCCAGCGGCAATGTGAGTGGGAGTATATTGATCCGCTACGAGAGCGGTTGGACAGTTATGATGCTATCCTCTCGCTGGGATGCGGCGTCGGCGTGCAGACGCTGGCTGAGCGCTTCCCTGACAAGCGGGTGCTGCCGGGGCTCAATACCAGGTTTATGGGCCTGCCCGTCATGCAAGGGGTATGGGAGGAGCGGTGCCAGGCCTGCGGTGACTGCATCCTGGACCTGACCGGCGGGATTTGCCCCATTGCCCGTTGTTCTAAGCAGTTGCTCAATGGGCCGTGCGGTGGCTCCCAACGGGGCAAGTGCGAGGTCAATCCTGAGATCCCGTGCGCCTGGCAACTGATCTGGGAGCGGATGAGCGCGCTGGGGATGCTGGACCGGCTGATGGAACTCCAGCCGCCCAAAGATTGGCGGACCAGCCGCGATGGCGGCCCACGGCGCATCGTTCGGGAGGATTTACGCCTGCCCGAAGACTACCGTGAGGCGTAAGACGTAATGCGTAAGACGTGATCGAGTGGCCATGCGGATTGTCATTGTTACGTTTTGCGTTTCACGTTTTACTGGGAGGAGACGCATATGACCGACATTTCGATCAACGGCTTTAAAGCTGGTAGCAACCTGGAACGCGTGCTGGCGGCCGGGCACTTTGCCGTCACTGCCGAACTGGGGCCGCCCAAGAGCCACGATGCTGAGGTTATCCGCAAGAAGGTCGAATTGCTCAGGGGATGTGTGGATGCCGCCAACATCACGGATAACCAGACGGCCATTGTCCGCATGAGTAGCATCGCTGCGGCGGTGATTTTGATCCGAGAAGGATTGGAGCCGGTGATGCAGATGACCTGCCGCGACCGCAACCGGCTGGCTATACAGAGTGACTTGCTGGGCGCGGCTGCGCTGGGCATCAAAAACGTGCTTTGCCTGTCAGGCGATCATCAGTCCTTTGGCAACCACCCCATGGCCAAGAACGTGTACGACATTGACTCGCTGCAACTGGTCCGCATGGTCAAGGATATGCGGGACGAGAGCAAGTTCCAGTGCGGCGAGGAGATCAAGGGAGGAGGGCCACGCTTCTTCATCGGAGCTGCGGCCAACCCGTTCGGTGATCCCTTCGACTTCCGCCCGTTCCGGCTGGCCAAGAAGGTGGCTGCCGGTGCCGACTTTATTCAGACCCAACTGATCTACGACCTCCCGCGATTCAAGGAGTTCATGAAGCGCGTGGTAGACCTGGGCCTGCACGAGAGGGTGGCCATCCTGGCCGGCGTGGGGCCGCTTAAGACCAGCGGCATGGCCCGCTACATGCGTGACCAGGTGCCCGGCATGATCGTCGCCGACGAGTACATCGAGCGCATGGACGCAGCCGTGAAAGGGATTGACAAAGAAGACAAGAAGGCCCGCGCGGCCGCCTGGCGCGCCGAGGGGATCAAGATCTGCATCGAGCAGATTCAGCAGTTAAGAGAGATCGAGGGTGTGGCAGGCGTGCACATCATGGCCATCGAGTGGGAAGAGGCTGTCCGCCCCATCGTCGAGGGCGCGGGCCTGCTGCCCAGGCCGGTCGTCAACGGGAAGCCACCAGCCTAAAGCTGTAGAATCGCCTCAAGAAATCGAAGTAGTGATTGCTGGAGGCGGATCTATCCGCTCTTGAGCCCCTGAAGAGGTATGAAATGGTAAGACGTGAAGCTGTCATGACCGAAACACTGGCTCAGACCATTCAGCGTGAGATCGGGCAGAATGTCTTTCTCTGTTACCAATGCGTCAAGTGCACCAGCGGCTGTCCTCTCTCAGAGCACTTTGACCTGATGCCGAACCAGGTGATGCGCAGTGTGCAACTGGGCGATGAGCGGGTGCTGGAGAGCAAGACCATCTGGCTGTGTGCCTCCTGCCAGACCTGCTCCACCCGCTGCCCGCAGGGCCTCGACATTGCCGGTGTGATGGACGCCCTGCGCATGGAGGCTAAGAGACGAGGCCTGCCACCGGTCATCCCTGAGGTGGATCAGTTTAGCACCCTCTTCCTGCGTGACATCGGCCTGCTGGGCCGGTTGTATGAAGTAGGGTTGATGGCCGGAATGAACCTGGCGACGGGGAATCTACTGAAAGATGTGAACATGGGCCTAGAGATGATCAGGCGGCGCAAGCTCAGGCTTATCCCGACCATCACGAGGCCACCTCGCAAGGTAACGCCGGTCGAGCCGGCCGATGCCAAAGTGGCTTATTTCCCTGGCTGTTCGCTGCACTCCTCGGCTGCCGAATACGACCACACCGTCCGCGCTGCTGCAAAAGTGCTGGGCCTGGAGCTGATCGAGCCGCCTGGCTGGACGTGCTGTGGCTCCAGCCCAGCCCACTCCACCGACCACACCCTGGCGACTGTATTGCCCATGCGCACCCTGGCGACGGTCGAGCAGATGGGGCTAGATACCGTGACCGCGCCGTGCAGCGCGTGCTTTGCCCGCATGAAGGCGGCCGCTCACACCGTTATGAACGATGATGAGATAGCGCGAGAGGTCGAATCGCGCATCGGCTACACTTATCGGGGGACGGTGGCCGTACAGCACTTGCTCGATACCCTGGTGGATCGGGCCGGCCTGGATAAGATCGAGGCCAGCGTAAAGAAGCCGCTGGCGGGGCTCAAGGTCGCTTGCTACTACGGCTGCCTGATCACCCGGCCGCCTAAAATCACCCAGGCTGAGCACCCTGAATACCCGATGAAGATGGACTACCTGATGCGGGCGTTGGGAGCCGAGCCGGTCCACTGGTCGTACAAGACCGACTGCTGCGGTGGCTCACTCAGTCTCACACAGACCCCCCTGGCCCTGGGGATGACGCGCAAGATCCTGCAAAACGCCCGGGATTGCGGTGCTGATGTCATCGCTACGGTCTGTCCGTTGTGCCACGTCAATCTGGACGCTCGCCAGAGTCAGATCGGGCTTGATTTCCAGGTTCCCATCCTTTATGCGACTCAACTGATGGTGTTGGCATTTGGACAGGGAGCACGGGATTCAGCTCTGCACAAGAACATGGTAGACCCCCGGCCATTGCTCCGGGAGAAGGGATTGCTGGCGTAAGGGGCCGCTCTGCGCGGCCGGGGCTGGGATGCGTCCTCTCTCCGTTGCAACCCAGACTTCCGAAGCCCAAGTTTGTAAGACCTCGGAAGCCTGCGAATGTTCCTCATTTTTGCCTTTTTCGTCCATGTGTGATATATTTCTCTCACATTTTTAAAGATTAGATTTAATTTTGATGAATTTCGGAGGGGATCATGGCCGAGGCAACGATCTTGACTTTGGAAGAGCAACCCAGGTTGACCCGACGCGAGCTGCTGAACTACGCCTGGTTAGCTTCATTAGGCATCTTGCTGGTTGACATCGCTGGCGTTGGCTTCCTCTTCGCTATGCCCCGCTTCAGGGAGGGCGAATTCGGCGGCGTATTCACGATCGGGCCAGCATCAAACCTGCCGTCGGTCAACGCACCACCCGCCAATTACCCCAAGGGCAGGTTCTGGCTCAGCCGCACCGAACAGGGGGTGTTGGCCTTGTACAAGGTCTGCACCCACCTGGGCTGCCTGTACACCTGGAATGACCAGGAGGGCAAGTTCATCTGCCCCTGCCACGGCTCTCAGTTTCAGCGCGATGGCACTTACATCCTGGGGCCGGCGCCGCGTTCCCTGGACCGTTTTGTCGTCCAGGTTCTCTCGGCCAATGGCCAGGTAATAGCCGAGACTGACTCGCAAGCGGGTGGCCCCCTACCTGTCTCTGATGATCCTAACATCACAGTGAAAGTGGACACTGGCCGCAAGATCCTTGGGGCGCGTCACGCGTGACCAGGCTTTCAAGTCATGTTTGACCCTTCAAATAGGGATAATCCCTTCCGGTAATTGGTCAGACATTCTACTCAAGAGAGACAAACGATGATTAACATCCTCAACCCACAAAACCTACGAACCAAGGCTGTTGAGTGGATAGACCGGCGGACACGGATCATCACCGCCGGGCTGGGGTTACAAGAATTACGTGCCGTATTGCGGGGCGATGCGCCCACCGAGCGTCCTAATCCCCGCTACAAGGTACATACCACCAGCTTTCTCTTTCACATACGTCCCCGTTATTACCAGAAGGCGAGCACCTGGTTCACTCACACCTTCCGTTTGGGATACCTCTCCGCCTTCTTTTTCATCATCGAGGTCATCACTGGCCTCATCTTGATGGTCTACTACGTCCCCTCGCCGGCAGAGGCCTATCAATCCATCCTGGCACTGGAAAGCAGCGTCCCCTTTGGGAGCCTGATGCGGGACATGCACCGGCTGGGCGCCGAGGCGATGGTCATCGTCGTCTTCCTGCACATGCTGCGAACTTATCTGACCGGCTCGTACAAAAAGGAGCGCTCTTTCACCTGGCTCACGGGCGTGGTTCTTTTGCTGATCACGTTGTTCCTCAGCTTCAGTGGCTATCTGCTCCCGTGGGACCAGTTGGCTTACTGGGCGGTCACTATCGGCACTTCAATGGCCGATAAGGCGCCGTTAATCGGAACGGAAGTTAACCTGCTCCTGCGTGGCGCGCCGGACATCGGCGCAGGTGGCCTTTTGCGTTTCTACCTGCTTCACATCATCTTGCTCCCGCTGTTAGCCATTCTCTTCATCAGTATACACTATTACAAAGTTTCCCGAGAACACGGCATCTCCTTGCCGGCACGCATCGAAGAGGGCAACGCGCCCCCGGAGGTGAAAAGGGAAGCCACGCAACGTATTGATTTCATCCCGGACCTGCTGACTCATGAAGTATTCCTGGCCTGTCTGGGCATCTTCGTCCTGGTGATGTGGACGGCGTTCTTTTATGACGCGCCCCTGGAACACCACGCCAATCCCCAGAAGACCCCTTTGGACACGAAAGCTCCGTGGTATTTCCTGTGGCTGCAGGGGTTGCTTAAGCTGGGTGACCCGACTCTCATGGGCGTGATCGTGCCTACATTAATCTTTGCGCTGCTTTTCGCCGTTCCTTATGTTGACCGCAACCCACGCCGCTCTCTTCGCGCGCGGCCCTTTGCTGTCGCGTTGGGTTTGGCGGGAGTGGTTGCCTTGCTGGTTCTGAGTTATATGGGCACACCTGCCTGGGGCATCGAGACTCCGGCTGCGACCCGAATCATCCAGGATTTGGCCCCGGAGGAGGGGATAGGTCCTCTGCGTGCCATCCCCTTTGACCAGCTCCAGCCGGGCGTCTACGAAGTCAACAAGACCGATCCCAAGGCCCTCCCGCCAGCGTTGAGTCGAGTCTTTGCCGAGTTTGGCAGGCGAGTCAACGAGGCGGTTGATCGGGGCAAATTGCCTGAAGTCCAGGCCGTCATGGTCATCGAAGACTGGCAGGCCAACCTGCGGAAGGTCACCCCTCGCATCGTGTGGACTGATCTCGCGACGGGGAAACGGAAAACCTACGAACAACACATCTTTCTACACAGTGATCGTCGTCGCGGCGAGTAGCCCGATCGCGAGAGGAGGCCACATCCTGTCATGACTCGTACCCAGATAGAGATTTTCTTCGGGCTGATTCTGGTCTTGCTCACTGCCGCTGTTCTCATCGTTGTCGGCCTGAACGAAGAATCCCGTATGGCTCGCCTGGCTCAGGAACAGCGGGCCGAAGCGATTGAAGTAGGAGCCAGCCTTTTCGAGATCAACTGCAGCGGTTGCCACGGCCTCAAAGCCGAAGGGGTCCCCGGCCTGGCACCCCCTCTCAACGACCGACACTTTTTTACCGAGCGGTTGAAAGAGGTGGGGTGGAGTGGCGGCCTGGAGGATTACATCATCTCTACGGTGTCTGGCGGCCGGCTGATTTCCACTCGCCCTGATCAGTACGTCGGCGGTGGTAAGCCGGCCATGCCGGCCTGGTCTGAGCAATATGGCGGGCCGCTGCGCGATGATCAGATTCGTGACATCGCCGCTTTTATCATGAACTTTGAACCTACGGCTTTAGGCCAGGTCGAGCTGGCAGGAGTGCCCACTCCCGCTCTCCCGGCAGAAGAACAGGGTGACCCTGTCGCCCGGGGCCGTCAAGTTTTCTTAACGAGTGGTTGTGGCGGTTGTCATACCATCGAAGGGGTCAGCACCGGCGCGGTAGGCCCCAATTTGACGAAGGTGGGAGAGGTGGCTGCCACGCGCCAGCCGGGTTCGTCGGCCGAACAATACCTGCGCGAATCTATCGTGAACCCGCAGGCTTTTGTGGTGGAAGGTTACCAGCCGATCATGCCCGCCACCTTCGGCCAAACCCTCAACCAGCAGCAACTGGAAGACCTGATCGCCTTCTTGCTGGCCCAGAAGTAGCTTGTGGTGAGGACGCCCATGCTATCCCTCGGTCACTTTCGCTCTATCGGGTTGGCCTTGTTGATCGTGCTCCTGGTTCTAGCCTGGGGACGCGTCCAGCCCCGGGCACAAGGCCCTACCCAGGATGAGCTGGAGCTGGGTGCCCGGCTTTATGCCGAGAATTGCGCCGTCTGCCATGGCCCAAACGGCGAAGGGCGTGTAGGCGCCACCTTGGCCAAGGACTGGCCCTCGATTCGCCCTGATCTCCGGGTCAAGGACACCATCGAAAACGGCGTTTCCAGTTCTCCGATGCCGGCCTGGAGCCAGCGGAAGGGGGGGCCTCTATCGGATGAGGAGATTGAGGCCCTGGTCGCCTATATCCTTAGTTGGGAGACAGGAGGGCCCCGCCTGCCGACGCCCGGCCCGACCTTAACGCCCCGTCCGTCTATCACCCCAGTCCCGGGCGTACAGGGGGACCCCAACCGGGGCGCTGTGGTCTATGATCAGAACTGCGCTGTCTGCCACGGTCCTAACGGCGAGGGGCGCGTGGGTGCCACGCTGGCTAAAGCCTGGCCTTCCATTCGACCGGATCTGCGCGTCAGGGAAACCATCGAGAACGGCGTCCCCGGCTCTCCCATGCCTGCCTGGAGTCAACAAAAGGGCGGCCCTTTGTCGGATCAGGATGTGAATGATGTCGTGGCGTTTATTCTGAGTTGGTCGCCTCCGCTCGCCGAAACCCCTGCGATACCGGCCGCGGTGCCTGCCATCGTCGGGCGGACGGGCCTGGCCATCGGGCTGCTGGTCGGCTTTATCGTGTTGGCGCTGGTCATTGCTGTCGGCCTGACGCAACTCTCACGCCAAAGATGACCTCTTCCTGCCTGATATATCCGCGAACCCTCTGGTGTCTATCGCTGATTGGTGACGAAGAACCTACTCCACAGGCACTTACAGCCCCGTTTGGACTGCCTTTTTTGTCTCGCGTTCTGCCGGTTTGCGCGCCATCCTCTCGCGTGATATGATAGCATCAGGGAAGGACGAATCCCGATGCCAGTCATCAGCAGATTTTACGGGCTTGTCATTCGGATGTATTATGACGACAAGCATGTGCCTCATTTCCACGTCCGGTATGCCGAACATCGCGCGTTGATCGCTATCCAAGACGGTAGTGTCATCGCCGGACGGTTGCCCAACCGCGCGTACCGGCTGGCAGTTGAATGGGTGGAGCTTCATCGCGCGGAGTTGATGGCAAATTGGGAACGCGCGCGGCGTCAAGAGACTCTTGAATGGATTGATGGGTTGGAATAGGCAAGGAGGCTCGATGTTTATCCAAAACGACAGATATCCCGATCTCGTGTGTGTGCGCGCTGTCAAACCCCTGGACGGCTTGCGCGTTCATGTGGTCTTTACCGATGGCACTGAACGTGACATTGACCTCGATCCCTACTTGCGTGGTCCCATCTTCGAGCCGATTCGACGTAGCCCCGAACTCTTTGCGTCCGTCTATGTGGATCCTGATTCGGAGACGTTAACTTGGCCTAATGGCGCCGACATTGACCCGGATGTGCTTTACTACGACGGCAACCCGCCGTGGGCGGTGGAGGAGGTGTCAGAAGAATCTCCGACGCCCAGTAAGATGCACGCGCCGACCGCCACCTGCTAAGTAATTCCTCATGAACTTGCGTTCACCAACGTCCGGATGAAAATGCTGGTGAACGTAGGACAAATTTCAAATTTGTCCTACATTTTCAGGGGAGAACGTATCATTGGCAGTCTACTGCGCCTTGGGATGCAGCCAGGATGGCTGCATCCGCGCGTTTCACCCCCTCCGTATGGCAAATCGCGTGCCCATCAGCCGGTAAATGGTGTATACTGTGTACGCGCGCCCGTGTGGCCCGGCGAGCGTCATCATATTTCGGAGGGGTGACCAAACCGGAGGGGTCTTTGCCTGTCTCATGTGCCTGCTCGTCCTGATGGTCAGGCCAGGGAGACCCTTCGGGTTTGGAACTTCGCACCTATGTCCGAGCGGGCCTTGCCAGGCAATTGCCGAACACTCTCAGCGTACATTAAGTCAAGGAGGGATTATGAAGCGCACACTGGTATTTCTCGCGTTGGTCAGCCTGCTGGTGCTGATAATCACAGGAGAATCCATCGCTGCGCCAGCTCAGCAGCCGTTGGCCACGGATAACTGGTGGGATGGCGGCCCACCCGGCGCTGCCTGGCGGCTGGCGGCCAGCCCCGGTTATCAGACGGACGGCACCCTCTTCGCAGCGACGACCACGGGGGTCTATCGCTCCACCGATCGCGGTGCCCACTGGACACAGATCCAGACGCCCCCCGGCACCGACTGGAAGCCCATGGGGTTAGTGGTCAGTCCTGGCTACCCGGTCGATCCCACCCTGTTCGTCGCCTGGCAGCGAGACCGCGTTGCAGAGGCGCGTCTCGACCGCTCCACCGACAACGGCGCCAATTGGAGCACTTTATGGACGACCACCGCCCTGCGCGCGCTGGAAATCTCCCCCCATTTCGTGAGCGATGGCACCCTCTTCGCCGCCGGCGACGCGAATCAGATCTATCGCTCCACGGACCGCGGCGTCAACTGGACGCTGAGCAACACGGGGATTGATCCAGGATTCATCGCCGCCGATTTCGCCATCTCGCCCAACTTTGCCAGCGACGGCACGATCTTCCTGGCCGGCTTCGGCCCGCTCTATCGTTCGACCGATCGCGGGTTGCACTGGACGGCGCTGAGCGGCAGCCACGGCCCCAACTACGGCGTAGCCGTCTCGCCCAACTACCGCAACGACCGCACGGTCATCGTCACCTACCGTGAGATCGAGGCTTCGGGTGAGGTGCCGGAAAGCGGCGTATTCCGCTCAACCAATGGCGGCGGCACGTGGACCTACGCCGGCTTCGGCCTGCCCGGCTTCTACGAGCCGTTCCCCGGCCCCGTGGCCTTCTCGCCCAGCTACGCCACCGATCGCACAGTTTACGTGGCCGATATGGGCACCAACTTCCTGGGGCCGCGCCGGGTTTATCGCTCGGTGGACGGCGGCCAGACGTGGGCGGCCCTGCCCGATCTGCCCGCCGACGCGGCCGCCCACGACCTGCTGGCCACGGCCGGCTTCGACACGGTACACGTTGCTAACGACGCCGGCGTCTGGCACTACAGCGATCGCTGCCGGGAATACTTCCAGAACGGCGGTGCCGAGTACAACTTCGGCTGGGTCTTCGGGGGGAGTCGGCCGGCAGCCTACTCCAGCGATCGGGCGCACAGTGGGCTGCGCAGCGTGCGCACCGGCATCCTCTCCGGCTCTGCCGTGGTCAGCTACTCAGAGGCATGGCAAACCATCACCATCCCGGTTGATGCCGCCACGGCGAAGCTGCGCTTCTGGCGTTACCCGCAGAGCGGAGAGGTGGCGCTGGGCACTACGGAAATCGTGCCGGAGTCGGAACTGCCCACCCGGTTGGAAGGGGGTAAACTTCTCTTCTCGCCGACGTCTGCGGACCTCCAGTATGTACTGGTCATACGCCCCAACGGCAGCCTCCACTGGCTGCTGCGGGAGAAATCTAACGCTCGGGAGTGGCGTTTTGCCGAGTACGACCTGAGCGCCTATCGTGGGCAGCGCATCACCATCAGTTTTGAGACGTACAACGATAGCCTTGACGGGGTGACGGCCATGTTCGTGGACGACGTCTCGCTGGACGTGTGCTTCGGCCCGGAGCCGACGGCTACAATCACGCCAACTCCTACGATTACGCCGACGCCGACCGCTACCCCTACTCCCACGCTTACACCGACTGTAACTCTCACGCCAACCCCTACGGAGACGCCCACCGTCACGCCGACAGCCATGCCCAGTCCCACGCCGACAAACACGCCTACGGCTACTCTGACGCCCACGCCCAGCTCTACACCCACGGGCACACCGACAGCCACACTCAGTCCTACACCCACAGCCACGCCAACGGCTACACCTACCCCCACGGCCTGGTGCCAGGAGTACATTCAAAATGGCGACTTCGAGGGGGACTTT
>DAOUAJ010000219.1:0-9370 GCA_034433615.1 Anaerolineae bacterium | reverse complement strand
GATCGCCGCGTCTCGATGTCGGTTAATCACGGCCAACGTCAACGCGTCGCCGGCCTCGGACAGGGTCGCCGAGACGTCGAGGTAGGGGAACGGCCCCAGCCCATGCAGCCGGCGGTCGGCCGGCTGTGTGGGGAACGTGTAGGTTTCGCAGTCAACAAACACGTCCAGGGCGATCTCCCGGCTGTAGGCCCTGTAGAGCTGCAAGGGGAAGTAAATCGTCTGGCGGAACAGCCCCTGTGGGCTGGTGACGATGGGCGGGATCACGTTAACCATCTGGGCCAGGTTCGCCATTCCCATCGCCGTCGGATGCCGCTGGAACTCATTCAGGTAGGTCGCCACGGCCAGCGCATCGGCCAGGTTGTACCGCTCCTCAAGCTGTCCCTCCTCCGCTTTTTCCCGAAACCAGACGTTCCACTCGTCGAAGGCGATGCGAATGGGATGCCTGATCCCCTGCTGGTAACGGATGCGCTCGATCAGGGCGTGCGTGGCCTGGATCATACGGCCGGCGTGGTGCGACTGGAAAATGTCGGTGTAGTAGTCGGCGCTCCCCGTGTACAGATGGATGCTGTGATAATCCACGAAGGGGGCCAGGATCTCCAGCACGATGCGATCCCACTCGCTGAGGCCGTCCAGCCCGCAACTGATCAGCTTGATCGAGGGGTCCACCCACTTCATGAGCTTGGCTGCCTCCCGCGCGTAGCGGGCGTACTCCTCGGCCGGCTTGTGCCCCATCTGCCAGTGGCCGTACATCTCGTTGCCCAGCCCCCAGTACTTCACGTTGTACGGCTCTAGGTGGCCGTTCTGCCGGCGCAGGTTGGCGTAGCACGTGTTACCGGTGCCGTTGCAGTATTCCACCCAGTTGCGCGCCTCGTCCAGCGTGCCGGTGCCCAGGTTGATGCAAATGTACGGCTCGGTTCCCAGGGCGCGGCAATACTCGATGAACTCGTCGGTGCCGAAGCGGTTAGACTCCTCGGCGTGCCAGGCCAGCTCCATGCGGCGCGGCCTTTGATCTTTGGGGCCGATGCCGTCCTCCCAGTGGTAGCCAGAGACGAAGTTGCCGCCCGGCCAGCGCAAGATGGGCGGCCGCAACCCTTTGGCAGCCTCCAGGACGTCCAGCCGGAAGCCGCGCTCATCGCTCAGCGGCGAGCCTTCCTCGTAGATGCCGCCGTAGATGCAGCGGCCGAGGTGCTCGATGAACTGGCCGTAGATGAGAGGATCAATCCGCCCCAACCGGCGATCGGTGTCAATCTTGATGCGTGCGGACATAGAACGCTCCTTGTGCTCAAACCCAACATGGCTTGAATTCATGGCGCACGTCGTTAATCGCGGCGCCGACGATAGCGATCTCTTCCAGGTGGTTGGTGCCCCATCCCAGCTCACGGGCCAGGTTCAGGTGGTTGTCGGTGTGCAGGAAGGGCGCAGAAGGCACCAGGCCGATCAGGTTTTTCATGGAGAGGGTGACGCCGGTACTCCAATGGCATTTCATCTTGGCCACGGACACGAACACATCAACCTCTTCTAAGACGGGGTTAGCGGGAGCCGAGGAAACGGGCCGGGGAGTCTGGATGAACGCTTCGAACTGGCACCCGGCGGCCAGCAGGCCGGCTGCTGCCGCACCTGCGGCGCGAAGAAAACCACGCCGGGAAACGGTTGGACCCAGAGGACCTCGCCGATGATCGTGATTTCATGAGGAGATTGCCTCCTGATGGCCCGCAAGGGGCGACGCATCCACGTCAGATGCCAGCGGCCGCGGACGCCCTCTCCCTTCGGGATCGTCAAGGGTCCCTCAAAAAGGTGGCAGATCCAGCGCTCAACCCGGCAGTTGCCAGCGCGCTGCAGATGAAAAATTCTATCATGTAATGTGGAGTGCGTCAAGTATTAGCGTCCCTTCATGAAATATCACCGTAAAACAGAAAGTATCTCCAATAATAGTGCCATCAGAGAAAGCCAGCTATATCAAGCAGAGGCAGTTACTGGAAATGCGCCAACATTATGCCCGGGTGAACTGCCGGCGATGCAGGTTCGCCGGGCAAAAGTAGTATCCCCCCATATCGAAAGTTGACAAGAGCGGGTAACCCTAATATGATCTCTTTAGATCCAGTTGCCTCATAGCTGAATGCCAATCCTCCACTGACAAGGAGCCTATGTGTATGATAGCCTGCATACCCTGGCGTGCGTGGTACGGTGATGACTCGTTATCATTGAGCTTCCCCTCATCGTGGCGAGTGCAGGTCTTCTGGCCGGTTGATGCGCCCGACATTGGCCAGGACGGGATCGA
Source organism: Anaerolineae bacterium (assembly GCA_034433615.1). Lineage (GTDB taxonomy): Bacteria > Chloroflexota > Anaerolineae > DUEN01 > DUEN01 > DAOUAJ01. The sequence continues at coordinate 7,092 of DAOUAJ010000219.1, read as the reverse complement.
GCGCGCGTTCGAAAACCCCATCGAGGCCCCACCTATCAAGGAGATCGCTCGTGGCAAGCGCTGGGTCTCGATCGCCGTGGACGATATCTCTCGCCCGGCACCGGCCGCCCGGCTGATGCCCCCTCTCATACGTCAGTTGGAGCGTGCCGGCGTGAACCTGGATCGGGTGCGGGTCGTGCTGGGGACAGGCACGCACCGCCCCATGGTCAAGGAGGATATCGTCAAGAAGATCGGCCAGGCTGCCGCCGATCGGCTGGACGTTCATAACAACCACCCCTATGACAATGTGGTGGATTTGGGAACCTCGGCTCGAGGGACGCCCGTCCATATCTGCCGTCTTTTCGCCGAGGCGGATTTGAAGATCGGCGTCGGGTCCATTACGCCACACGGGGGTCCGGGATTTGGCGGTGGGGCCAAGGTGGTGATCCCGGGCGTCGCCGGCATTGAGACCATAGCCGCCATCCACCAACCTGGCCGTCTGCAGACCGCCCTCCTCGACGTCGAGCACAACGAGATGCGGGCCGAGATCGAGCAGATGGCCCGAGAAAAGGTCGGAGTGGATTACATCGTCAATGTGGTGATCAACTCCCGGCGCGAGGTGGCCGGGCTGTTCGTCGGAGACATGGTCAGCGCGCATCGGGCAGGGGTTCAACTGGCCCGGCAGGTCTACGCGACCAGGATGCCGGCCCAGCCGGTGGACATCGCGATCTGCAACGCGTATCCCAAGGATACCGATTTCCTTCAAAACGGGATGGCCCTGAACGTACTGCACTCCTCACCCCGGCCGGTGGTCAAGGCGGGTGGCACCGTCGTCATCATCACTGCCAGCCCGGAAGGGCGCGGTTATCACGGGCTGTATGGCCCCGGGATGCGGTACGATCCGCTGCGCGGCCGGGAAGATGGACAGAGGCCGCCGTCGCCGATGAGGGGGGCACAGGTCATCTACTTCTCGCCCGCGTTGACGGTGGCAGATGCGCGAGGCGCGATCCTCTTCCGCCGCTGGGAGGATGTCATCGAACACCTGGCGACGCAATATGGCGACGGGAGTACAGTTGCTGTGTTCCCATGCGGGAGCATCCAGGTGGCCCGCACAGGGGTTGTCTGAGCCTCGCTCATGAGGTTCCCTTAATCGCCCACCTTCTGATCTGGTGGGCATTTTCTCGCTGAGGCATCCCGGGGCAGTCTAGAGGATGTCTATCCCTTCAGGCCGCTCTTGGGGATCCCCCTTCGGTGAGAACAGGTCGGAGAAAGAACATGCAGCTTGCAGGTAAAGTGGCGTTGATCACAGGGGCTGGCTCAGGCATCGGCAAGGCCGCGCTGCGACTGCTGGCCCAGGAGGGTGCCAGAGTCGCAGCGTTGGGTCGCACAGAAGGTCAATTGAGGCAAGCGGTTGCGGAGGTGGAGCGTGACGGCGGCGAAGCGATTCCGCTGATCGCGGATGTCTCGCAGCCAGATCAGATGCGAGAGGCTATCCGGCAAATTGGAGATCGTTGGGGTCGCATTGACATTGTGTTCGCCAATGCTGGGATCAACGGCGTATGGGCGCCGTTAGAGGAACTGGAGCCCTATGAATGGGATCAGACGCTGAACATCAACCTTAAGGGCACATTCTTAACGGTTAAATATGCTGTGCCCTATCTCAAGAGGCAAGGGGGCTCTGTGATCATCAACTCATCCGTCAACGGCACGCGCATCTTCAGCAACACAGGTGCGACAGCTTATGCGTGTTCAAAGGCTGCGCAGGTCGCATTCGCCAAGATGGTGGCGGTGGAACTCGCCCGGTACCGCATACGGGTGAACGTGATCTGCCCGGGCTGGATTGAGACGGAAATCCAAGACAATACGGAGAGGCGCAACCTGGATCAGGTGCGTATACCGGTCCACTACCCAGCTGGACGGATTCCGTTGACTGGCGGTAAACCGGGGAAGGCAGAGGAGGTCGCCCGGCTGGTGCTCTTTCTGGCGTCAGACGCATCGAGCCACATCACCGGTACTGAGATTTGGATTGATGGGGCGGAGTCGCTGCTGCAAGGGTAATGCTGCCGAGCATAGGTGTCGGCTGAGATGCCGGTGCTGCCCGAGGCGTCATACTTGATCTCGGCCAGCACTGTGTCTGAGCAGAGCGGTTAGCCTGGCCCCTGGCCCCTCTGACGAGGACAGGCTGCACTCTGTACTCCTCACCCCTCAGAGGGGTGAACATCCAAAGCAGGCTGGCCAGTTAGGCCGGGGAAACCGCACCTGCGTGTGCAACTCATTCGAGATTCGCGTGGCGGGCGAACATCTGCGCCGGGTCCGCTTTCATCTCCTCCATCAGCCGCATGGTGACGATGTCCAGCACGACCAGCAGCGCTTGCTCGAACAGGTTGGCCATAGGCTGGATCGAGCGGGGTTCTGTCGTCTGCGCGGCTTTAGGGGTAGAAGCCGGGATATGTACAATCACATCCGCCTGCCGGCCGATGCTGGACGCGGGCGCGGTCGTGAGCAGCGCGACCCTGGCTCCGTGGCGGCGGGCGGCCGTGGCATGCCCCACCAGGCTGGCCGTCTCGCCCGAGCCGGAGCCGATCACCAGCAGATCGCCCGGGCCGATGGCCGGGGTGGTGGCGTCGCCCACCACGTGCACCTTCAAGTCTAGATGCGTCAGCCGCACGGCGAAGGTGCGCATGATCCAGCCGGAGCGCCCGGCGCCGGCCAGAAAGATGCGCCGGGCATTCCGAATGTGCCACACCAGCGCCTCAACCTGATCCTCCTGGATAGCTGCCAGCGTCTGTGTCAGTTCGGTGGCGATCTGGGCCGCCAACGTAGCGCACGTCGTCATATTCACCTCCCCACCTATGTCATTCCGAGCGGAGTCCCTGGCCTGACCGCCAGCCTGTCCTACCTGTCCTGACAGTCAGGCCAAGGTGGCCAAGCACTGGGAACAGGCTGCGGAACGAGGAATCTCCTCATTGCAAAGGAAGGATTCCTCGTCGCAAAAAGCTTGTCCTGCCTGTCCCCTGTGCCTGCCCCAAGGGCTTGGCCCAGGGCAGGCTAGCCGACAGGCCAGGGAGCGAAGCCGAAGGGTACCCCTCAGAATGACAGTGCGATACAGGTGCGCACATCAGCTACCTGCGTGCAGTCCGGTGACTTTCAGCGCATGGCGGATGGCAGCGACCTGCTCTGGCGAACTGGCCGGCATGGGAGCCCGCGGGATGCCGCCCGGTCGCCCCTGCAACGCCATCGCCGTCTTCACGTTGGCCGGGAGGTTGTCTCCTACCAGCGTGTTCCACAACGTGAGGAGCTTCCGATGGAGGTCTAAGGCGGTGACGTGGTCTTGCCGTTTAACGGCGTCCCACAGTTGTACACATAGCGCAGGCGCCGCCGTGAGGATGGCTGCGATCGCACCATCGGCGCCCAGCACAAACGAGGGATAAAGCAAGGCGTCCACGGCGGAGAACACCACGCCCCGCCCGTCCAACAGCAGCAACAGATCGGCCAGCAGTTTCAGGTCACCTGCGCTCTGCTTCACGCCGATCACCCCATCTACCTCGGAGATGATGCGGGCCAGCAATTGGGGTGAGCAGTACGACCAGGGCACCACATTGTAGATCATGACAGGCACGTGAGCTGCAGCAGCAACGGTAGCGAAATGGCGGTGCATCATCTCATCACTGGGGCGAAAGAGGTAATGCACAGGGGTGACTTGCAGGGCGGCGACGGGTAGATCGGCCAGAGCATGCACCCGCTCCACCGCCTGGCGCGTGCTGTCCACGATGATGCCGGCGATCACAGGCACGCGCCCGGCTGCTTCTTCCAGAGCGATACCCACCAACTGGCGCAGTTCCTCGGTGGACAGCGTGTGTCCCTCGCCGGTGCTGCCTCCCACTACCAGGCCATGAACGTGCGCCTGGTCAATCATGTAACGCACATCTGCTCGCAACGCCGCCTCGTCAATGTCTTCGTCCGGTTTGAAAGGGGTAACTAAAGGGGGCATGATGCCGGATAACGTGTTCATCTCATACTCCTATGGCAATCGGAAGAACGCACGCGCGTTGTCGTGCAAGATCAGACGAGCGATGGCAACGGCATCGTCCTCGCCCAGGTAGCCCTCGTCTACCATCTCGGCCAGCGCCCAGGCGACGCCCCAGCGCGCCATGCGGGCGTGGCCGTAAACGCCATCGGCCATGATCACGTCGCCGCCGAACCCGAAGATCTTGTTGGCCGGCACAGTCCCGATGAACGTCTGCAGGGCGTGCCGTGTGCCATAGGGATCAATGATCCAGGCCCAGCACAGGTCCACGTAGGCATTAGGGTAATTCTTGGCCAACGCCGCTACTTCGCCCTGGTACGGGTAGCCGATGTGGAAGAGGTCAAAGCGCACGTGCGGGTACTGCACGAAGAGGTTGGTCAGATCGGTGGGACGGATGCGAACTGCCTCCAGGTTGCGGTTGCCGGCCAGGTAGCCGGTGTGGATCTGCACAGGAAGGTCGTGCTCAGCCGCCCGGCGGATGCAATGGTGAAACGTGGCGTCTTGCAATGCCTTCGTTTCCTCCGGCTCCAACGATTGATTCCGGACATACCGCTTCTCGAAGGCGGCGGCCGCCCGCTCCGGGGGCGCATCCTCAAAGCGCAGGCTGCGCCAGTAAGGGCAATTGTTCTTGATAGCGACCGCCTCTCCCGCGTGGCGCTCGAAGTACCAGTCAATGGTCGCCTGGAACGCCTCCCAGGAGTCAGCGCGAATGCCGGTGTGGACGGCAAAGTCGTCCAACGGCAACGGGTCCTCCAGGAAGCGGTTGACAGCCAATGCCTGGCGCAAAAGGGTGGTATCTGCATCATCACGACAGACAGCGCTACCGCTGTCCAGGTTGTGCAAGATGCACCACTGCACCCCGGCTTTCTCCTGGATCAGCCAGCGGTGCACGCCCGGCCGGTTGCGCGCCTGCATAGCGGCCGTCACGTCCCGGTACGTGTGTGCATTCAGCTCAGGGACGCCGTACACTTCCCGGACGGTCATGGCGATCGCCTGCCCGTAGCCGGTGCGGCGGGCTCGCTCCCAGAACAGCGCTACGCGCCGCCATTTCTCGTCTTGATCCAGGTTGCTGGCCGTCATCTCGTCGGCATCAGCCTGGGCCATTCCGGCCGAGACAAGGTCGGCCAGCAGGTAGGCGCTGAACAGATAGGCGAAATCCAGCCGCTCTCCCAGTGCCAGACGGTCTTGCTCTGTCTGCAGGTGTTCATGGGTGTCAATAAGTGGTGCCCGGTCCACCGCTTCACAGAGTTTGGGGTAATGTTCGGGTAGATCAAACATGGCGACCTCCTTTGACAAGTCTGTACCATTATACGCCCAATCGGACTGATTTTTCAACTCTCTGTGGCCCTGTAGTGCGTATTGACACAACGCAACAAGCTGGCTATAATTTGATTATCAATCGCCTGTTGCCTCTCCCAACAGACCAAAATCTGACTTTGTGTCACCAGTAATAGCTCGCATTTCGCTGAGCGCCCCCTGTGCTTCGCCAGGGGAACATTCGTTGTCACATTAGCAGCCACAAATACCCCCATCACCCAAGAAGGTGACTCACAGCCCAAGCCAGGCAGTGATATGCTGTTGACGTCGGGTGTCAAACGCCAATCTTGGTAAACAAGGAGGTGGACGTCCCCAAAGTTCTAAGCCGTATGCCGCGGACTGCTGCTTTCATGCGATGTTTAGAACCCCAGAGAGAAAGGAGAAGTTCACAATGAGACGCAAGCTATCAATCATGCTCACGATCAGCCTCGCCGTGCTAATGAGTCTCCTCGCGACCCTACCGGTAGCAGCGAACCCGCCCGCCCCGGATGGACAAATTGTCCCAGGCGAGCCGTCAGACATCCAGGTTGATCGGCCAGCACGCAAGGCGGCTAAGCCCATAGACCAGCCCAATCCGAAGGATTACTGGCGCATGCGCGAACGCCAACGAATGCTGGAAGCCGGTCAGATGGCTGAAGCGGCTGCCCTGGCGCAGACTGCTACCGACCGCGTGCTGGTGATCCTGGTCGAGTTCGCCGGCACCGACACGTTCACCTGGAACCCCGGCGATACCTGGGACCCGTTGGGCCGCGCCGATCCGGACGAAGCCGTCTATGATGAAGAGGGCAACGTTGTCGTCGGTGACTGCTCCAACATCATCACCGAGGCCAGGACGTTCACCTACACCGGCCCGCTGCACAACCAAATCCCGCGCCCACTCTCCGCGGAGGACCGCTCGGGTGACACCATCTGGACTGAGGACTTCAGCCCTGAGTGGTTCAACAGCTTCATGTTTGGCAACGGCGTCGTGTTCGACTACACTCGCGAAGACGGTTCGGTTGTCCACGAAGACTTCACCGGTAAGTCGGTCAGGCTGTACTACCAGGATATGTCCGGTGGGAGGTACGATTTCACCGGCGACGTCATCGGCTGGGTACAAGTGCCCCACTCGACCTGGTGGTACGGGGCCGATCAGTGCCCTGGCGCTCGTTCTGGTGGCGGATCATCGAGTGGTGCCATCCCTGGCGCAGGCTCCGCCAGGACCCTGGTGAAGGACGCCCTGGATGCCGTTAACGTCATCAGCCCCACCATCCCCGGCTTCAACTGGGCCAACTACGACCGGGACGGCGACGGCATCATTGACCGTCTGTGGATCGTCCACGCCGGCTACGGCGAGGAAGACGCCACGACGCTGCTCAACCGTACGGACTATGGCGAGGCCTCCGTCTGGTCGCACTCGTCAGCTATCACCCCACCCTACGAAGTAGCGCCAGGCATCTTCGCTGGCCCGTATATCATTATGCCGGAGAATGGCGGCATCGGCGTGTTCGCCCACGAGTATGGTCACAATCTGGGAGCGAGTGACCTGTATGCCTATGACCAGGGCGAAACCTCAGCCGGCTTCTGGACGCTGATGGCCGACGACTGGACGGGCTACCCCATCGGCTTCCAGCCACCAGCCGTTGATCCCTGGCATCTGGATAACTGGGGCTGGCTCGATCCGTTCGTCATCACCGATCCTGATAAGGTCTACGAGGTCACTCTGGGCCAGGCCAGCAACTTCCCCGATGGAGAGAATGTCTACCGCGGGGTCAAGATCAGGCTGCCCG
>DAOUAJ010000218.1:0-4374 GCA_034433615.1 Anaerolineae bacterium | reverse complement strand
GCCAAAAACAGCGTCTCCTGCGGGCGATAGATCAGGTCCATGACGAAGCAGCGCTTAGGGAAGGGCACTTCCGGTGGCCACGGAGAGGCATCCACGTGTGGCCACATCCCTACCGGCGTACAATTGATGATAAGATTCACATCGCTGATCGAATGCAGGCTGCCTGGGAGTTCGTGCGCCTGATAGGTGGTCTGGGGAAAGAGGGCTCGCATGTCACGAGCGAGAGCCTCAGCGCGCTCGGGTGTGCGGTTCCATAACTCAACCTCGGCTGCAGCTACCGTCCCCAGTGCATAAGCCACAGCCCGCGCCGAACCGCCAGCTCCCAGGACGGCCACCCGCGCGCCTTGCGGGTCGAACCCAACCTCGCGCAGGCCAGCAAGAAAACCGTAGGCATCGGTGTTGTCGCCGCGTAGTATGCCATCGTCGTCCACCCAGATCGTGTTGACCGCGCCGATGGCTTGCGCGGCGTCAGTCAGGCTACCCAGGTAAGGGATGACCGCCTGTTTGTGAGGCACAGTGATGTTGACGCCCGCAAGCCCCAGGGCGCGCAGCCCTGCCAGCGCCGCCCCGACCTGGTCGGGCGCTACCGGGAACGGCAGATAGCGCCAGTTCAGGCCCAACGCATCGAAGGCCGCGTTGTGCATCTGTGGACTGAGGGAGTGCTCCACCGGCCAGCCCATTACGCCGACCAGCCGGGTACGTCCATCAATCACATCCAATCCCCCATCTCAAGTACCCTGACGGGTACAAGTTTCATCCGTAGGCAACCTCAGCACCCAGGTCAGCCAAGAGATCAGGGAACTGAGGGAACGATTTGGAGATGCATTCAGCCCCCTCGATCGCAGTTTCCCCATCGGCCACCAATCCCGCTGCAGCTAACGCCATTGCCAGCCGGTGATCGCCGTGAGCGTCTACCAGCGTACCCTGGAGTGGCGTCGGTCCAGCCACAATGAACCCGTCGGCCGTTGGTTCGATCTGCGCGCCCATCTTGCGCAGCTCCTCAACGACCGTAGCCACTCGATCTGACTCTTTCACCCGTAACTCGGCCGCTTCCTGCACCACGGTTTCACCCTCAGCCTGCGTGGCCAGCACTGCCAGCACCGGAAACTCGTCAATCATGCGAGGCACTACAGCGCCGGCGACGGTGATGCCCTCTAACCCGTCGGCGGTACATACACGCAGGTTGGCTAGCGGCTCTCCACCCGAAGTGTGTTCCTCCAGGCGCTCAACCTTCGCCCCCATGCCGAGCAATGCATCCAACAGTCCGGATCGAGTTGGATTCACCCCTACGTTTTCCAGAATCACCTCTGAGCCAGGAACCAGCAGAGCGGCTGCGATCAGGAAGGCAGCCGAGGAGAGATCTCCCGGCACGTCCAGCGTGAGGGGCGCCAGAGGCGACGCGGGCGGGGCTACCCGCACAGACATCCCCTCGCAGGTGACGGACACCCCCGCGGCCCGAAGCATGCGCTCGGTATGATCACGCGTGGAGACAGGTTCGCGCACGGTGGTGGAGCCACTGGCGAACAACCCGGCCAATAAAATCGCCGACTTAACCTGTGCAGACGCTACAGGCAACTCATATTCTATCCCGGACAGACCACCCCCGCGAATAGCCAGAGGCGGCAGGTTGCCCCCATCTCGCCCCAGAACGATAGCCCCCATTTGACGTAACGGCTGGGCCACGCGGCCCATCGGCCGGCGACGCAATTGCTCCGAGCCGGCGAGAATGGTCGTGAAGGGGTGACCCGCCGCCAATCCGGCCAGCAAACGCATCGTCGTGCCCGAGGATTCACAGTAGAGTACGTCCGTCGGCTCTTGCAACGAGCGCAGCCCACGGCCCCACACGATCACCTCGTCTTCCTCCGGACGCTCTATTTCCGCCCCTAGCGCGGCCATGCACCGTAATGTGGCCAATGTGTCGTCAGAGGCCAACCAGCCACGGGCATGGGATTCACCCTCAGCCAGGGCGGCCAGAATAGGGAAACGATTGGAAATGGACTTGTCGCCAGGCACGCGTAGTTGCCCACGCAGCGGGTTACCCGGTCGGATACAGAGTTGCGCCATCAGCCTTCACTCCATTGGGCCAGCACGGCTGGCAGCTCGCTCAGGCTGTGCAGCCGGGCGTCAGGCCGGATATGGTCATCGTGTTCCTCTCGGAAGGGCACCTCCACCAGCATGGCACGCATTCCGGCCGCGTGCGCCCCTGCCACATCGTTGGCCAGACGATCCCCCACGAACACCGTTTCATCTGGCACAACCCCGGTCTTCTGGGCGGCGTATCGAAAAATGGCCGGATCAGGCTTACGCCACCCCGTCTGCCATGAGTACACGCGTACGGGCAAGAAGTCAATGAGACCGTGAATCCTCAGATGTTGATCGTGCAAGTGGGCTGGCCACAAGGTATTGGAGACCAGGCCCAGCCTGTACCCTGCCTGGTGGAGTGTGGACAGCACCTTCCGCACGCCCGCGATCGGTTGGACGATCTCTGTGACCGGCTCATACAACGCAGCAATACACACTTGCCAGGTGGCTGCGTCAAGCTGGATCCCCATCGTTGCCAGTCCAGAGCGTAGTGCATCATCGGTGTTCCCTTGCGTGCCTCCACCCGCTATCCGCTGGAAGTGGGTGTTCATGACTTGGACAAAGGTGTCAGGCGAAGGTAGCGGCTGACCATCGTGGCGGAGCAAATGGTAAACGCGGTGCAACCCTTGCCCTTCCAGTGCCTTGAAGTCCACACCTGGCCGGTCGTAGTGAAGCAACGTGCCCCCCAGATCAAAGAGCACTGCCTTGATAGGCATCATACGTGTTCGTGCCTCCTTACAGCCGATATTGTAAATGCGTGTGCTCGATCCGTCAATGTGGGCAGAGGAGAGAGGGGGCAAGAGGGGCGTTTCACATTGGGGACAACCTGCATCGTAAAAGGTATCGTTGTCTTCCAGCAACGGCTATGCTATAATTTGAGCGTGAGACTCTTCAAAGTTTTGTTTCCCTGGTGGAAGGTACAGGTATAACAGAGAAAGAACCTCCATGACAACTATCACTATCTCGCGCCAACTGGGCAGCCTGGGCACCTCGATAGCCCACGTCGTCGCTGAGCGTTTGGGCTACCGGGTGGTCTGGCGCGAGCTGATCAACCAGGCAGCCCAGCGGGCCGGAGCGCCTGAGGTAGCCCTCGCCACCATTGACGATCTGGGAATCCTCGGCCTGCGCCCCTCGTCTCAGGCACGTCAAGCCTATCATCAAGCCGTGCAGCAGGTGATGGAGGAGTTAGCCACTGAAGGTCGCGTGGTCATTGTCGGTCGGGCTGGACAAGTGATTTTGCGAGGCCGTCCCGATGTCTTACACGTCAAGGTCATCGCACCGTTGTCGTTGCGGGCTGAACGCGTCGCCCACCGACAGAACATTCCCGTCGCCGCAGCACAGGCACAGGTGGAAGCAAGCGACCGTACACGGCGGAACTATCTGCGACGCTATTACCATGCCCGCTGGGATGATCCTGAGCTGTACGACCTCATCATCAATACCGAACGGTTGACGACCGCCGCAGCGGCGGAGTTGATTTGCTTAGCGGTCACCCAATATCTGCCAACAACCTGTGCCACTATCTCCGAAGAGTGGGAGTCCAGCCTTGAATGATCTCCAGCGTCCTCATCCCACCTTTGCACATCCGGCCGAGGAGGAATTTGCGCGCATCCTGGATTACTACGGGATCGCCTGGGAGTACGAGCCGCGCACCTTCCCGTTAGAATGGGACGAAGAGGGCCACGTCATTGAAGCTTTCTCGCCTGATTTTTACCTTCCCCAACAGAACCTTTATGTTGAGTTGACCACCTTGCGGCCTCAGTTGAGCACGCGCAAGAATCGCAAGCTCCGCCGCATGAGAGAACTATACCCGGATGTGAACATCAAACTGTTCAAACGGAAAGACCTGCATGATCTGATGGTTAAATATGGCCTTGATCAAGAGGCGGGGAAGATCGCGGGTACGGGCCCCCAGAAGAGGGAATCGTGAACAGGAATGTTCTGGAATCGTATGGAGAGCTGGCTGCGGGCGTTCATGACATACTGATCTCAGCCCAAGAGATCGAGCAGCGTGTACGCGAGATCGGACAGGCCATCTCCCGAGATTACGTTGACCGCAACCCCTTGCTGATCGGCGTTCTCAAAGGGGTGTTGTTTTTCATGGCCGACCTGCTGCGAGCCATCACGATCCCGGTGGAAGTAGATTTCATGGCTGTGTCCACCTACACACCAGAGACGCGCGCTCAAGGGATGGTTCGCCTGATCAAAGATTTGGAGATCCCAATTGCTGATCGTCACGTCTTATTTGTGGAAGACGTAGTTGATACCGGGTTGACTTTGAACTACCTGTTG
>DAOUAJ010000217.1:0-8609 GCA_034433615.1 Anaerolineae bacterium | reverse complement strand
GCTGGAGTTTGACGACGGCGCTCTGGGTGTGGTAGAGTGTGGCTGGGCTCTGGCTGAGGGTTGGGGTGACTGTGGACGACATTCTGAGCTGACATGTCTTTTCGCGAAGGAGGTGGAGCGGGATTCTAACACTTTGCGTCCATCCACAGCCAGGAGCGATCTGGCTATTGAGCAAAGCTCATCAACAGGAGGTCAACCATGTCTCCCAAGAACAGACTCTCACGACGCGAATTCCTACAGATGACAGGCGTGGCTACGGTCGGTGCAGCCCTGGCCGCCTGTGTGCCGCCTGCTGCACCCGTTGCACCAGCCGCACCCACACCAACGCCGGTGCCCGCCAAGAAGACCTTGGTGCTGGCCATTCAGGCCTTCGCCCACGATGCCATGAAGCCTGTTCTCGCCAAGTGGACGGAGAAGACAGGGCATACCGTCGAGTTGGAGAGCGGCCCCACCACCGGCCAGGAGATGGTCACCAAGTACGCGCCTGCTTTCCAGGCTGGCACCAGCCCGGTAGACGTCTTCAGCGACGCCGACGACTCCGGCCCGTCCTTCTATCGCGCCGGCTGGATCGAGCCGCTGGATGACGTCATCCCCGCCGAGACCTGGGCCGACTTCCCCGAGATCTTCCAGGGACAGATCGAGGTCTGGCACAGCTACCAGGGCAAGCGATATCGGGTGCCTCACGAGTTCGCCATCGGCTACTTCTGGTACCGCAAAGACTGGTTCGATGAGAAGGGGATCCAGCCGCCCAAGAACTGGGACGAGTTCATTTCCATTGGCAAGGAATTCACCACCGAGAACACCTTCGGCACCATCGAGGCGCTCATCAAGCCAGGGCTGATGTACGTCTATCTGGCCTACATCACGGCCCAGACAGGCGGCGAGATCTTCAAGTTTGATGAGAAGACGGCTCAGGCCTTCCAGTTCGTCTATGACCTGATCTATACCCACAAGATCCTGCCGGAGAAGGCGCTCAGCATTGACTACACCCAGCAGAACGATGAGTACATGAAGGACCGCGTGGCGATGATGCGCCAGTGGCCGTACTTCTGGGGGGTCTCTCGCGGCAATACAGAGTGGTATAAAGAAGGCAAGGCGGAGATCTCCTTGCCGCCAGCGGGACCGGCCGGAGCCAAGAGCTGGTGGGGTGGCTGGGGCTTCAGTGTGCCCAAGTTCGCCCCCAACAAGCCAGAGGCGTTGGACCTCATCGCCTGGATCACCAACAACGAGAACGCGCCCATCCTGGCGAGGGGGCAGAGCTGGTTCGTCATGCCGCGCAAGTCTATCCTGGACGCGATGGGCAATGAGGGGTTGGTGCCATACATGGGGATGTACATCGAGGGCAACGTGCCCGCTCCTCGCCCCTTCCACGAGAAGGTGCCCGAGGCCCAGAGCGTGGTGGACGACGTAGGCTCGCTCTTCCTGACCAAGCAGATCTCGCTGGCCGACGCCATGAAGCAGGGCGCCGAGCGGATCAAGGCGCTTGGATGAAGCATTTAGCCGTCAGCGGTTAGCTGTCAGCTTTCAGCCAGAGCGGCTGATCGCTGATAGCTGACCGCTGATCGCTCACCACAGAGGACCTTATGAGCTTGCAGTCAAATGCCACACTCTCCGTAGCCAATGCGCGAGCGCGGCCACGGGGTGTGGTTAGCCTGGCCGGACGACGGTATCTGGCGGCAGCTTTGCTTCTCTTACCGGCGATCGGCCTGCGCTTGTTCACGGCCGTCTATCCGTTCTTCCACACCATCTATCTGAGCTTTTTTGAATACAACCCTGCTTTTCCCCCCAACCGATTCGTCGGATTGGGAAACCTTCTCAAACTCAGCCAGGACATCGCCGTTCGCAGCAGCATCTCTTTCACCATCCTGTTTGTGGTGGTTTCAACCATTTTCCAACTGACCTTTGGGCTGCTGGTCGCTTCGCTGCTTAACAGCCAGTTCAAACTGCGCGGGTTCGTCCGCACGATGAACCTGATCCCCTGGGCCATTCCCATGGTCGTGGCCGCCATCGGCTTCCGCTGGATGTACGACGTGGACTACGGGATCATCAACGACCTCCTGCGACGCCTGACCGGTATCCGGTTCCCCTGGCTGATCCACTTTTGGGGCGCGCGGGCGGCCATCACCATGACCAACATCTGGAAGAGTACGCCCTTCCTGGCCATCGTCTTCCTGGCGGCGTTGCAGGGTGTGCCGGCCGAGCTGTATGAGGCGGCGCGAGTGGACGGAGCCAACCGCCTGCAAACGTTCCGGTTCATCACAGTCCCGCTCGTCCTACCCCAGGCAACGACCATGGGGCTGTTTATGCTGGTGTGGCAACTGGCGGCTTTTGACCTGATCTACAGTATGACCGGCGGCGGGCCGGGCTTCGCCACCCAGGTTCTGGCCTACAACATCTACCGTGAGGCGTTCGGCGGCCTCAACTTCGGCTACGCGTCCGCCTTGAGCATGATTCTGTTTGTGACGGTCGGCATCGTCGGCGGCATCGGTTTGTTGATTTACCGGCGCGTCGAGGTGCTGTACTGAGGCGTTACACGTTGACACGTTTGCTCGTTTACTCGCTGATTCGCTCACTTGTGGAGGCTACCTTTGCAGACAAAGAGCGCGAATCCTCTGGCCCAGCGCGCACAGGCATGGGCTGACCGGGCTTTTCTTTATCTGCTCGTGTTGGTGTTCCTGTTTATGACGCTTCTTCCCTTTTATTGGATCTTCATTTCCTCGTTCACGCCGCGGTATCAGATGTTCTCGATCCCGCCCCGGTATTGGCCCACGGAATTTACCCTTGAAAACTACGTTCACATGGCGCACAACATCCCGTTCTTCCGCTATTTCCGTAACTCGCTGATCTTTGCGCTCGGCTCCAGTTTTCTTTCGGTGGCCCTCTCCTTCCTGGCCAGTTACGCGCTGGCCCGCATCCGCTTTCGTGGTAGTAACATCGTCTTCATGGGCTTCATCCTTTCCATCGCCCTGCCTCAGATCGGCACGCTGGTGCCCTTGTTCGAGGTGTTTAAGGCGCTTAACATGGTCAACAAATTCCACGGACTGATCCTGCTTATGTCCAGTCTGATCACCCCCTTCACCGTCTGGATCCTGGTCTCCTTCATCCAGCAGATCCCGGCCGAGATCGAGGAAGCGGCGATCATTGACGGGGCGAGCCTGCCACAGGTGTTACTGAGGGTAGTGATCCCCATTGTGAGGCCGGCGCTGGCGACGATGATCATCATCAACTTTATCATCTCGTGGAACGAACTGCTCTACCCGTTAGTTTTCGCTACGAATCGCTTCACGAAGACGTTGAGCGTGGGGCTGGTGGAGATGCAGGTGGACCCGGCGATGGGCGCGGGTCGGCCCTGGGACCTGATGAGCGCGCTCAGCGTGACGATGATCATCCCTGTGCTGCTGCTGGTGGTGTTCTTCCAGCGGCTGATCGTCTCCGGCCTGACGCGCGGGGCGATCAAGTGAACGTATCGCGTGGTGTATGTCGCGACTCCCAATCTCTGTGACCTATCGTGATGCGGGCGTGGACATCGAAGCCGGCCATCGGGCCGTCGAGCTGATGAAGGAAGCCGTGCGCGCCACGTATGGGCCGGAGGTGCTCTGGGGCATCGGCGCATTCGGCGGGCTGTTCGACGCTTCAGCGCTGAAGCAGATGGCATCACCGGTGTTGGTCGCCTCGACGGATGGCGTGGGCACCAAGACCAAGATCGCCGCCGCCCTGGGCCGGTTCGACACCATTGGCCATGACATCGTCAATCATTGCGTGAACGACATCCTGGTCCAGGGCGCTCGCCCGCTCTTTTTCCTCGACTATATCGCCTCCGGGAAACTCGACCCGGAGATGGTCGCCGCGGTCGTGCGCGGCTGCGCGGCCGCCTGCCGGGCCGCGGGGTGTGCGCTGTTGGGGGGCGAGACCGCGGAGATGCCGGGCGTCTACGCGCCGGGCGAATTCGACCTGGTGGGCACCATCGTCGGTGTGGTGGATCGCCCCAACGTCGTGGATGGGCGCACCATCGTCGCCGGCGATGCCATTATCGGCCTGGCGTCGTCCGGCTTACACACGAACGGCTACTCGCTGGCGCGCCGCGTGTTCGAGGGGTGGGACCTGGCCGCAGTCGTCGCTGAGCTGGGCCGGCCTCTGGGCGAGGCGTTACTGGAGCCTCACCGCTCGTACCTGGCCGAGGTGCGCCGGCTGTGGGGTGCGGGGATCGCGATCAAGGGAATGGCGCACATTACCGGCGGTGGGTTGATGGACAACCCACCGCGCATCTTGCCGGAGGGCGCGGCGGCCCGCATCTGGCGGGGAAGCTGGATCGTCCCGCCCATCTTCCAACTGATTCAGCGGATCGGGCGAATCAGCGAGGAGGAGATGGCTCACGTCTTTAACCTGGGCCTGGGCATGCTGCTCATCGTCCCGGCAGATCAGGCCGATCACGCCCTGGGCATCCTGGGCGAGGGGGCCTGGATGGTGGGTGAGGTAATCCCGCGCGGCGATGGGCCGGCGGTGCGGATCGAATAGGCGAATCAGCGAGTCAGCGAATCGGCGGCTCGTTGATTCGCTGACCCACCGAAAGCTGAAGGCTAAAAGCTGATGGCTGATTCCTTGCGGCTGGCAGTCTTCATTTCCGGCTACGGCTCTAACCTGCAGGCGATCATGGACGCCATTCAGGCGGGGGAGCTGGATGCCCGGATCGTCGTGGTCGTGTCCAATCGCCGCGAAGCCTATGGCCTGGTGCGGGCAGAGCGGGCCGGCATCCCCACGCTCTATTTTCCGCTGAAGCCGTATCGGGATGCGGGGCGCTCGCGGGAGGAGTATGATGCCGACCTGGCCCGGCGGGTGGCCGAATACGCGCCGGACTTGATCGTGTTGGCCGGCTGGATGCATGTGCTCAGCCCGGCGTTCCTGGACCGCTTCCCCGGCCGTGTGCTGAACCTGCACCCCGCACTGCCCGGTCAATTCCCCGGCACCCATGCCATCCAGCGCGCCTATGAGGCGTTCCGGCGAGGCGAAATTGATCGCACCGGCGTGATGGTGCACTGGGTCGTGCCAGAGGTGGACGCCGGCCCGGTCGTCGCCATGTCCGAGGTGCCCATCTATCCGACGGACACGCTGGGCGATTTAGAGGCGCGGGTTCACGCCATGGAGCATCGGCTGTTGGTAGAGGCAATCCAAGCCGTCAGCCGTCAGCGGTTAGCAAATAGCTAGATCGCTGATGGCTGATCGCTGGCTGCTACAGGAGGTCACCTTGACGACGAAACGACGCGCGCTCTTGAGTGTGCACGACAAGACGGGTTTGATCGAGCTAGGCCGCGGCCTGGCGGAGCTGGGCTTTGAGTTGGTCGCGTCCGGGGGAACGGCGCGAGCGCTGAGCCAGGCGGGGCTATCGGTGATCCCGGTGGACGAGGTCACAGGCTTCCCGGAGATCCTGGGCGGCCGCGTGAAGACGCTGCACCCGGCGGTGCACGGTGGCATCCTGGCCCGGCGTACGCCAGAGCATCTGGCCGAGCTCTCGGCGCATGGGATCGAACCGATTGACCTGGTGGTCTGCAACTTGTATCCCTTTGTGGAGACGGTGAGCCGGCCCGGCGTGACCGAGGCCCAGGCCGTGGAGGAGATTGACATCGGCGGGGTGACGTTGCTGCGGGCGGCTGCCAAGAATTTCGAGTCGGTGACGGTGGTGTGCGATCCCGCCGATTACGAGGGAGTGTTGGCGGCGTTGCGGGTGGGAGAGCTCCCGCTGGACGAACGGCGACGGCTGGCCTTGAATGCGTTCCGCCATACGGCGGCCTACGATGCCGCCATCGCTACCTGGCTGACGGAACGCGTCGAGGCCGGCGAGCCGTTGCCCGGCGTGCTCCACCTGGCGGCTGAGCGGGTGCAGTTGCTCCGGTACGGCGAGAACCCACACCAGCAGGGCGCGCTCTACCGCTGGGTTGGCTGTGCGCCTCTCTTCGAGCAATTGCAGGGCAAAGAGCTGAGCTATAACAACATCGTGGACCTGGAGGCTGCCTGGGCCATGCCCCAGGAATTCGCTGAGCCGACGGTCGCCATCATCAAGCACACCAATCCCAGCGGCCTGGCGTCCGCGGACACGTTGGTCGAGGCCTATCGGCTGGCGCTGGCGTGCGATCCGGTCTCCGCCTTTGGCTCGATCATCGCTGTGAATCGGGAAGTGGACCGGGCGCTGGTGGAGGAGATCGGTTCCTTGTTCGTGGAAGTGCTGGTGGCCCCATCGTACACGCCTGAGGCGTTGGAATGGCTGGCGCAGCATAAGAAGAATTGTCGGGTGATCGTGGCGAGGCCAGGTGGCGAGAACGATCTGGTCTTGCGGTCGGTGCGGGGGGGGCTGTTGGCGCAGACGCCCGACCTGCGCGGCGTGGACGAGAGCACCTGGCGGGTGGTGACCCGGCGCGAGCCGACCGCGGCCGAGCGCAAAAGCCTGGCCTTCGCCTGGCTGGCCGTGAAGCATGTGAAGTCGAACGCTATTGTCTTCGTGCAGCGAAGTCCTTTAGGGGGGACGGCCACGGTGGGGGTGGGTGCCGGCCAGATGAACCGGGTGGACTCCGTCTACCTGGCGGCACGCCGGGCCGGTGAGCGGGCGAAGGGGGCCGTCATGGGGTCGGATGCGTTCTTCCCGTTCCCTGATGGCATCGAGGTGGCGGCGGCCGCGGGGGTGACGGCCTGCATCCAGCCGGGCGGCTCAGTTCGCGATGACGAGGTGATCGCGGCGGCGGATCGCCTGGGCATGGCGATGATCTTTACGGGCGAGCGGCATTTTCGGCATTAAGGGCCCAGTGCACCCAGGGCAAATTCACCGCGCGGTGGCCTCGGCCAGCGCCAGGTAGAAGCTGTCGTAAGCGGCGGCACGATTGAGGCGGAGGGTCCAATCGAACGCCTTTTGGAGCTGGGCATCGTCGGGTTGGACGATTTCCACGCTCATGCTCCAGCAACGTGTACCCATGGGCCGGTGCCCGGTGCAGAAGCAGGAACAGAGCCGAATTCCTCAACCATCTCCGTGATCCGTCGCAGCCGTTCGATCCTGGCCCCCGGCATCACGTTGTCGGCGACGCCCAGGATGAAGGCATCTCCCGGTGCGATGGTGCGGAACAGATCCTCCATGTAGACCTCAAACTGCTCGTCAGAGTAGGGCTCTTCCAGGATCACCGAGGGCACCCCGCCCCAGATGATGACGCGATCCCCCCACGCTGCCCGTGCCTCGGCCAGCGTCGTCTGCACCAGCGGGTGGGTGGCGAAGCACTCCGCCATCCCGTACCCCGCCTGCTCGATGAGAGCGAGGATCTCCCGCGTGTCGTTGTCGGCGTGCAGGGCCAGCGTCTTGCCCCGAGCTCGCAGCAGGGCCGAGAGCTCCTGATAGTAGGGCAGGATGAAGCGCCTGAAGATGGGCGGCGGCGTCATCTGGCTGGAGAAGTGGACGCCGTGCAGGATCAGCCGGGCGGGCGAGTCAGTCATCAGCTTCCAGACTATCTCCCGGTCCCGCTGCTCCATCACCGCCAGCAGCCGCTCGACCTCATTGGGATAGTCGTTCAGGTGATAGTAGGCGTGATTGTAGCCGACTAGGGCTCGCATCCAGTGGTGGAACGGGCAATCGCCGCACTGAACCATCGGGTAGCCGTCCTCGCCGACCTCCCGCTCATAAGCCTCGTACTCCTCGTAAGTGGGGATGTAGTCGGTATGCTCGATGATGTAGGTGACGACGGCGTAATCTTCCCGTCGCTTCAACATGAACTCCACTTGCAAATCCTGGATCGCCATCTCCCGGAGCAGTTGGCTGCCGCGAAAGAGGGTGTTCACCGTGCCGACGGGGGTGACGTACTCGGTCAGAAGCTCCATCTCGTTGAGCCAGCGCCGGCGTACCTCCACGCCGCGCAGCTCCGTGCGGAAGATGTGCCCGTCCCGGGCGGGCGTGCCTACGCCCAGGTCACGCTCGATATCCCGCAGGTTCCAGTCTCGGTACCGCTCCGGCAAGGTGCCTGCCTTCTTGTGGGCGTTGTACCAGAGCAGGAGCCGTGGGATCCATGGGATGCGGTCCGGCGCTCGCCCGGACATGATCGCCAGCAGCCGTTCTCGGTTGGTCATGGATCAGCTCTCCTCCGTGCAGTATCTGGGATGCCACTCTACCCCTTCCCACGAGGTGACCTTGTCCGGGACAATCTCGACCAGATAACGCGGCCGGTTCAGGGTAGGCTTCAGATACTCCGGGCCGTGCTCGCCCAGGTAGCGGAGAGACATCTTTTCTGCGATCTCCAGAGTCTTGCCATCCATCGGTCTGGGGCCCTCAACGATCCTGGCCTTACCTTGGAAGAGGACCCGGGTGTAGGGAGCGCTGTCCAGCGCGCAGGAGACGGCCACGGCCGGGTTATGCTGGATATGCCTGACGAAGGTCGAACGCTCGCGCGGGATCACATACAGTATCCCATCTTCGTAGTGCTGCCACACCGGGACCACGTAGGGTGTGCCCTCGGGGGTGATCGTTGCCAGGCGGGCTACGACGGGGCCTGCCAGAAATTCCGCGATCTCCTCCGCGGTCAGGGACCGCATCTTGCCCATCCATTCAGGAAATCTTCGAGCCATGTTTATCCTCCTCCTTCTCA
>DAOUAJ010000216.1:0-2771 GCA_034433615.1 Anaerolineae bacterium | reverse complement strand
TTCCAGGCGTCGTGCATCTCCTCGAACCCACCCCAAAACGTCCAGAACTTAACTGTAAGGGGTTTAGCGGGGGCCGGCGTGGGCGCAGCGGCTGGCTTCTCTGGCGCTGGCGCTGGCGTAGCGGGAACACATGCGGCCAACATGCCACCAACCGCCGCAACGGATGTGGCTCTCAAGAACTCACGACGGCTGAGCTTTCTCTCTAACATTTTCGCCTCCTTTTCACCCAATCTGCCTGGGAGTTCATGTCTGCTGAGACTCCAGGCCTTTGTCCGATCCTTCCGAAGCTTTTCCAACCAGTGCTTTCAAGGTATACTATATTCCGCGCGCAAGCCGACGTCTATACAAAAGGCTGCCAGATGTGTGTCATGAGAGTGCCATGCGACAGGATTAAGGGTGATGACAGATCGTCAGGACAGGCAAGAGCTCGAAGCACAAGGGCCGCCGGAAACCTTCGTTCTACAAGTGAAGGATGCCCTGGAACATCTTTACGATCTAAGCTGGCTGCAGCAACATCCTCTGGCTCTGGCTCAAGGGGACAGGCCGGCTACAAAACGCTTCGCTGAAATCACGGGCCAGCGCCTGCGCCAGGAGTTAGCCGCCGCCATCGAGGCGCTGAACCCAGGGGCGGGCGTCCCCTTTTACGCTTCTCAGGCCCGTCTCTACAACCTGCTGCGACTCCGATATGTGGAGGGGAGGACCGTTCAAGAGACAGCTCATGAACTGGGCCTTTCCATGCGGCAGGCCCATCGCGATCTACGACGCGCGGAGGAGAGCGTGGCGACAATACTCTGGACCCGCCGTTTAGCATCTACCCCGTCGGAAGCCAATACCGCCCGCCAGTTATCCTCCCTGCAGGCGGAAATGGCCCGGCTGAAGGCTCACCCTCGTCCTACCGATATCGGCTTGCTCCTTCAACACGCTCAGGAAGTGGTCGCGCCGCAGGCGTCCCAACGATCTGTTCATTTCCAGGCAGAGACCCCCGTGGAGCCGGTCAACGTCTCGACCGATCCGGCCATAGCCAAGCAAGTGCTGGTCAACACCCTCAGTTATGCGGTACAACAGTCCCAGCCAGGCATGTTATTTCTGGCTCTGTCGGCTGGAGAAGAGCAGGCATCGCTGACTTTGCGATACTTCCCGGAACCTGAAACGACCCACGCGCCCGTGGTCAGCCTCGTGGTTTCGCAACTGGTGAATCGGTTGGGATGGACGATCAGACAGGAGGATCAAAAAGACGGCAGCCGTGTGATCGTTCTAAACATCACCGCGTACGGTCCCGCCGTGCTGGTCATTGACGACAATGAGGGGTTGGTAGAGCTGTTAGAGCGCTATCTCACCGATCAGGATTGCCGGGTGATCGCTGCCGCCAATGGCCAGGAGGGCCTACGATTGGCGGAGGAACTCGTCCCCGATGCCATCGTGTTGGATGTGATGATGCCAGAGACCCACGGATGGGAAGTGTTACAGAGGGTACGCCATCTGCCCAAGACCAAAAACATCCCGGTGGTCATCTGCTCCATCATCAACAACCCGCAACTGGCCTACGCGCTGGGAGCCTCTCTCTTTCTGCCCAAGCCGGTTAGCCGTAACGACATCTTGACCGCCCTGCGCCGCTTAGGTGTCATGTAACGTGGCACGTCCGGGAGGCCGTACTCGACCCCTTATGCATCACAGGTTGCAAGCGCCTCTGCCGGCGCCGACCGCTCATCGTAACGCGGCTTCAACACGCTGATCACTGCCCGCAGGCAACGCAGAGTTTCAGCGAGGCTTAACCCACCCGGGCGGCGGATTACCACCGATCCACCTCGCTGCACTAGAGCATCCTCAGCGTAACTGGTGGCCGTTAACAACACCACAGGCACTTCTGCCAGCCCTGGGTCTCGCCGCATCTCCTCCAACACCTGGAAGCCATCTGTGCCTGGCATGATCAGATCCAGCAGCACCAGGTCAGGGCGCCGGGCGCGCATGGCTTGCAACGCGCCTTCACCACTATAGGCACGGCGCACCTCAAAAGCCTGCCCGGTCGTCTCCAGCATTCGCTCCACCAATTGGCAGAAATCCCGGTCATCGTCAACGACCAGCACCTCATGAACGCCCTCCAGCCGCTCGATCTCTTCTAAAAGCTGTTCGGCGGCAATCGGCTTGGTCAGGCAGGTTGTCACGGCCAGCTCATCCGCCATCCAGGCCCGGCTGGGTAGGGAGCATTCGATAATCGGCACCGGCGCGGCGATGGTATCATCACAGCCAGTCCATTCTCCCGGCTGCACATTCCACACCACCGCCTGTGGGTGATGCAGCATCACCTCTTCAGTCAATCGGTTGCTGTCCTTCACCGGCACTACCTCATACTCCCCTACATGGCGACGCACCAAATCCGCCACGGCGGGATCAGGATCCACCACCAGGACGAGAGGGCGCGTCTCAGGCCATGCCATTTCCAGGGAGTGAGCCACCTGTAGGCGGGACCAGGGCACATATTCGTCCGGGATGGGCAGGGCAAAGATGAACGTCGAGCCCACACCCTCCCGGCTCTCCACCCAGATGCGTCCGTCGTGCGCTTCCACAAAGTGCTTGCAAATTGCCAGGCCCAGGCCAACCCCTCCCTGCGTGCGGCTCAGTGAGCGATCAACCTGGTAAAACTCCTCGAAGAGGTGAGGCAGCTCCTCAGCCGGGATGCCAGGACCGGTATCGCTGACGCTGATCAGCACTTCATTGCCCACTCGCTTTGCCTCTACCTGCACCAGGCCCTCCTCGGTGAACCGCGCGGCGTT
>DAOUAJ010000215.1:0-7188 GCA_034433615.1 Anaerolineae bacterium | reverse complement strand
CCCTCCCCCAAGTCTGGGGGAGGGGAGCCAGGGGGGATGGGGCTAGTGATGCCATCTCTGCTCGCCACGGCCCCATACCCCGGTGTGGCACGGCTATTTTCATCGGCCGTGGCGCCGCCCGCGGCATGAGGAGCCGTTTCGGCGGTCAGGCCAGGGGAGGAGCGGGGATTAAGGGAACTCCTAAGGTGAATGAGGGCGCTCAGGCCGGTGGCGATGAGCAACCAGAAGGCTGGCGAGGCCAGCATCAGGTAGCGTGGGTTGAATTTGGGTGTACGCGACGAGAGAATCAGGATCAGGACCACGGGCACCAACAGGTAACTGAGCAGAACCATCGTCGCCCAGGCGGTGCGTCTGCCTCGCCAGAGCAATCCCACCAGGGCCAGCGCTACAACGATCGCAAAACCCCAACCGATGCGGATGGCGTCCCTCTCCAGCGCAGTCCGGGGCGCGCCCAGGGTGAAGTTGATCCAGACGTGGCGCAGTGCCTCTCCTAGCTTGAGCTGGCCTTGCCAGTACGAAGCGTCCACCTGATAACGATGGAAAACGAAGGGCAGCCAGGGCAGGTACCCGAGAAGGACAGCGGCAGCAGCGAGGGTCAGTTCAACAATGGACGGCTGACGGCTGATAGCTGATAGCTGACGGCTAATAGCTGATGGCTGATAGCTGATGGCCAATGACGGGCGAAAGGTGAAGGAGGCAGCGATTGCAACAGCGAGGGCGACGAGCAGGAAGAAGGCGAAGTAGTGGGTGTAGACGGCGGCCAGGCTGGCGATGGCAAAAGCCACCCACCAGCGCCGACGAGCGTGATCGTCTCCGGTCTGCAAGGCCCGCACCAGGGCATACATGACCACCAGCCCCAGCGCCGTGAGCTGAGTATACATGCGGGCTTCCTGGCTGTAGTAGACGTAGAGCGGCGCTCCGCCCGCCAGTAGGGCGGCCAGCAGCCCGGCCATCGTGCCGTATAACCGACGCCCCAACGCGTAAATGAGGGGGATGATCAGCACCCCCCACGCGGCCGAGGGAAACCGCAGCGCCCACTCGGAAGCACCCGCCAGGCGCACCCACCCCGCCACGATGTAGTAATACAAGGGCGGCTGGATATCATCCGCTGTCCATCGAGTTAGCTCAGCCAATCCCTGACGGACGACCTGGGCTGTCACCCCCTCGTCGTACCAGAGGCTCTGCGCGTCCAAGCGATACAGCCGCAGACCCCAGGCCGCCATCATCAGCCCCAACAGCATCCAGGACACCCAACAGGCCCATCGCTCGGCCACGGTTACCCTCGCTCGATAGCCGACCGGATGGCATCGGCCACAGCAGTGACTTCTGCCTCCGTTAGCGTAGGAGACATAGGCAGCGAGAGGATCTCGCCGGCCAGGCGCTCGGTGTGGGGCAGGCCCTCTGGACGAGGAGCGAGATCCTGGTAGGCTGGCTGTTGATGGACGGGCACAGGATAATGGATGCCGGTGCCGATGCCCGCGGCCTGGAGCCGGGCGCGCACCTGATCGCGCTCCGGCACGCGCACGACGTACAGATGGTAAACGTGGCGGCACCCCGACCGCTCAATGGGCCTCACCACGGCGGGGGGCAACAACGCATCGTAGCGGGCGGCCAATGCTCGCCGCACCTCATTCCATGCATTGAGATGGCGCAGCTTGACGCGCAGGATGGCTGCCTGGAGCTCGTCCAGCCGGCTGTTCATCCCTTTGACCTGCGACACATAGCGTGCTTGCGGCGTCCACCCGTACTCTCGCAGCAAGCGCACTCGTTCGGCCAGCGCCGGGTCCTGGCTCACCACCGCGCCGCCGTCGCCCAACGCGCCCAGGTTCTTGGTAGGATAGAACGAGAAGCAGCCAAGCTCGCCCAGGATGCCCACCGGCTGGCCGTGATAGGTTGCGCCGTGAGCCTGCGCGCAGTCCTCGATCACCCGGACCTGCGCCTGGCGAGCGATCTCCAGAATGGGAACCATGTCGGCCGGGTGACCGTACAGGTGCACGGGGATGATTGCTTTAGTACAAGGGGTGATGGCGGCCTCCAGCGCGGCCGGGTCCATCGTGTACGTCTCCGGGTCCACGTCCACCAGCACGGGACGGGCGCCTGCAAGCGTGATGGCGGCCACCGTAGCCACGGCCGTGTGGGAGACGGTGATCACTTCATCGCCAGGGCTAATGCCGCACGCCAACATCGCCAGATGCAATGCCTCCGTCCCCGAGCCGACACCGACGCAGGCGGCCGCGCCGCAATACTCGGCGAACTCGCGCTCGAAAGCGGCCACCTCCTGCCCCAGGATGTACCAGCCACTGTCGAGTACCCGCGCCACGGCCGCGTCAATCTCGGCCTTGATGGACAGGTACTGCGCCCGCAGGTCTATGAGGGGAATGGGCATTGATCAATCCTTCGGATTCGTTGTCATATCAGCAGTAAACAGATACAAGTTGCGGATCGCAAACCCGGGTTACATAGTACATAAGAAGTGGCTGTTCGTCAATCGAGGGAGGTTTCGGGTGCACGTACGATTTGTCAGTGAGTGTTCAGAGGGCCTCTCACCAGTGCTGGCAGGGGAGGTGCGGAGGGGGAACCCTTCCACACCACCCCGTTCGGGCAGGAGATAGCTGCGGTTGAAAAACTTGCCCTTGAGAGGGCCAGATGGAGGGCCTTTCCTCCTTATCCGCCGCCTTGTGGTAAAATGGAGATGCCATGCGACACGTTTTACGGTTGAGAGGGAAGGAATCCCAGATGGTAAAGTGGCGTAAATTAAGCGTAGGTGATCGCCTCGGCGTGGGAGCGTTGGCTACTGTGGGAGGGGTGTTGGCCGGAGCCTGGCTCGCCAGCGGCCGGCTTATCCATCGCCGCCGTCCAGACCCACCCGTGGACCCGGCAGCTTACGGGCTGGAGACGGAGCCTGTGCGCTTCCCCAGTCGCGATGGCCTGCTCCTGGGCGGCTATTGGATCCCCGCCCGCCGCCGACGGGGCACGGTGATCCTCCTCCCCGGCCACGGGGGCAGCCTGGACCCCGACCTGATCTACGCCCCGGCTCTGGTTCGGCGCGGCTACGATGTGCTCCTCTTCGATTTTCGTGGGCATGGCCGCAGCCAGGGCGAGCACGTCTCCTGGGGCTACCACGAGCGCCTGGACCTGCTAGGGGCCTTGGATTTCCTGAAAAGCCGTGATGTGGAACACGTGGGGGTGATGGGCTTCTCAATGGGGGCCGCCGTGGCCATCCGCACTGCGCCGGAGGCCGATGCCGTGGCCGCCGTCGTGAGCGATGGTTGCTATGCCGATTTGCTAGGGGCCATTCGCGGCTGGGCGGCCGCCCGCGGTGTGCACGGCAAGGCCGTCGAATGGTTTGGCCATCTGGTGTTGAAGATGGCCGGATGGCGCCTGGGCTGTCGGCTGGAGGATGCGTCGCCCATCCACTGGGTGGGGCGGGTCTCTCCCCGGCCGATCCTGTTCATCCAGGGCGAGTATGATCCTTACGTGCCGTCGCGGGATTTCCTGCTGTTGTGGAACACGGCGCGCGAGCCGAAAGAGCAATGGGTGGTGCCCGGCGCTGGTCATCGGGAAGCCGACAAGATGTATCCGGCTGCTTATCGCCAGCACGTGCTGGGCTTTTTCGACCGCCATTTGGCCGGCCGGCGCGGCCGTCATGACAGCGGCGCATAAATGGCGCCGCCTGGCTGGCCCTATTCCAGGCAGGGGAGTTCATCATCAGCGACTTCAAGGCGACCCGCCAGATCGGTGATTCCGTTGATTGGGATGGAGAGCCGCTGCAAGGTAGCCGACTCCATCTTGTGAGAAGGACGTCTACGGCCGGACACGGGCCTGGCTTTCAACCTGCGCGTGATCTATTACGACGAGCAGGCACTGCAAGTCGCCGGGATCGCGACCGTGACATTTGCAGCAACGGAGGGCTAAAACCCGAAGGGGCTCAAGGGGGCGTTTGGGGCTGTGTAGCTTTCCTAAAGATCCTTCGGGTTTATGATATGATGCAGGAGGGAACGTGAAAATCTACATCAGCGTTGACATGGAGGGGATTGCAGGTATCGTGCAACCAGAGCAGGTGCAGCGCGGGACGCCTGAGTACGCCGAGGGGCGGCTGCTTCTGGTGCGGGAGGCCAACGCGGCCGTGGAGGGAGCGCTGGCCGCCGGCGCCGATGAGGTGATTGTAGCGGACATGCACGCTGGCGGCTTCAACTTCCCGCCGGAGGAGATGCACCCAGCCGCACGCTGGCTGCACGGTGGCCCTCACTGGCCGCGTTTTCCTTTCCTTGAGGGCGCAGCCGGCATGATCTTGCTGGGGTATCACGCTATGGCCGGGACGCCTCAGGCCGTGCGCGATCACACCATGTCCTCGGCCGCCTGGCAGGAGTTCCGCATCAACGGCCAGCCAGCCGGAGAGATCGCCATTGACGCGGCGCTGGCGGGCGCGATGGGCGTGCCGGTGATCATGGTCAGCGGGGACGATAAGGCGTGCGCCGAGGCGCGGACACTGCTGGGCGATGTGGTGACGGCCGAGGTGAAGCAGGGTGTGGCTCGCCACCGCGCGCTGACACTGGCCCCAGCTCAGGCACGGGAGCTAATCCGCGAGAAGGCAGCAGAGGCAGTGCGCCGGGCGGGGGGCCTGCGCCCCTACCGCATCGAAGGGCCGGTCACGTTGCAACTGACCTACACCGGCACCGACCTGGCCGATCCACGCTTCTACGATGGCCGCACGTGGGCGCGGGTAGACGGCCGCACGGTCATGATCCACGGTGATGACGTGGTGACGGCTTTGGGATACCTGTTAGGGCGGTGATGCAAAGAGCAATTGCGGTTATCCGGCTTACGGTCAATCCAGCCACGATACCTTGTGGTAAATCCGGCGCAGGGGAATGTCGCAGGCGAGTGATTCGAGCCGCGCGATGGCGTCCAAGTCGTCGTACGTTTCAATCATCCACTGGCCTCCTTGGGCGCGCCGATAACATTCGACGCGCGCGTATTCGGACTCGACCAGCACGACCTCACGCAGATCGGGCATCTGCTTGTAGAAATTGAATTTGGCGTCGCGATCGTACTCACGGCTGGATTCAGATAACACTTCGACGATCAAAGTGGGATTGGTCACCGTGTCGTTTCGGCGCTCGACGAATTGAATTTTGCCGCAAATCACCATCACATCGGGATAAGTGTACAAGCCGCTGGGCTGGACGAACAAGCGCATATCGCTGGTAAAAACACGACAGGGCTTGGCTTCGAGCAACTCGTTGAACACATGGATGAGATTTCCCGCGATCAGGCTGTGGTCGGCAGTTCCCCCCGCCAACGCGAAAATTTCACCGGCGTAGTATTCACTTTTGTAATCAGCGACTTGTTCCATCGCCAGATATTCGGCAGGTGTGAAGATTTTTTTCAGCGGTCGCAACATTGCGCCTCCTCTCGCTGGTGGCTATAGCATTAGTCTACCGGGCATCCAGGGTATCGCCAGGTTGCGGGCGCGAGCGCCGGGCCTGCCAGCGGGCACTCAGGAGATGAAATAGCTCCACCCGGTATTCCTTCCAGATGTGAATCAAGCTGGGCAAGGCCGAGATGAAAATCACTACGGCTACGATCAGCAGGAAATAGCGGTCAATGTCGGGGATAGACTCGCCCAGGAAGTAGCCGGCCAGGGTGACCCCGACTGTCCACAATAATCCTCCCAAGACATTAAAGATGAAAAAGTGGCGATAGTTCATCTCTACGGCGCCGGCTACAATCGGCGCAAACGTGCGGATGAAGGGCATAAAGCGGGCCAGCACGATGGTCTTGCCACCATGCTTGTCGTAGAAAGCTTTGGCCGCCAGCAGGTTTTTGCGGCGGAAGAAGAGAGAGTTCTCCCGACTGAAGATAGGTGGCCCAGTCTTCCTGCCAAACCAGTAGCCTACGTTGTCGCCCAGGATAGCGGCCGGCGGCAGAAGAAGCAAGAGCACAAGAAGGTTGAGATCACCGTGGGAGGCCAGGAGGCCGGCCGTCAGGAGCAGGCTGTCACCCGGAAGAAAGAACCCGAAAAACAGACCCGATTCAGCGAAGATGATGCCGACCAGGCCGACGTATCCGACTGTTTCGATCAACTTGACCAGATCAAATCCCATAAAGAATCTCCTTGTTTCAACGATGACAAAAATCGGGCGGGGCCTGGTTGGCCAGCAAAACGGGTAACCTGGTCGCTGAGGCGTCCACCTTAGGGCCATTATACCGGCCAGCCGGTGTGGAGGCAAATATCTGACCGGCCAGTGGTTGACAGGAAGGCTTATTACTGCTTTCCTACATCAGGTGTCTCATAATTCAATTGCTCATCGCTTTTCCCCAGGTTTCGTTTGACACCTCTCTGCGGGATGTGCTACACTACCACTTGAGTAACGAGTAGCAAAGGACGAGAGACGAGGCTGCGTTTTTACAACCATGGCGCTGTCCGGAGTATCAGTACATCACGATTTCGGCTCAAAGCCCCGTCCCCGGGGCGTCCATCGAGCGCCCGAGGCTTCACCCTGAGAGCCTGCCCTGAGCTTGCCGAAGGGCCCTGCCCGAAGGGACGAGCTTGGGAGCAAAACGGTGATGTGCTGAGTATGGGGAATTGCCGTGGAGTTGGAATTTCGGGGTCAGGACGCGTGTTGAGGGTTATATGGGGTCAAAGGTTATCCGTAACGGATTAATTTATCTGGTGCTCTTTATCGCGCTGGCGACTTTCCTCTTCACCAGTTTTGCGCGCGACCGGAATGGCGCCCCCGTTGTACCACTGGATCGCGTAGCCCAGCAAGCTCGTGAGGGCACCATCGCAAAGATCGTGGTGCGCGGTGATGAACTGGAGATCACCTATCGCGAGGGAACAGGCTCTACAACGAAGGCCATCTCGCGTAAAGAACCGGACGCTGGAGCCATTGAAACGCTTCTGAATCTGGGTGTGCCACAGGAGGACCTGGCAGCTATTGACTTCGTATTTGCGCCGCCCAGCCGATGGGAGAATTGGGGTGCGATCCTGGGCACGCTGCTGCCACTGATCCTGGTGGGGGCCTTCTTCTTCTTCCTGCTGCGGCAGGCCCAGGGTGCAGGCAACCAGGCCTTCGCTTTCGGTAAGAGTCGGGCGCGCATGTTCACGGGGGACAAGCCGACGGTGACCTTTGACGACGTGGCGGGGGCCGATGAGGCCAAGCAGGAGTTGCAAGAGGTGGTGGA
>DAOUAJ010000214.1:0-4643 GCA_034433615.1 Anaerolineae bacterium | reverse complement strand
GCCTGGTCACTGGACTTGTTGCGGAATCCCAATCTTCAAAAGTGTTGACGCCAACGTAACTTCGGAGTACAATGACACCGGTACCATAAAGAATACAACCAGGAGGTGCCTATGCCGATGAAATGAGCGACCTATCTGCAGCGGAGTGACTGACCGGTCATCTTATATCACCAGGAGGTGGCAAGATGTTCGAGAAACGTGTGTCCCGCCGCGATTTCCTGAAGGGAGCCGCCTCGATCCTCGCCGGGTCGGCGGCTATGTCCATTCTGTCAGCCTGTGCTCCCCCTACCCCGGCACCGACACCCACCCCGGCGCCGGCCGGCGCAGTGCCAAGGTTTGAAGGCGCCAAGCTGGTGTTCTGGGGCCATGCAACCCATCCTCAGGATTCGATCAAGGAGGCCTTCCAAAAGATACACCCTGAGGTGGAATATGTCTGGGAGCACTCCGGAGACTGGTTCACTAAACTCCAGGCCGCCATGGCCGCGGGCGAAGGGACGCCCGATCTGGTATGGACGGAAGCCGGCGCCAACCAGGACTTTGGGTGCCGCGACCTGCTGTTGGACTTGACCGAGCATATCACCCCCATCAAGGACGAGTTTCTCCCACATAAGCTGGAAGAATGTTTCATCGCCAAGACAGGCAAGTACGTCAGCATCCCCAGCGACGCCGGGAACATGATGGCCTGGTACTACCGGCCAGACCTGTTGGAGAAGGCAGGCTGGAAGGAGGAGATCCCAGACGACTGGACCTATGACACCTTCTTCGAGATCACTGCGATGGTGAAGGAGAACCTGGGAGGGTATACCTTCTGCTTCCCGAAGAGCGGCTGGTCGGCGCTCTGGGCGATGACCCTTAACCAGCTTGGTGGCAGCCTTTACGACAATACCGGCACCAAGATGACCGGCACCAATGAGATCGGCGTTGATGCCATGCGGCTGGTCAAGAAGCTGTGGGACTCAGGTGGCGGCCTGGATGTGGATTGGTGGTCACCACCCTATTGGGCTGCCATCAAGGCTGGGCAACTCGTGGGTGACTTTGCTGCGGGCTGGGCGCGCGGCTTCATCGAGGCGGAGGTCAAGACACCGGAAGAAGGGCTCGGCAAATGGCGACTGGCGCTCTTGCCCAAGGCGCCCAATGGTGTCTCCCAAACTGCGGTATGGGGCGGTGCGAACTTGTCCAGTCCCAAGTTTACCAAGGTCCCGGACCTGGTCTGGGAGTACATGAAGTTTGCCCATGCCTCTATGGAGGGGTCTGCCATCCTGGATGACTGGGGCACCACCCCGGCCTGGATCCCCTACCGCAAGACGCCACAATTTCTGGAGCGAACCGTGAAGCTGTTCGGCGAGTGGAGGTTCAATCAGCTTTGGGAGAAGGCGGCGGCTACCATCAATACCAAGTACTATCGGAAGGCCGGTTACGACAGCCTCATGGGGGTCGTCAATACAGAGATGATGCCCATGATCCGCGGCGAAATCTCCATCGAGG
Organism: Anaerolineae bacterium; assembly: GCA_034433615.1. Lineage (GTDB taxonomy): Bacteria > Chloroflexota > Anaerolineae > DUEN01 > DUEN01 > DAOUAJ01. Next base: position 3,158 of record DAOUAJ010000214.1, on the reverse strand, counting down.
AGGGGATGAAGGAGCTGGAGAAGAAGCTCCAGGCGGAGCATGAACGTCTGGGCTGCTTCTAGCAAGCTCATGCCTGGCCCCCCCACATGAAGTGGGGGGGCTCTATCCCGGAGGTCATGATGGCCGATGAAAGCATTGCTTTGCCCGCTCCGGTGGCAGCGCGTCCATCCAGGCCCTTATGGCAAGAGATCTGGCGACATCGCCTCGATTACCTGTTCATTTCCCCCTTCTTTATCTTGTTCGCCATCTTTGGGGCCTACCCGCTGGGTTGGGCCTTCCTGCTGAGCTTCAGCAGTTGGCGTGGCTTCGGGCCCATGAAGTGGGTGGGGCTGGACAACTACCGTGCCATGCTCCAGGATATCTACATCGGCAAAGCGCTGGTCAACACCCTGATTTTCACAGCCGTCCTGGTCCCCACCGGCATCTTGCTGGCGCTCTTTTTCGCAGTCGCCCTGAACATCCGTGACCTGCGAGGCCGTGGCCCCCTTCGGACCATTTATTTCTTGCCCTACATCACCTCCACCGTGATCGTCGCCATCATCTTCCAGCAGTTCCTGGACGATACCTACGGCTGGTTGAACGGCCTGCTACGGATGGTCGGGTTGCCGCCCGCTCCCTGGCTGCGCGGGGAGGGCTGGGCTAAGGTATCTATCATCTTGCTGGCTCACTGGCAAGGCCTGGGCTATAATATCTTGATCATGCTGGGCGGGCTCCAGGGCATAGACCCCCAACTTTATGAGGCAGCGAAGATAGACGGGGCGACGTCGTGGCAGACCTTCTGGCGGATCACCCTGCCCCTGATGCGGCCAGTCATGCTATTTGTCAGCATCCTGGGCACCATCGGCGTGTTGAACATGTTCACCCAGCCTTATATGCTTAGCCCCTGGACCCTGGGTGGGCCTGGCAACGACATCCTCACCCTTACGTTAAGACTCTACGACCTGGGCTTCAGAGCCACCCGCTACGGCGATGCTGCTGCTCTCGGCTTCCTGATCGGCCTCCTGGTGATCGGTATCTCGTTTCTACAATTGCGGCTCCTGCGCAGTTGGCGACAATAAGGGGGAGAGCATGGCTACTCTTGCACAACCCAAACTCCGACGATCGGGCCTTACAGCACGCCAGAGATGGCAACGGCTGGCTATACGTGCCCTTCTTTACCTGTTGTTGATCGTGTTCGCTGTACTCTTCCTTTTTCCTTTTTATACCATGTTCGTCGGATCCTTCATGCGGAATGAGCAGCTCTTCACCTTCACTCCTAACATCTGGCCCAAAGAAGGGCTCCAGTTCCACAACTATCGGGACCTCTTCCAGGAACTACCCTTTGGCCGCAATGTCTTCAACAGCCTCACCCTCGCGACCGGGCAAACGGTCGGGGTGCTTTTCTTCTGCTCGCTGGCCGGCTTCACCTTCGCCAAACGCCACTTTCCAGGGCGCGATGCTCTGTTCGTCATCATGCTGGCCACCATGATGCTGCCATACCAGAGCACGCTCATCCCCTGGTTTCTGCTCATGGTGAAGCTTCATTGGACCAACACCTTCTGGCCCCTCTGGATCCCCTGGTGGGCCCCCGCCTTTGGGGTCTTCCTCATGCGACAATTCATCGTTGCCTCGGTGCCTGACGAGATGATCGAGGCCGCGATCATGGATGGCGCCTCCCTCTTCGGCATTTACTGGCGAGTGGTGGTGCCCGTGATCACGCCAGCCCTCAGCGTGCTGGGCATCCTCAACTTCATGAACGCCTACAATGATTTCCTTTACTCGCTGCTCGTCCTCAGCAAGGCGCACATGTATACCGCGCCGTTGGCGTTGGCGTTGTTCCGCGGCTCGCAGATCACTGCGCCGCGTTACACACTGATGTTCGCTGGCAGCACGCTGGCCACGTTGCCTTTACTCATTGTCTTCTTCGTCTTTCAGCGCCGCCTGATGGAAGGGATCATGTCCGGCGCGATCAAGGGGTGACCAAGCCGGGGTGAGAAACCCCTCACAGCGGTAGATTTTTCCCGATAGAGGTCCAAAAGGGGAGGCTTGGAGGGCACCCCCTCCAAGAAAACGTTCGTTGTAGCCCTTTACCTGCCTTTTCTCGGCCTGTGGTCTCCTGCTAGAGCCGAGAAAGGGCAGGTCAAGGGCTAAAGAAGGGATTCTCTGGAGGGGGAAACCCCTCACAAACCTCCCCCTGGCCCTACTTGGTCGGGCGTTGGCATGCTAATACAAAAAACCTACCCTTGTAAGGTGAGAAACCCTCCGACTCTGCGATCCGCTAATCGAGGGAAACGAGTGGACTATGGATAAGATGACACCACGCCAGCGAGTGTTGACTGCCCTAACCCGGCAGGAGCCCGACCGCGTCCCGTTTCTGGAGCCGGTGATCGAGGAGCCCGTCGCGTTGGCGCTGCTGGGGTTGCCCCAACGGGAGGTCCCCATCACGATGGAGTTCGGCGAGCCCGGCGCCGACGTGGCCAGCGGGGTCTTGTATGACAGTCCGTTCTACACCCCGCTGGAACTGGCCCAGGCGCTGGGAGTTGACGGCTTCGGCATGTATCTGTTCGTGCGCCACGAAGGGATCCAGCAGGAGATCGGCGGACGTAAGATGATCGCTGGGGGAACCATCAAGTCCCGGGCCGACCTGGCGCGCATCCGCCTCCACGACCCCAACGATCCGGCGATTTACGAGCCATACCGTCAGTTCGTCGAGCGCTATCGGGATTCTGGCTACGCGCTGTTCACGTTTCTCAACATCGGCTCCGACCCGATGATCCTGGGGATGGGGCTGGAGCAGTTTTCGATCGCCCTGTACGAGGACCCTGGGCTTGTCGCTGAGCTGTTTGATCTCTACACGGATTGGTATGCTTGTGCCGCGCGGCACCTGTGCCAGCTCGGCTTCGATTTCCTCTGGTTCGGTGATGACATCGCCTTCAAGACTGCGCCTTACGTCTCGCCCAAAACCTTCCGCGAGGTGTTCCTCCCCCGTTATCGCAAGGTGATCGAACAGGTGACGCTGCCGTGGATCTTCCATTCTGACGGCAATCTGATGCCGATCATGGACGATCTTCTCTCTCTGGGGATGGCGGGGTTGCATCCCATCGAGCCGGGGGCCTTGGACCTGGCGGAGATGAAACGGCGGTATGGAGATCGCATCTGCCTGGTCGGGCACATCAACG
>DAOUAJ010000213.1:0-6319 GCA_034433615.1 Anaerolineae bacterium | reverse complement strand
ATCAGGCACCTTGGCATCGGTGATCCCCACGTTGACGTAAGCTGGCAGGCCATAGAAGTGCGCCATCTGCACCATCGCCACCGCCATCAGTGCCTGCTCAGGCGAACCGAAGGAGCAGATGCTGGTGGCGGGGTCGTTGATGTGCGGGATACCGCCGTAGGTGACCGGCGTGCCCGGCGCCAGCAACTGCGTGATGACGAGGCCGGAGAGCACCTCGGCGTTTTCCTGCGCCAGCGTGCCGGCCAGGGTTGCTGGCGCGGTCGCCCCGGCCATCGCCATCGGGGCAAAGCTGGCCGGCTGGCCGGCGCGCACGAACTCCCTCAACACGTCCAGCCCGTCGTGCGGCAATTGCAATGGGCTGATCGGCTCCACGAACGCCTCCACCATCGGACGGGCGCGCAGGGCTGCATCGCCGCCGGCGACCGTGCGGTAGATTTCCAACACATAGCGGGCCGTGCGGCCGTTGGCGACCCAGCAGCGGGTGGGCTTGCTTGTGCCCTTGACCAGCTCGGCGGTCAAGAACACATCCCGATAGGCCACGGGCACCTCGGCGACGACGGCCATCGCCCCGACGATGGTGACGTTGGGCAGCGCGTCCCCCAAACGGATCGCGTCGTGCAAGTCCTGGACCGTGGGAGGGCGGCGCTGTCCGGTCTCGGCGTCAATCCAGGCGAACTGACCCGGCGAGGACATCAATACCAGATCACCATAGCCGAAGCGGGCCACGCGCGCTGGAGATCGGCCGTAGAGCACGTATCGCTTGCCAGCGAGGGCGACGCAATCCATCACCAGGCGCTCCGGCAGGCGGGCGATGTGGCGTGCCCAATCCACCTGGGCGCCGGCTTCCGCCAGGAGCTTCAAGATCTCATCGTGATGGACCACGACGCCAGGATCGCGCAGGATGGCGAGGCTGGCATCGTGGATCGCCTGAATCTCTCGATTGGACAAACATTCGATGCGGATGGTAGCCATACCCGGATATTCCTTCACGTTCAGGATAGTTCCCCATGCCACGGGCGGCACCGCGGCGGAGGGGAACAGGATCACGAAGTCACGAAGGGTCGCGAAGGGCACGAAGCGCGAAGGGCACAACGTTACCTGGCGACTGGAAGTCACGGCAACGCCTGCAAAGCCTGCCTCCGCAGGCTACATCCAGTCGCCGTAGGGCGACTTCGCCGACGTTGCCCGCAGTTTCTAACGGCTGGGCCTTCAGCAACACCCAAGGGGGAGACCACCCGATCTTCGCGCTTCGTGATTTCTGTGTCGCTTCGCGCCTTCGTGATCCAAACCTTATGGTTTCACGGTCGGCTTGTTGACAGTCGGCCGAAGGCTGAGGGCTAACTGCTAATGGCCGATGGCTTTGCATGCCGCCTGGTAAATCCGTTCGATCTCCCGTCGCCGGTCAGCGTCCAGCTCAAACTCATGCGCGGCGATGCGTCGGCGCACCTCGTCTCGCAGCCGCTGCGAGAGGCGCGGCTCGCCGGCGCTCAGCCAGGGGCCGATGGCGCCGCGCTCAAAACGACGAGGATACCATGTGTGCCGGGGCGACGTGCTGATGTGTGGCCGGTAGAAGTCCAACGTGCTGTCCAGCCCCATAAACCCACGCCCTATGCCTGCCCGGATCTCCGCCAGCCAATCGCCCACAGCCTCCTCGCCCAGCCATATCCCCTGGATCGCCCGCTGCACCCAATCGCGGATCTCGCAATCCAGCAACAACTGCTCCGGGCTGAAGATCTCGTCCAGGCTGAGGGTGCCGGCGCAACTGAAGTGGCGCGCCCCCAGGAAGGCCCCCACGGCCATGATGGCCGCCTTCTCCGCGGCCGACTGGGCATCAGGCAGCTTGGACATCACGTGGATGTTCCCCGGCGCGCGGTTGCCCTCCCACCCGTAGAAGCGATTGAAGTCCGCGCAGAGCATCTGAAACAGCAGGTTCTCCGGCGACCCAAACACCATGGCGCCGGTACGCAGGTCGAAGGGAAAGATGCCGACGCCGAAGGTCGCCGGCTTGCCAGTTACCACGCGCAGGATCACCAGCCCGCCCATGAGCTCGGCCGCGGCCAGCACCAGCGCGCCGAACGGGTGAAGGGGAGCCGTGGCGCCGGTGGAAGGCATGCTGCTGACCCAGATGTGGGACAAACGGTCTATGCAGGCCAGCACTACCTCCAGCGATTCCCCGCCAAGGCGCAGGGGCGAGGGCATGTAGACGGGCAGGCTGCGGATGGGGCGGCCCATCACCTCGGCCATGTCCAGGAGATAGTTCACGGTGCGAGCGGAGGTGGGGTCCACCGGCGTCGCGCCCTGACGAGCATAGAGGGCGGCGATCCGATATTGGGCGATGGGATGCAGATCGGGGTGTACGTCGGCGGGGATGCCGGGCGGCGCGCCGTAGACGCCATCATCAGCCAGGGTGTCTATGAGCTTGCACATCGCGATGAGCCGATCGGTGGTGTACGGCACCACGCGATCGGCCTCGATGTCGTGCACGTACAGGGAATAGGTGCTCACGCTGAGGGTGAGCCGGCCGTCATCAGGGGCCGGCTCGGGCGTGACGCGTGAGGCGATCCAGCGGCGCATCTCCGCTACGTGTTCCTCGACCACGGCCGGCTCGAAGCAGACGCGATCGCCGGTGACACGGAAGCCCTCCGCCCGCAGTCGCTGCAAGGCCCCCGCGTGTCGGACCTCCAGGCCGATCTCTCGAAGGATCCGTTTGGCCAGCTCGTGCACCCGGGCGGCTTGCTCCAACGAGATTAGCTCCGGCCGCTGGAAGCGCAGGGGCGCCAGATTGGGTGATGTCAGATCCATACCTGTTCTTTCTCAGAGAGCTATCAGCTATTAGCTATCAGCAATCAGCAGATAGCAAGCAGCCTCCGACCTCTAATGAGAGGCTGAAAGCTGACGGCTGACAGCTCATCAGCTAAATTGTGGCAGATACTCCGCCTGAGCGATCAACACCTCGTCCAGCATTTTGGCCGCCGTGGCCGGATCGGGCACCAGCGGGTCAATCATCAGCCCCTCCAGCGCCAGCCTGCGATCGCCCTTGACGGCGGCTTCCACGTTCAGGTCCATGATCGCCAGTTGCAGCTCCAGCAGCGCCGCGATGGCCGGAGGCAGCTCGCCCATGCCCAGGCCGTAGATGTGGTCGGCCCCCGCGATGGCGGGCACCTCCACGATGGCATCCCGGCGCAGGTTGGTGATGTAGCCGTCGTTGGGGATGTTGACCGAGAGGACGTAGCGGTGGCGGCCGTCGAGCAGGGAGAGGATGATGTCGAGCGTCTGCCAGCGATAGCCACGCTCCACCATGAACTCCTCCAGCTCGGCCGGCTGGAACGGCCCTTCGCCACTGGCGAACTGCTCCAGGCGCGCTGTCTGGACATCTGTGGTCTTATCGGCCTTGAAGATCCACTGGGTGTAGCCGGGCGGCATGAACTTCCCACCCCAGCTCAGATACTCGCCGACGTGGTTGTCGGCCGGCCCGGGGAAGTAGCCGAAGCGACGCAGGCACTCGCGCGACAGCGGCTGCCAGGCGGGATCGAGGCGCTCGATCCGCTCGCGCACCGCCGGATAGAGGTCCTCGCCGGTCCCGACGCGGCGGATGTCTATCACCCAGTGACAGTGGTTGATGCCGGCGGCCTTGATCTCCACCTCCTCTTCCGGCAAGCCCAGGACTGTCTCGGCCAGGTGGCGGCGCGTGATGTAGGCTCCCAGGCAGACGCCGACGACTTTGATCTTGGAGTAGCGCTTGATGGCCAGCGTCAGGCGGCTTTCGGGGTTGCTCATGTTGATGAACCAGGCGTCGGGACAGAGCTTCTCCATATCGCGCACGATCTCGAGCGTGATCGGGACCTGTCGCAAGGTGTGGAAGAAGCCGCCGGGCCCGCCGTTCTCGCCGTAGAGCTCGCCGCAGCCGTGCTTGCGCGGAATCTCGATGTCCATCTGCCACAGCCGGTAGCGGTTGCGCTCGACGGCGCCGATCACGATGTCGGCGCCCGGCAATGCCTCTCGGCGATCGGTGGTGGCCGTAATCTTCATCTCGGCCTGCCAGGTGGCGTTGAGGCGATGGGCCAGGCGCGTCATGCGGTCCAGCCGCTCCGCGTTGACATCCACCAGGGCGATCTCGCTCCCCTTCAGCTCCGGCGCCATCATCAAATCGCGCACGGTCATGGTCCCGAAGGAGAGGCTCCCCGCGCCGATAACCACGAATTTCGCTTTCATAGGGATGGACTCCTCGTCAGAAAAGATGCGATACGGGTACTTTTCGCGCTCCAGGCATTACACGCCTGTTCCTCAACGAAGCGCACACAGCGCAGCACGCTTAGAGCCTATCCGGAAAGTTGGGCACGGTCTCCCGACCGTGCCCCCTTTGGTTTTCGGACAGGCTCTTAGAGCCCGGACAGACTATGGCCATACTTTGCCCAGGGGGCATACAAAACTTAGGGGAGTAGGCGCCTACCACCTTTGCCCGGCGCTGAAGCACCGGGCTGCAAAGCAGTAGGGCAAGCCTGAGGCTTGCCCTACGGGGGCTGGTTTCCGGCCCAAAGGCAAGCCTGAGGCTTGTCCTGCGGGGGCTAGTTTCCGGACCAAAGGGTTTCGTCCTTTCAGCGTGACGGCTTTAGCCTCGCGCTCAGGGCGGCTGAAACCAGTTCCCTCCCCCAGCTATTTGACTGCGGCAAGCTATAAGAGCTGCCTGAGCACAAGGTGCTCGGTGGTGGCGTTCAAGACCAGCATGATCGCCCCCATCACGGCCGCCCGCCGGCCCAGCGGCGACGCCACCAGCCGAGGGACGCACAACATGACGCCATCTAACCGTCGCAGAATCGGCTCGATCAAGAGATCGGCCGAGCGGGCTACGCCTCCGCCCAAAACGATGACCTCCGGGTCGAGGACCGTGCTCACGCTGACGATCGCCAGGCTCAGATAGTCCACTGTGTCGCTAACCACCTTCTGGGCCCAGGGCTCCCCCCGCCGCGCCGCCGCGAAGACCTCCTCGGCGCTCAGGTCACCAGCCGGCAGGGGAAGCCCTTCCTGTTCCAGCAGCTCGCGTGCGCGCCGCGCGATCCCGGTCCCCGAGGCGAGACTCTCCAGCGCACCGAATTGATCGTAGCGACGCCCTAAGGACTCAACCCCCGGCAGCAGATAGCCAATCTCGCCAGCCGCCTGATGGTGGCCACGATAGAGCGCGCCATCGAGGATAATGCCGGCGCCCACGCCGGTGCCCACGGAGATACAGACCAGATTTCGGGCACCTCGCCCTGCTCCAAAGCCCCATTCGCCCAGGGCCGCCAGATTCACGTCGTTCTCCACAAACACTGGCACGTCGAAGCGATCGCTGAGGATGCGTTTGAGAGGAAGATCACGCCAGCCCAGGCTGGGGGCCCACACGACGACACCTTCCGGGCTCAACGTGAGGCCCGGCGCGCCGATGCCGATGCCCCGGATACGCTGCCCCGGCGGCCGCGGCGCGTCCAGCAACCTTTCAATCAGCTCGCAAAGCCGCTCCAGGTTCTCCTCGGGGCTGTGATTCTCGCGGGGAGGATACATCTCATGCTGCACCGCGCCGGACAGGTCGGCCACCGTGCCAAACATCCTGGCGTCCCCCAGGTCTACGCCGATTACCGCGTACGCCTTGCCGTTGAACTCCAACAGTGCACTGGGGCGCCCCCCGGTGGATTCGCGACTGCCGTGATAGCGCACCAGGTCTTCCGCGATCAGATCATCCACGATGCGCATCGCCGTGGGCAGGCTGACGTGCAACTGGCGCGCGATCTCGGAACGCGCGATGGGGCCCTTTTGCCGGATGAGGTCCAGGATCGCCGTGCGGTTGATCCTGCGCATCACGCTGGCGGTAGCGGTTTGGCTCATAGCAGTCTCTGGCCTCTGTCAGGGCGAATCATTCCCCGGGGAGAGCCTTCGCCGATGTCTGTCCTACATCAATGGCGATCATCGGCCGGGGCATATCGGTGTGGTTGGGCATGCCAGCGTGCCACATGCAAGTGCACGATCACCCTTCCCCGTTGAGGCTTAGTTACTAACTGTTAGTAACTGAAATTATAACGGCGAAAAGAAATTCTGTCAAGGGGGGTCCACGATCCGTGCAGTTGATCCGGCCGTCGGGGTAGAGGGGCTTTAAACCAGAATGGGCCGATGTTCAAGACCCGATCACGTCGTTAAGGCCCAGTTCGCGCAGGGCCATCCGGGTCTCCTCAAGCCGCTGCTGGGTAATTCCCTCTCCTGGCGCTACCTCGAATTCGAGACGAATACGGAGGCTAGGATCTGTCGCAAAGCGCGTGAGTACCTTCATGTAGAAGTTGGTCCACTTCTG
>DAOUAJ010000212.1:0-8723 GCA_034433615.1 Anaerolineae bacterium | reverse complement strand
TGTCGCCTCGTCCACTCACTCCCTAAACTGCGGCATCACCTCTTCGATGAACAACTGCACGGCATCTGGCCGCGGGAAATCGGCGAAGCGCAGGATGAAGTGCTCCACGCCCAGCCGGACGAAGGCCCGGATTTGATCGGCCACCTGGTCGGGCGTGCCGATCAGCCCGTGCTGGCCGTCGTAGAAGCGGCTGGCCTGAGCCATGCGTCGCGCCTCCGCCTCGGTGCGGGCCACAGCCACCGTCTCGATCGCCCAGGTCTTGACGATCTGGTCGTAATCCCGCCTCACGGCGCGGCAATGCTCCTTCAGCACATCCAGCTTGTGGGCGTAATTCTCCACGGAGCCGCCGGGGAAGTTCCACCAGTCAGCGTACTTCGCTACCACGCGCAGGGTCAGCTTCTCGCCGCCGCCGCCGATCATGAGTGGGATCATGGGATCGGGCCGCGGCTCGCAGTAAGCGTTCTCGATGTGAAAGTAGCGGCCGTGGAAGGTGGCCGGCGACTGCGTCCACATCGCCTTGATGACCTGCACCCCCTCCTCGAGCTGGCGGATGCGCGTGGCTGTGGATGGGAACTCGTAGCCGTAGGCGCGGTACTCGTCTTCCTTCCAGCCGGCCCCGATGCCCAGGATGAACCGCCCGCCGGTCAGGGCCTGCAGGGTAGCGCCCATCTTGGCCAGGAGCGAGGGGGGGCGGTAGGAGTTGGACATGACGATGCTGCCCACGTGGAGCCGGGGGCAGAGGCCGGCGACGTAGGCGATGGTGCTGAAACATTCCAGCGTGTCCACGTTAGGGGCCTGCCAGCGCGCCCACGGCACGAAATGATCGGCCACCCAGGCCGAGTCGAAGTGATCGCCGACCACCTTCAGCATCTCGTGAATCTGCTGGACGAAGATCGGGCCACGGCTTTCGTCCGCCGGGAAGGCCGGCACTCGCCAGCCAAACTTTACCTTTGCCATGTTCGAAGCAACAAGGGATGAGGCGACGATCATACGATCCCTCCAGATGCCAGCTCGTACTTGCCCTGGATGCCCTTCACCTCGGCCTGGGCGGCCCCGCGCCGGAAGTAGCTGCCGAAGGCGCGAGCGAGCCGACGCGCTTCATCCGGATACTCGTCAATCAGGTTCCTGTGCTCGCGCGGGTCCTCGATCAGGTTGTACAGCTCATCCGGCTCTCCCTCTGGCCGTCGGATGTAACTCCACGTCTGGTCGCGAATGCAACGATCGGGCGCCTCGTGGTAGCCCGTGATGATCACGTCACGGTGCTCGTCGGTCTCACCCTGCAGCACAGGAAGGAAACTGCGGCCGTGCATGGACGAGGTATTGCTGGCCATCCCCAGCAGATCGAGCAGCGTGGGGAGCACGTCGTGGAACTGGACGATGGCCGGGGTGCGGCGAGCGCCCTGGCCGCCAGGCAAACGCACCATGAACGGCACCTTGAGCAGCTCGCTGTACATGCGATCCCCGCCTTTGAGGAACTTGCCGTGGTCGGCCAGCGGGTGGCCGTGATCGGCCAGCAGGACGATGACCGAATCGTCGTAGTAGCCCAGGTCGCGCAACGCCTGGAACAGCCGGCCCAGGCAGTGATCCACGAAGGCCGCCTCGCCCGCGTACAGCCCCTGGATGTGACGGATCTCTTCCGGCGTGGCCCAGCGCGCTGCCGGCCCGCCCATGGGCATGATCAGCCGCTTGCCGCGGTACGCGCGATCGGTGTAGGTGTCGAAGCGAGCGGGTGGGTCCCACGGCTCGTGGGGATCGAAGGAGTCAATCCAGGCAAAGATGCGCTGGTGGCCGCGGTTGCGGGTCAGCCAATCCACGGCCTCGTCCACGACTTTGGCCGCGAACCAATCCTCCTCGCGGGTGAAGTCGTCAGTGTTGGCCAGGAACTGGGCCACACGGCCGCGCCAGGCCGCGTCGAAGTGCTCGTTGACGTAATCGTCCAGGTTGCGACGCGGCGGATGCGACGTCCACGGATCGTATTCCTGACCACGGATCCAGCGGTAGGCATGGAAGGCGCGGTGGAAGTTCATGCCCGGCGCCCGGTAGTGGTAACAGTCAGAGATGAGGCCGCACACGTACCCTTCGGCGCGCAAGATCTCGGCGATGGAGATGTCCTCCCTGGTCAGCGGCTGCCACGGCCGGTAGGGCAGGGTGCACTGCCCGGTGAAGAGCTGCGTGCGCACCGGGATCGTTGGCAGCGCCTCCGGGTACGCGTGGTCGAAGACAACGCACTCGCGGGCGAACGCGTCCAGGTTGGGCGTTTGACAGGCCGGGATGCCCTCAAAAACGGGCCGGCCGCCGTTGTAGAAGCTGATGTGGTCCTGGCGGAAGCTATCCAGCATGATGCCGATGATGTTCATGGTGCACTCCTTACAAGTAGCAGGTAACAGGTAGCAAATGGCTGACAGCGGATGGCGTTCACCGCCTCGCTAACTCGCCCACTCGTAAACTCGCTGACTCTGATTCGCCTCATCCTCGAACGAGCCGCATCACCGCGTCGAACAACGCGCCGTTGGTGGCGATAGCCTCGCGGGCGTGAATGGTGGGCGTGCCCTGCCAGTCGGTGAAGGTGCCGCCGGCCTCCTCCATGATGACCTGGAGCGGCGCGCAATCCCAGACTTCCACAGCCGGGTCAACCATGATCTCAGCGCGGCCGGTGGCCACCAGCGCGTAGCCGTAGGCGTCCCCCCACGTGCGCTGGATGTACGTCGCATCTACCAGCCGTTGCCAGGCTTCGCCCTTGCCGTGGGGGGCAAAGCTGTCGAAGTCGCTGGTCAACAGCGCGGCGTCTTTCAGATCGCTGACTGTGGAGACGCAGGCACGCCGCCCGTTCCAGTAGCACCCCTCGCCGCGGGCGGCGTAGACCGTCTCTCCTAGCGCAGGCAGGTGGACGACGCCGACCAGAGAGGTCTTGCCGTCTGTTAATGCGAGCAGATTGGCATAGAGAGGCACGCCGCGCACAAACGACTTGGTGCCATCAATGGGATCAAGAATCCAGGTGAGCTCACAAGAGCCGACTTGATGGCCAAATTCCTCGCCGATGATGCCGTGATCGGGCCAGTAGCGGGCAATTAACTCCCGTAGCTTCTGCTCAGCCTGGCGGTCGGCGAGGGTGACCGGGGTGTTGTCTGTCTTGAACTCGGTAGCGACGCCAGCCTGAAAGTAGCCGAGAGTAATACGGCCAGCCTGCCAGGCGGCGTCCAGGGCGAACTCCAGCAAAGAACGTAACGGTGGTGTGCTCATAAAGCTCCTACGCGGTGGGTTTTTTGGGATGGTTGGTGGGAGTATAGCACCGTTCGAGGAGTGATGCAACTGGCCCGTAGCGTTCGGCGGGATGTGGTATACTTGCTTTCGTGGTGTAGAATCAAACGCAAGGGGATTTGTAATGTTCGCTCGTGGCGGAGGACACTCCGCCATCACAGCGGGGACTATCGTCCCCTCTGAGCGAACATATTTACGAGGGAGGGCGATCATGTTATACGGGGAGCGCGTGCGCTTACGTGGCATCGAGCGGGAGGACATTCCGACCTTTGTGCGGTGGTTCAACGATCCCGAGGTGCGTCAGTATCTTCTGATGTACGAGCCGATGTCGAAAGCCAAGGAAGAACGTTGGTTCGAGGATATGCTGGACCGGCGAGACGATTTCCTGTTCGCTGTTGAAGCCTTGATCGAGGGCGGATGGGTGCACATCGGAAACGTCGGCCTGCATAGTGTGGACTGGAAGAACCGCATGGCCGTTTTTGGCATCGTCCTGGGCGAAAAGGCGTACTGGGGGCAGGGCTTTGGCACCGACGCCGCGCGCACGATGCTGCGGTTTGCCTTCCACGAGCTAAATCTCCACCGGGTGGAGCTGGAGGTGTTCGACTTCAACCCGCGCGCGATCCGTTGCTATGAAAAAGCTGGCTTCCGGCACGAAGGCACGCGGCGACAGGCGCTCTTCCGCGATGGTCGTTATCACGATGCCCGCCTGATGGCTATCCTGCAAGACGAGTTCCTCAGCGAAAAGTTCGGTGCAGGCAGAGAGCCTCCCAGGTAGTACGAGAGTATCTTGACAAGATAGCCAGCGGGCATAGAATCATGGTGACTCAGGCTACGGCCTAAACTAGCCGTAGGGGTTTTGCTCTCCCAAAGCGGGGTTGAACCCCGCGGCGTCTATCACAAGGAGTCTCCCATGCACCTCTCATATGATCGCTACCTCGACCAGGTTCTCGGCGGATGGATCGGCAAGTCCATGGGCGGCGCGGTCGGCGCCCGCTTCGAGGGGAATAAGGGGTGGATCGAGATCAGCCCGGACGAAATGTTTCCCGCCCAGATGCCCCCCAACGACGATCTGGACCTCCAGATCCTCTGGCTGAAGGTGCTGGAGGAGAAGGGGGCCGCGCTGACGTCAGACGACCTGGCTGCCGCCTGGCTGGAAGGGTGTTGGTACCCCTTCAACGAGTACAGCATCTTCCGCCGCAACTGGCAGTTGGGCATCCACCCGCCCATGTCCGGCCGCTTCACCAATCAATTCTGGGAAACCGGGATGGGTTGCCCCATCCGCGCCGAGATCTGGGGCTACGTCTTCCCCGGCGCACCCGATCTAGCAGCCCGCTACGCAGCGATGGACGGCACCCTCGACCACACCGGGCAGTCGGTGGGTGGCGAGATGATGCTGGCAGCCATGGCTTCGATGGCCTTCTTCGTGCCTGACGTGCGCCGCCTGGCCGCCATGTTCATGCACTACCTGCCCAAGGGCACCCCCATCGAGCGGCTCACCCGGGCCGCCTTTCAGGCTTACGATGAAGGGCTGAGCCTGCGTGACGCCCGTGACCGCCTGATGGCGCTGGCCGGCCACCCGGAGGCGTGCGATTCCCAGATCAATGTGCCGTTCACCTTCCTGGGCTTGCTCTACGGCGGCAATGACCTGCAGGAGACGATGCTGGCGGCCCTCCGCTGCGGCTACGACACCGACTGTACCCTGGCCACCGCGGCCGCGCTCGTCGGCCAGATCCTGGGCGCCAGCCGCATCCCGGAGCACCTCAAGCGGCCCGTGGGCGATGAGCTGGTGATGGGCATCCAGTACCGCCGGCCGGAGATGACCCTCTCCGCTCTGGCGCGGGACACCGCGCGCATGGGCGTGCTTCTAGCCAGAGAATGCGCCACTGGCGTGGAGATCACCGGCGCGCCGGAGGTGGCACCACTGCCGGCCACTGCCAAAGTTCCGGCCACCCGAATGTGGGTTGAATACGACGGGTTGCCCGCGGCCGCGCCGGGCGACATCGTGACCGTCACCGTGCGCGTGGAAGGGGAGGTCCCGGAAAGCGCCCCGCTGACTATCGCCGGGCCGGCCGGATGGACGATCGTACCTGAGGTGGCGCCGATTGACCCCGTGCATCGCGCGGTCACGGTAGCCTTGCATGCGCCTGCCTACCCGGCCGAGTGGCCCATGCGCCAGCTTTTCACCGCCCGCCTGGGAACAAACCCACCCATCACCTACACCTTCGGCGTGGCCGGGGCCGGGCTGTGGCAACTATTGGGCGTTTACTACGACGCTTTACCGGACGAGAAGGACCCTGTTCAGCAACGCCGGCGCTTTAACCAACACTTTGTCTCGCTGCAACGCGCCTATCTCCCGGAACCGGACGTGGACGTGGAGGCGATGTATCAGGCCTGGTCGCGCAAGCTGGGGCGGCCGGCCATCGTCCCCTCCTACGAGCACGAGATCAACCTGTCCCGGCTGATCGGGTTGCGCGGCCCGTACTGTGCCTACCTGGCCCGCACAGTCATCTCCCCCGACGAGCGCTCCGCCTACATCGTCATCGGCAACAACGACGGCTATCGCCTCTACCTGAACGGCGAGAAGGTCGGCGAGATGGACGAGTGTGTGTGGTGGGCACCGTTCAACAACGTCCATCGCGTCACGTTGCGTCCAGGCCCCAACCGGCTGCTGCTCAAGCTCCTCAAGCGGGGTGACAACCTCAAGTTCACGCTGGGGCTGCGCGCCGATACGGGCAGACGCCGCGGCCACAACACCGAGGACTGGCTGGTGGACCTGGCAGATGCCGTTCCATGATGGAGATATGAACAGGGTCGAGGGGATGCTGCCCCTGGAGCGGCAGTCCGGTGTGGATATCGCCCGCGTGCGCCAGGCCCACCCCGGCCTGCGCATGATCGGGGGCTTCGACAAGATGACCATGACCCGGGGTGTGGACGCCATGCGCGCCGAATGGGAACGCCTGCTGCCAGTAATGCGGCAGGGCGGGTTCATCCCCGGCGTGGATCATCAGACCCCGCCTGGTATCTCATTGGCACAGTACCGGGACTATCTGGCGTTGCTGTGGGAGTACACTGAGCGTGCTGCGGCCTGAGCCCAACGGCTCAGGTCAAGAGGAAAGGGGTGCATGCGTCAACTTAAGGAGCAGCCCGCAGTTTCAACTGCCGGGCTTGGGCAGCCAGATGGCGGTGGCAGGGGAGAGCGTGCATGGCTGCGGGTATAGCTATCGGGTTGAAATGGCTAGCCTCGACTGAGACCTGTCACCTCCCGTAGAGCCATGCCGCCAGACGAGCGGATCAGCCGCGCGTGGGCATGGCAGGCACTGGCCGCGATCAGGGCGGCGTTGCGTTTATCCACCGCGATCTGGCGCTCCGTCTCTTCCACTGACTTGCCGCCGCGCCGATGTCGCTCCCGCAGGTTGCGGAGGCGGGCGGCGTCCGGCGTCTCCACGAACAGCCGCACGTCGAACAACGCGCGCACCGCCGGCCACGGCGGCAAGTCCAGGAAGAGATAATTCCCCTCGAACACAATCACCCGGTGCGCGCTGGTCACGGTGACGGCATCAGGGATGGGATCGTGCAATGTGCGGCTATAAACTGGGAAGGGGACCGCCTCGTCGCCGGCGCGCACGCGAGCGAGCAAGCAGGCGGCCGCCTCTGCATCGAAGGTGGATGGGGCACCCTTGATGCGCCGCAGGATGACGATGTGGCCGTCGTGATCAGGGCCGGTGTGCGTCTCCAGCCAGGCGTTGGGACGATGAAAGCCGTCCAGGCTGAGGTGGATCGCCCGGTCACCCCGCTCCCGGCCGAGGATGTCCAGCACCCGCGCCAGCGTGGCAGCCGTGACGCTCTTGCCACCGCCGGGCAGACCGCTGATCCCTACCAGGAGGCGACGCCCCAGCGTCTGCTGCCGTGCCCAGAGCGCCTCGGCCAGCGGCTGGTATGCATCCCGAATTTCGGCGAGCGTCACCCGCAACGGCCGTTCGAGGTCATCAATGTAGATGGGCTCAGTCCGTAAGGTGCCCCACAAGGTTACAGTGTCCATTATCCATCATGCCGATGACGAATGACGAAAAACGACAGACGATGGGTGACGAGGCTATATCCGTCCGTCGTCCGCCGTCTATCGTCCATCGTCTATTCTTCGCGGCGGAAGAGCGGCAGATAGTCCAACGGCGCCGGGTGATCACGCAGGACGGCGGGGCCATCGAAGCGCTTGCCGGTCCAGTGATCCCGCCACTGCCCTGGCGGCAGAAGCACGTCCCGCGAGCCAGCACCGGGCATCATCACCGGCGCCACGCAATATTCGTCGCCCAACAGGAATTGATCAGCGCACTGGTAAGCTGCCTCGTCGTCCCAACCCCAGCCCAGCGGACGGATCACCGGCGCTCCTGTGTTCACCGCCTGATGCGTGGCCCGGTCCAGCGCCGGAGCCAGCTCCTGGTGCAGTTGGGCATAACGTCGGCAGATCTCCACCGCCTCCTGATCAAAATCCCAGGGCGCGATGGAGAACTGCATGGCCGGAAGGGCCGCACTCAGCTCCGTCCAGCGGATAAGCAGCTCCTTATCCCCATGCTGGTCACCGTAGCTATTGCCGCCGATCATGTCAGCAAACACGAAGGGATAGCCAGCAAGCCCCAGGTGCAGCATCTGCGGGATGATCGCCCGCAGCCCGTTTTCTTCATCCCAATGACTGTCTTTGTCTCCCAGGCGGAAGAGCAACGGCGCTCGCTGTGAACGCCAGCCGACGCGCACCTCGCACCACCGGAAGTGCTGAGCTACCCAGGCGACGTAAGCATCGCTGTAGCCGTTCGGGCTGAGGCCCCCCACGCTCACCCCGTCCGTGGGGACCCAGTTCCCATCACCGCCGTCGAATTTGAAGCCGTCCAGCCCATAGCGATCCTGTAACGCTCGCAGCCTGTCCAGCCACCAGGCAGCCGCCTCCGGGTTGCTGAAGTCCACCAACGCACCCTCGCCCCGCCACCAGCGAACCAGATACGGCTCGCCCGTGTCCAGCCGACGGATAAAGTAACCATGCCGCCTCCCCTCCTTGAAATTCCCGGCATCCCGGTTGACAAACGGCGTCACCCATAACGTGACCATGAAGCCCATGTCCTGCAACGCGGCGATCAACTCGCGCGGGTTGGGGAACCGCTCGCGGTCGAACTCGGTATCGCCGTAGTGGACTTGCCAGCAGTCGTCAATGCCGAAGAGGCCCGTGGGGAAGCCGTGCTCGAGAATCTCGTGGGCAAAACGCAGGACAGTGCTCTGGTCAATCTGTGTCTTGAAGCGCGCCCAGGTGGTCCATTGTGGTGTTTGCAACAGGTCGAAGGCGGGGCGGTCAGCCGGATGTCCCAGCCGGTGGGCATGACGCTCGTGCACGTCCGCCAGGCTCTGGCCGACGGTGATGCGATAGGCCAGGTACGCTTGCCGCCGAACGGTAACGTGCCACAGCCCATCGCCCAGGTCTG
>DAOUAJ010000211.1:0-6033 GCA_034433615.1 Anaerolineae bacterium | reverse complement strand
ACGCCCCCCCCAAAGCGGTTGAGAGCCATGCCAATTAGAATGGCGGCAATCAGAATGAGTGGTTTTTCTTGATCTCTGCGCGAGAGAGCCGCCGCCTTAGCCATGGGATCCGCCTCCATTGAGGGCGGCCAACACCTCATCCAAGGTGGGATAGGCGCCGACCTTGATGACCCGACCATTCACAACCGTGATAGGCAAGGCGGCCAGTTGCCGCTCGCGCACCAGGCGATAGACCTCGGCGTTGTTCAGGAAAGCCTGGGGCTGGGTGGTCATCAGATAGCGCGCCACTTTCACGCCCCGTGCTTGCAGCTTCAACACCATCTCGTTCACGTCCAGCAGGACAGGATCGATGGTCGGGCCGCACAGTCCTGTCGGACAGCAGAGAGGTGGGTCAAAGATCTCGACCTTGGCTCCATTCGTGTTCATCAATCCGACAACCTCCTCGATGGTTTGATGGCGCTGATGTTGGCGCTGTACACGCGGACATCGCCCACTTGCTGAAAGCTCATCCCGTGGATACAGAGCACGCGCTCGAACCCGGCTTCGGCGATGAGGCGGGTGTACCGATATCCGGCACCACCTCGCCAGGTTGCAGGCCGGCCAGGGCCACCGGATTGCCACAGCCCAGGGAAAGGCTGGCCGCCTGTGGTGGCAGGCCGGCCAGGTCGGCTGGCGTGTAGAGGCCACCGCAGCAAGAAAACCGCACCTCTCTCAAGGCCAGCTCCGCGTAACGCGCTTTGACTTGATCTTTCATGGCACCGGTCCTCCTCAACATGATCCGACGACCCAGGCACTCCGGACAGCAACCAGAAGCAGGGATCACAGTTCAACATCCATTGAAATATTTGAGGCAAAAAAATCAACCCTCGATCATCATCGCATCGCCCAAAGGGACGAACGCCCCTCGCGGGCCACAGGTGGGCAGGCGAGGCTTGATCCGAGCCGGATCGAAGAAGGCGCTGAAAGCGTGGTTCAGCTCCTCGAGCGCCTGACGGTTGACGGAGTAGTAAACCCAACGCGCATCGAACTCATCGCGCTCCATATTCACCAGCCCGGCCTGGCGGAGCACTTTCAGGTGGTGCGAGATCAGGTTCATGGGCAGACCCAGCCGCTCGCCCAGATCGCAGTTGCACTGCACCCCCTGCATGAGGGCATTGAAAATCGCCAAGCGGGTGGGATCGCTGAGCACTTTCAGCAAGCCGGCCAACTCGATCAGCTCTCGACCTGTGCTTTCCGTCATCGCTTGCCCTTTCACGGGTTGATTCAATTGGGGTTGAATTATACTCCGGACGAAGCATTTGTCAAGTAGCGCTACAGTCTTCGACCTCGAGCCTCGGGTATTCGCCTGCATCAACCTGTCTCCTTGGATCATTCCGGGGTGCACAGGCCGTCCACTGGTGTCTCGTCCTTGATCAGGGCGATGATGGCTGGCAGAAGTGGCGCCAGCACCTCCATCCCCTCGCAGACCGCCTGGGGGCTGCCCGGCAGGTTGACGATGAGGGTGCGTCTCCGGATGCCGGCTACGCCGCGTGATAGCACGGCGAAAGGCGTGCGACGGTAGCCGTCCCAGCGTAGGAGCTCGGCCAAGCCGGGCATCTCCCGCTCGATGACCGCCCGCGTCGCCTCGGGGGTCACGTCCCGCGGCGAGGGCCCGGTGCCGCCAGTGGTCAGCACCAGATCCACACCGCCGTCACCAGCCAGGTGGGCCAGCAGCACTGTGATCTGATCCAGTTCGTCGGGGACCAGGTGCGTCGCGACGACCTGAGCGCCCATGTCAGCCAGCAACTGGCCCAGCAGCGGCCCACTGATGTCTTCCCGCTCACCGCGATAACCTTTGTCGCTGACGGTAACAACAGCCGCCCGGATCATGGCCAGCCTTCAAAGGCCTCGTAGTGCACTTTGCTTTCCTCATACCGGGTACGCGGTGGCTTAGCTTCGGCCGGATGGCCGACCGGCACCAAACACAGGACGCGCAGCATATCGGGGATGCTCAATACCCGGCGTATGTAAGCTTCCTGTATTGCGCGGGGGTAAATCGCCACCCAAACCGCACCCAGGCCAAGGCTGGCCGCTGCCAACAGCAGGTTCTCCGTCGCTGCGCTGCAATCCTCCACCCAGTGGTCCGATGCAGCCGGGTCGCCCACCACGACAAAGACCACCGGGGCATTGGCGCACATACCGCTCCAGCGATGGGTTTCCGCCAGGGCGCGCCGGCGGGTTGGATCCCGCACTACCACAAACGCCCACGGTCGGATGTCGTTGGCTGAAGGCGCGGCCATGGCCGCCTGGAGCAGGGCTTGAACCTGGGCATCGGTCACCGGCGCATCCGAATAGGCCCGGATGCTGCGCCGCTTCAGGATCCATGCCAGCGCGACGGAGCTGTCACTTGCCGGGATCAGCGTGGCCTCGTGCTTGAGGAAATCTACCTCGCGGATGACCGCCTGGACGGTCTGCGGCGGCTCGAAAAGTTTGGTCAAGACGATGCCAGCCTCGGTCGGCTCAAGCCGCGCCACCTCATCCATCACCTTCTTGCATTCGCCGTCTCGTTCCAGATACACCGTGGCTTCACACATTGAGCTCCTCCCACTCTGAAAATCGCCGTCGAGACGCCGAGGACACGGATTGCCACTCGCTACGGCAAGCCGGGCATAGCAGCCGGGTCCAGGCCTTGTATACCGCGGCCAGCACGGCGACCCGGCGCGTCCGACAGTCCGGGTCCTGGCATGTCAGCGCCGCCTCCACCTGATCGCGCAAACACGAATCGAGCAGCGCCAGACCAACGGTGCCCAGCGCCTGACGAAGTAGCTCATATTCTCCACCACACCCAGCACCGACACATCGAGCTGCTCAGCCATATGAACAGCCTTACGCACCACCATCGCCGCCAGGTCCTGGGGCGTGGTGACCACGATCACCCCATCTACCGGCAGGCTCTGCATCACCGTCAGCGCCGCGTCCGAGGTGCCAGGTGGCAGGTCCACCAGCAGGTAATCGAGCCTGCCCCACAGCACGTCGGTCCAGAATTGCTGGATGGCGCTGTGGATGAGCGGCCCACGCCAGATGACCGCGGTGTCCTCGTCGGGCAGGAGCAGGTTCATGGACATTACCTTGATCCCCTCGGCGGTCACTGCTGGCAAAATGTCTATGGCGCTGGCGATCTCCCGTTCCTCGGCGGTCATCTCGGCCAGCGTGATGATCACCTCCTCAACGCCGGGCACGCTCTCGACCGCCGCGCGTGCCTCCGCGGCCAGCCTGTCGGACAGCGGACAGGCGCTGATGGTCAGCGCCAGCTCGACCTCGACCCGCGCATCGCGCACCTGGACGTGGCGCACCATGCCCAGCTCGACGATGCTGCGGGGCAGTTTCGGGTCCATCACCCGTTCAGCACCGCTATTACTTCCTGTTCGGTTGGCATGTCGTTCCTCACAATGGCAAGTGATTTCGCTCAGCTTTCAATGTAGACGCTCGGTGTGGTCCACCAGGCGGCCCTCCAGGTAGGCCTGCACCGCCGCGTCAATGTTGGCGATGTGCGTACACCACCGCACCTCATCCGTAGCCGTTGTAATCGAATCAGGTGGTGGGGTGCTTGACACGATGGGCTTCCTGGAAGACCCACGTCGCTTCAGCGAGTGATTGCGCCGACCCCCAATCTTTCTGTCCGCGTCGTGCACCACCCCTGCCGCCTGGGAGCGAATCGCAGGAAAGTAGCCATGAAACTGATCTGAATAACCGGCTTGAGCGCCAACACCAACACCGTCAACGGGCTGAAGAAGATGGTCGCCAGCGCCAGAGCGATAGAGATATTCTTCCCCGCGACTCCATAGGCAAAGGCCACCATGTCCTCGTAGTTGAAGCCCACCCAACGGGAGAACAGCACCGCCCCTGTGAACAGGATGGCATAGAGAAACGCCAACGGGATCAGGATGATCACAAAGTACTGGGGGTGATGGAGCACATTGTTGGCCTCCAGCGCCATCGAGATGAAGACGATCATGAACATGCCCAGCATAGACGTGGCCGGCAAGAGCGGCCTGATGTGTTGAAAGCCGGTTGTACCCCAGCGCCGCACGAACAGACGCCGCGTGATGTCGCCCAGGATGAGCGGCACTACCACAGCGATCAGGATGTCCCGGAACATCGCCCAGGCGTCAATCTCCACGTACACGCCAGCCAGGATCGGCATCCAGATGGGGATCATGACGATGCTGACCAACAGGCTGATCGCCACGATGACCAATGCCAGCGCTACATTGCCCCTGGCATAGCCCGTCCAGCCGGCCACCATCCCCGCACATGGCACTGTGCCTGTCAAGATCAGCCCCACGGCGAAATCGGGCCGGTCGCGTAGAAAGAGGAAAGCCAAAAATGCAGCTAACAGCGGCGACAGGATGAAATTGAAGGCCATGGAAAGGCTGATCAGCTTCAAATTCATCGCTGCCTTGCCCACTTCCTCAATACGCAATCCGATCATCATCGGATACAGCATCACGAACAGCGCTAGCGTCGTGTATGCTTTCAAGCCCCTGGCCTGCTCAGGGGCAATCCAGCCGAAAGCGACCCCCGCAACGATCGAGAGGATCACCATCAGGATCAGGCTTCCCTCAATGGCTCTGGCAATCTTATGCAGTTGTGACATGGCCTCAAACCTCTATCCAGGATTGCTACTTCTCTCCGACCAGAAGAAATATGCATATTTTTGCATGCTTTTCAGTCACATTAATTGTAGCAATTGTCGCGCCTCCGTCTATGATCTGCGTCACTTTCGTATCCGTGCGAAATCGGTTCGCCTCCTCCTGCTCATGCTTGCTGGTTGCTCGGATGCTTCGGCCCTCGCCTTCATGCTGTGCTCACGCAGCCTGACGATCCCAGCCAGGCCGGCCAGCGATGTGTCTTCTCAATAATCCGGGGCGGACGTGCCTGGCACGTGGCCGCGAT
The DNA here is from genome assembly GCA_034433615.1 of Anaerolineae bacterium. Lineage (GTDB taxonomy): Bacteria > Chloroflexota > Anaerolineae > DUEN01 > DUEN01 > DAOUAJ01. The sequence continues at coordinate 1,098 of DAOUAJ010000211.1, read as the reverse complement.
TTCCAAAAAGACTAGCTCGGGGGCATGGGCGGCAGGGGGGACAGGTATCGGGCGCGTTGGGTTAGCATCTCCACATAGCGCACTCGCGTTGGCAAAAGCCCCAGATCGTCGGCGATGGACTCGACGCTCAGCCCGCGTTCCAGCCGCCACAGCGCCCGATCCAGCGTGGTGTAATCCAGTCCCAGCGCCTCTTCATCGGTCAGGCCCGGCAAGACGTCCGGCGACGGGGGGCGGGCGATGATCTCGTCAGGCACCCCCAGATAGGCCGCCAGGGCCCGCACCTGGGTCTTGTAAAGTGAGGCCAGCGGTGCGATGTCAGCCGCGGCGTCGCCGTACTTCACGAAGAAGCCCACCGCCAGCTCCGTTTTGTTCTCGGTGCCGGACACAAGCAGATTGTACAGCTCAGCATAGTAATAAAGCACGGTCATCCGCAGCCGTACCTTAACCCGGTGATAGGCGACCGACTGGTTGAGCCACGGGCCGCGCAGTCCGCGCGTGCCAATCATGATGGCCGAGAAGGGAGTCTCCCCCTTTTCCAGAGCCGCACTGTACTGATCATAGTAGCGACGCACCATCCTTGCTTGCAGGCGGCGGGTGGGAAGCAGCCACAGCGGCACCTGCCAGTACACGCCCAGCCAGGCCAGCAGTGGCGTCAACCTGACGGTTTTGTGACGGATGCCCAGGCCCTGGGCCAGCTTGCGGGCCAATCGCCGGCTTTCGGGCGCGCTGTCCCGCTCCGGCAGGATCAATCCCAGCACCTGCTCTGGCCCCAGGGCCCGAGCCGCCAGGGTTGCCACCACCGCAGAATCGATGCCACCGCTCAGCCCAACGATCACCCCTTCCCGCCGGAAATCCTCGACCGCCTGGCGGATGAAGGTCGTCAGGCTGTGTGCCACCTTCGCGGGCTCGATGCGCAGCTCATCCACGAACGGGTTGTCCTTCTCGGCCGCCGTCCTTCAAGTACTCTCGCTCCCAGACGGGGTCGAACAACCTGTACAGCTCCTCGTTGTAAGCCATCATCCCCTCGTAGTAGTTGCCGTCCCGGAGGGCATCGGCGGCCGCCTCATCCTCTGGTTCGGGATGATACCTGTCAATGAG
>DAOUAJ010000210.1:0-2244 GCA_034433615.1 Anaerolineae bacterium | reverse complement strand
CAGTTTCCGTTTTTTGTTCTGACATGGACGTATCTACCATCGCCGGGATTGATCAAGGCGTGAATATTTCTGGCCGAGTCCATAGCCGCCACCTGGCCAGTGTAGCCTGTCATAGCCTTACCTTGAGTCAGATCAATCGGCGCAGACCATGTTCGGCCGTCATCGTCGGAAAGCTGCAGATGGCGACCTCCGATGCTGCCGCTTGCCCAGGTGAGGCGCCCAACCTGGTTCGTCGAAGGGAAATAGACAAGCCTTGCTCCCCGGTATTCAGCTGGGATGCGCTCTGGCGCATCCCAATGATTTCCTTTGTCATTAGAAGCCGAACACCAGACGCCCTCAGCACTCCCCCCTGTGGTGGCCCAACAGGTGAGCAATCTGCCCCCGGACGTGGCGATGATGGAAATGCGATAAGGGAAGGATTCTTTGTCCGTGATCACGTTCAGTTGGATCGGTGCGCCAGTTGATCCGTCCGTGGCCACTGGAAGATACTCCATCGTGTTGGCGCGGGTTGATATCACCAGGTGGATTTGGTCCTCTGAATCGATGGCTGCTGCCACCTCCAGCGGCAGCCGATCGCCGTAGAGCATGACCGGCGTTTGCCAGCTACGCAGGTCACCAGTTTCTTGAAGATGAACCCGGGTGTACCAGATCGCGTTGGTGTTCCAAATGACATGCAAATAGCCTTGCGAATCCTCGATGGCCGTTAAAGTGGGCGGCAAGGCGTTGTCGGGCGTAACCAGAACATCCCTCGGAGATGTCCACCCGCCGTCCTGCCAACGGGCGTAGTAGAGAGAAAAGGGGCCATCCGGTTCATCCGCCGGCCGGCCGAAGTAGAGCAAGTGCGTGTTGTTTGAAGGCCCCGTATACACGATAGGATTGGTGCCATTGTCGGTAGGCGGCCCACTCAGGAGCATCACTGGTTCCGACCAGGCTTCATCGCTTTGTTGTGCGCGGGCTGTCGGCCATAGGCCTGCTGCTGACCAGAGATAGAAGAGCAAGATGAGAAGCAGGATGTGTTTACGCAGCATGGCCGGCCTTGCTGAAAGAGTCCACCGCAGCACGCGCGCAAATTGACAGGAAGCCACGCTGAAGAAGTCGTTGCGGCGTATGCCGTGCCAACGGGATTGCGCTGCGTAACACCAGCCCCGAGTCACCGCGTATGAAGCCGCCATAGAAGCACACTTGCCAGTACTGATCCCAGGCCAGCGCCGAGAACCAGCGCCGCGTTTTCTCATCCAGCGGTACTATCTGCAAAATCCGGTTTACCTCGGCGCGTTCAAGCACATGATTCTCCAGAATGTTTTTCACAGAGCGTAGAGCCGCGACTTCAGGGGCTTGCAGCACGTGATAGGTATCAATCGCATCTCTGAAGTGTTGGATGGCTTCCTGTGTTTGTCCCATACGCAGCAACAAAACACCCATCTGCCAGAGGAATCCGCCCAGGATCGTATCGGCTTCCTGCCGGGTCAGGAGGGTGACATAGGGCGGTTCGGCTAGCCGCCTCCGGTAAATCTCGAAGTTCTCGTTGACCAGCGCCAGCTCCGAGTTCACGGTCTTGCTGCCTTCATGCCGGCGGAAGGTCCCCATGGCGCCGGGCAGATAACGGCAGCGCGCGTGCGGCGCGACCCGCAGCCAGAAGTCGTTGTCCATGGCGTAGTGCTGGTTCTCGTCCAGTGAACCGGCCGCCTCATTGAGGCTTCTGCGCCAGAACACAGCGGGTGTATGGATCAAGCCTCCTCTCATCACCATGTCACGCAGGCTGAACTCAGACTTCGTGTTGAGGTCTCGCGGCGCGCCGGTGACATCCACATATTGGACGTCTCCATAAACCAGGTCAACCTGAGCGCTATCGGGAAAGAGCGCGCTGACTCGATTCAGCACCCCCGTCAAGTAAATGTCATCCGCATTTAGCCAGCCCAGCCAGTCACCTGTTGCGGCTGCCCAACCCTTGTTGATGGCGTGGCTCTGCCCTCGATCGGGTTCACTGATCCAATACGCAATCCATGGTTCGTATTTGCGGATCAAATCAACCGTACCGTCGGTGCTGCCGCCGTCTATGATGATGTACTCCAGGTCAGGATAACCCTGCAGCAGCACCGAGCGGATCGTCTCCTCGATGAACTGCGCCTGGTTGTACGACGGCGTGACGATGCTTACCCGCGGCCAGGGCCGGCCATCGGGCATCGTGTCCGGCAATTGCGGGCTCTCCGCCGTCCACGGCCAGCCGGTCTTGCCCGGCGGCGG
>DAOUAJ010000209.1:0-1863 GCA_034433615.1 Anaerolineae bacterium | reverse complement strand
GGGAACCTCTGGGCTATCAATGGGCGGGGCAACTACTGGAGCGACTACGTCGGCTACGACGGGGATGGCGACGGGCTGGGGGACATCCCCTATCGGGCGGAGCGCCTGTTCGAGAACCTGATGGACCGACACCCGGCGCTGCGGCTGTTCATCTACAGCCCGGCCGCGCAGGCGATAGATTTTGCCGCCCGCGCTTTCCCTTTCGTCAGGCTGCAGCCGAAGCTGACCGACGCCCGGCCGTTGATGGCCCCACCGGCCCTGAAGGGGATTCCCACCGGCCCTCGGCCGTCCAGCCGGCCGCTAGAGATTGCCTCCGCCAGCCTGCTCACCCTGGCGACCATCCTGACCCTCCTTACGGAATACGCATCACGCATCACGCATTACGGATCACGCATTACGTATCCCGCACCACGTACCACGCACCACGCAGCTCCCGATCCAGGACATTCCATCATGGTTCACGTACACGATCTCACCAAACGATTCGGCAGGCTAGTGGCCGTTGACCACCTTTCGTTCGACGTCAGGCCGGGCGAGGCTGTGGCGTTGTGGGGGCCCAACGGCGCGGGCAAGACCACGGCGTTGCGCTGCCTGTTGGGCCTCATGCCCTATGAAGGGACAGTTTACCTGGACGGCCTGGACGTGAACCTGCAAGGCAAGGCGGCCCGCCGGCTGGTGGGCTTCGTGCCGCAAGAACTGAACTTCCACGACGATCTGACCGTGCGTGAGACGATGCACTTCTACGCCCGGCTCAAGAAATCGCCCGCCGGGCTCACTGAAGGGTTGCTGGAGCGCCTGGGGCTGACGGAGCATGCGGGCAAGCGGGTGCGCGACCTTTCGGGAGGGATGAAGCAGCGCCTGGCGCTGGCCCTGGCCTTGCTGGCCGATCCGCCGCTGCTCGTGCTCGATGAGCCGACGGCCAATCTGGATGCGCGAGCGCGCGAGGGTTTTCTGGCCCTGCTGGCCGAGCTCAAGGCAGCCGGCAAGACGCTGGTCTTCTCCTCCCACCGCCCGGAGGAGGTTTTAGCCCTGGCCGACCGTGTCTTGATTATGGAGCAGGGGCGGCCAACGGCGGATTGTTCGTCGGAGGAGTTTAGGAAGATCAGAGATTGGAGATTGGATATGGAAGGTTTCGGGAGCCAACTGGCCTTTCAGAATTTGCTGATGGCCAACCTCCGACCTCCAATCTCTAATCTCCACTCTCCCGTAGCGGAGGGGGCGGACTTGAATGCTTGACCTGGGTAGCATCTTGGTGCTGACTCAAAAGGAGCTACACGATGCTCGCCGCAACCGCTGGTTCGTGCTCTACGCGGCGGCTTTCGCGGGCCTGTCTCTGGCTCTGGCCTGGCTGAGCCTGTCGGAGGTGGAATCCTCTGGGCTGGCCAGCTTCAGTCGGACGGGGGCCAGCCTCATCAACCTGGTGTTGCTCATCGTTCCACTTATGGGCCTGACTTTGGGGGCCCTCAGTCTGGCCGGCGAACGGGAGCGTGGCACCCTGCTGTACCTGCTGGCTCAGCCTGTCACCCAGTTCGAGGTGCTCATGGGCAAGTATCTGGGCCTGGCGCTGGCACTACTGGCCGCGCTCACCCTCGGCTTCGGGTTGAGTGGCCTGGTCATTGCCTGGCTGGGGGGAACGGCTCAGGCAGGCAGTTACCTGGCTCTGGTCGTTTTGGCCTTCCTCCTAGCCTCGACCAGCCTCAGCCTGGGATTCCTCATCTCCGCTGCGGTTAAGAAGGGGACCACGGCCGTGGGCATAGCCCTCTTCCTGTGGCTTGTGCTGGTCTTCTTCGGCGACCTGGGACTGATGGGCACGGCGGTGGCACTCAGGCTGGGCATCGGCCAACTCTTCACCCTGGCCCTGCA